>DASTIY010000173.1:0-7892 GCA_035717085.1 Casimicrobiaceae bacterium | reverse complement strand
GTGCTCGACCGCGACCTAGGGTCGGACCCTGCTTCTGCGAAAGCAGGGTCCGACCCCGCTTTTCGTGACGAAGTCGTCGTGTCGGCAGGTGGCGGGGGTGTCGGTGTCGAACTACTCGCCACGGCGCTCGCCGCGCAGCCGTTGTCGCGGCTCGCGCACCTGACGTGGCGGGTGCTGGCCGGTCCGAACATTCGCCCCGACGGCATGGAACGGCTGGCGCGCGCGTGCGGACCGAACGCGATCGTCGAGCGCTCCCGCGTCGATTTCGCGGCGCTGTTGCGACGCGCGCGCGTGTCGATCTCGCAAGGCGGCTACAACACGACGATGGACGTGATGACGAGCGGCGCGGCGCCCGTCGTGGTGCCGTTCACCGGCAACGGCGAGACCGAGCAGCGCGCTCGCGGCGAGCGGCTCGCGAAGTTCGGGCTCGCGGTCGTCGTCGACGATCGCACGCTGACGCCGCGGTCGCTTGCCGCGGCCGTCGACCACGCCGCGACGCGGACGTTCGCCCCATGGCCGTTCGAGAGCGACGGCACGCACCGCACCGCCACTCTGTTGCGCGAATTGCTCGCGGCACGCGCCGACGGCGAGCGAAGCGCCGCGTGACCGAGCCGCTGCTGCGCGAGCTCGATCGCTGGCGCGCGGCGAATCGCTGCGCGACGTTGTGGTGGCGCGACGACGACGCGTGCACCGACACGCCGGCGCTTCGCCACCTGCTCGGTCTCGCGCACGATTACGCGGTGTCCGTTGCCCTCGCGGCGATTCCGGCGGGCACCGACGCGACGCTCGTGGCGGCCGTCGATGCGTGCCCCGAAGCGACGATCGTGCAGCACGGCTACGCCCATCGCAATCACGCGGCACCCGGCGAGCGCAGCGCCGAGCTCGCCGCGCATCGCGACGCGTCGTCGATGCAGGGCGAGCTCGAGGCGGGGCGCGGGCGTCTCGTGGCGATGTTCGGCGAGCGCTTCGTACCGATCCTCGTGCCGCCGTGGAATCGGATGACGAGCGAGCTCGTGCCGCATCTGCCGCGGCTCGGCTTCGCCGGACTGTCGCGGTTCGGACCGCGCGCATCACGCGAGGCCGCGGCGAACCTGCCACAGGTCAACACGCACGTCGACCCGATCGCCTGGCGGCGGGAGCGCCGGTTCATCGGTCTCGCGTCGATGGTGTCGCGCGTGGTCGAGCACCTCGCCGCTCGCCGGACGGGAGCCTGCGACGCGGACGAGGCCACCGGCGTGCTGACGCATCACCTCGCGTTCGGTGACGACGCGTGGCTCGGCGTCCGCGCGCTGCTGGACGCGACGGCGTGCCATCCTGCGGTGCGATGGCTTTCGGCGCCGGCCGCGTTCGCTGCGCCGTGCGTTACACCCGCCCGATGCGCATGAAGCGCGTGTAGCGGCGCATCCGCCGCTCGCCTTCGTACTGCAGCTCGCGTAGCGGCGTCTGTCGCGCGAAGGCGGCGAGATCCGGCACGCAGTTGACGTGCTCGGCGCACGCGAAATAGTCGTTCGACTGCAGGACGACGAGCTGTCCATCCGGGAGACGCGCGTACCAGCGCGCGAGATCCGTGAGGTGCTCGCAACTGGTGTTGATGACGAGATCGAAGCGCTCGGCGGCGTAGTCGAGCGCGTGCATGTCGGCGGTGCGGGCGGCGAACCGGCCGGAACGAACGTGCGTCGCATTGAGCGCGCCGGCGACGGCCTCGCATTCCGGATCGATGTCCACGCTCGTCACGTGGCCGATGGCGAAGCGACGATCGTGCAGCAGCATCGCGCCGAGCGCGCCGACCCAGCCACCGAGGATCGCCACCCGCGTGAACGCGGTGCCGGCATGTGCGGCGAGCGCGTCGGCGAGCCACCGCTTGCTCGCCATCTGGTTCGCGTTCAGCGCGGCGCCCAGGCGAGGTTGCGCAAACCGGGTCAGCGTGTCGAGGATGTCGCGCGGCCACGGATCGTCGTCGACGACGGCCAGGCCCTCGAGGATGTCGCGGTAGAACTCGTCGTCGTAGCTCGTCATGGCTTCCATAGCCGCCGTTTCATGCCGTATGCTGTATCGGCCGCTCGCGCAGCGCGCGGCATCCGGACGGTGCACGGCGGAGAGGCACGGCGTGGATCCTGTTGCGAAGGACGCGGAAATGCTCGCCAAGGTGCCGCTTTTCAGCGGCATGTCGGCGGCCGAGCGCAAGCTGCTCGTGTTCACCGGGCAGGTGCACTCGTTCGCCGACGGCGATCTGCTGATGCGGCAGGGCGAGCCTGCCGATTGCGCGTACGTGATTCTCGACGGACACGCCGAGGTGCTCGCCGAGACCGCGGGGGACAGCTTCGTCGTCGCGACGCTCGGCCCGCACAGCATGCCGGGCGAGATCGGCGTGCTGATCAACGAGCCGCGGACGGCGACGGTGCGCGCGAAGGGCAAGGTGCGTGCGCTGCGCATCTCGCCCGACGTGTTCGTCCGCCTGGCGACGAGTCGCCCGGACACCGCGCTGCACGTCATGCGGCAATTGTCGCGTCACATCGCCAACGATCTGCACGCGCTCGCCTCGCTCAGGGAAGCGCTGCAGCAAGCCCAGGCGGATGCGGCGGCGGCGCGGGCCGCCGCCGCGCACTGACGACTTCGCGCAGGATCGCATCGAGTCGCGCACCGCCTGCGCGCAGGTCGTGATGCGCCCGCACGTGCGCCGAAGCGTGGGCGCCCATCGCCGCGCATGACCTCGGGTCGACGACGAGCGCCCGTATCGCCGCCGCGAACGCGACGGCGTCGTGCATCGGCGTCAGGAAGCCGGTGCGCCGGTCGGCGACGACACTTGCGACACCGGGCGATGCGCCGGCGACGGCCGGCAAGCCGCACGCCTGCGCTTCGAGAAGCGAGATGCCGATCGCCTCGTCGATCGCCGGCCACGCGAACAGGTCGCAAGCGCGCAGCGTCGCGGCGACGCCCGCTGCGTCGAGCGCGCCGGCGAACGAGACGCGCTGGCCGAGCGGCGCGAACAATGCGGCGACTTCGGCGCGCGCGGCGCCGTCGCCGACGAGCACGACCTCGAACGCGACATCGCCCAGCGACGTCAGCGCCGCCGCCATGAGCCGGTACGACGCGAGCTTCGCGCCGGCGCGCATCATCGCGACCGTCGCGATGCGCGGCGGACCTGACGAGCGTGCATCGGCGCGCGGCGGGAATGCGCGCGTGTCGATGAACGGCACGAGCGGGAACGCGAGTGCGGCGGGTGGGCGCGCGTTGCGAACCTCGCGCACGTCGGCCGGATTGACGCAAACGACGGCGTCGGCGCCGCGAATCGCGTCGTACGCGGCTTCGTAGCCCAGCGCCCAATGGCCATCGGCCTGCGCGGGCGCGATCGACGCTTCGACGACGACGTACGGAATGCCGAGCGCGCGCGTGACGCGCGGACCGACGAAATCCGGCGCCTTGTGATGCAGGTGATAGGTGAGCCACAGGTCGGGTGGTCGCGCAGCGTACGCCGCGACGAGCCGGGCCGCCTCGCGCGTGCCTTCGTCGGCGTGACGTGCCTGCACGTCGGCGTCGCCTTGACGATCGAACGTGCGCAGCCGCGACGCGAGGTGCACGTCGTGCGTGCAGGCCCGCAATGCGGCGATCAGCGCACGCGCGATCGCGCGATCGCCCGACGGCACGTCGTGATCCGGCGGCTTCATCGGCGCGTAGAACGCGACGTTCATCGCACGAGGCACGCGTCGAAGCGCGCGGCAAGCTGCGCGATCCCGCGCGTCAGCGAGAAAGCCTGCGTCGTCCGTGCAAAACCGGCCTCGGCCAGCGCGTGGCGCAGGCCGGGATCGGCGATCAGGCGGGAGATGGCGCCGGCGAGCGCGCGCGGGTCGCGCGGCGGGACCAGCAGGCCCGACTCTTCATTGGCGATCAACTCCGGGATGCCGGATACCCGTGTCGACACGCAGGCGATGCGTTGGCTCTGCGCTTCGAGCAGCACGTTCGGCAGCCCGTCGCGGTCGCCGTCGTCGCTGATCCGGCAGGGAAGCACGAACAGGTCGGCATCGCGATAGGCGGCGAGCACGTCGTCGTGTGCACGCGCGCCCTGCCATTGCACGCGCTGCTGCACGCCCAACCGAGCCGCGCGGTCCTGCAACGCAGCGAGCCGCGGCCCGTCACCGATATGCACGAGTCGCCAATGGCAATCGGAGGGAAGCGTGGCGAGTGCGTCGAGCAGATCGTCGAAGCCTTTCTTGTCGACGGCGCGGCCGACGCAGAGCAGACGGACCGGATCGGCGGGATCGCGGCCGTCGCGTCCCCGCGCCACGCCGGTCGGCGCCGGGAAGCGCGAAGTGTCGATGCCGTGATACACGAGCTCCACGCGACCCGACGGCGCGAACGTACGCAAGTGCTCCGCATTGCATGCGGTGCACGTCGCGACGAACGCGCATTCGTGCAGCTTCTCGCGCTTCTCCCACGCGGGGAGCGTCCAGATGTCCTTGGCGTGCGCCGACACGCTCCACGGGATGCCGCGAAGCAGCGCGGCGTAGCGGGCGACCGAGGCCGGCGTGTGCAGGAAATGCGCGTGCAGGTGCACGATCTCGCGCGGCAGTTCCGCGGCGAGCACGAGTGCCTGGCCGAAGCGGCGCGCGCGGTTTCGCGTGCGGTCGCGGCGCAGATCGCGACGCCATGCCGACAGTGCGGCACGATAGCCCGGCAGGCGTCGCGCGTGGCGCCACGCGCGGAGCACGCGCAGCGGCGCGTCGTGCAGGTACTCGGGCAGGTAATCGACACTCGCCCGGATTCGAGCGTGCAACGGGTGCGTCGCGGCGTCGGTCGGCTTGCGCAGTGAAAACAGCCGGAGCGCGAAGCCGTGCTGCTCGAGCGCGTGCAGTTCCTGCGCGATGAACGTCTCGGACAGGCGCGGATAGCCTTTCAGCACGACCGCGACGACGCCGGCGGCGTGGCGTGCAGGCGGTGCTTGGGCAGGACTGTCCACGCGCGATGTCGACCGGAGCGAGTCGGATGCGGCAGTCTCTCCGGCATCCGGGAGTGGAGAGAACGAGTCGGCGGATGCTACCATCGTCGACGCACGTCGAACGGGCGGAGGAACGGCGGCGCGCCCAACGCTCATGGACCGGTCGCTCTTTCGCTACATCCTGCGCTACACGTGGCGCGACCAGCTCGCGCTCCTCGCGCTCACGCTGATCAGCTTTCCGCTGATCTACGTGAACCTCGAGCTGCCCAAGAAGATCGTCAACGAGGCGCTCCAGGGCAAGCACATCCCGAAGGAGATCCTGGGCTTCCCCGTCACGCAGGTCTCGTACCTGATGGCGCTGTCGCTGCTGCTGCTGACGCTGATCACCATCAACGGCGCGCTCAAGTACGTCATCAACGTCTACGCGGGCGTCGTCGGCGAGCGGACGCTGCGCAGGCTGCGTCACGACCTGTACTGGCAGGTCATGCGCTTTCCGCTCGCGCATTTCAAGACGACGTCGCCCGGCGAGATCATTCCGATGATCGTCGCCGAGACGGAGCCCGTCGGCGGCTTCATCGGCGAATCGTTCGTCGTGCCGATCTTCCAGGGCGGCCTGCTCGCGACGTACGTCCTGTTCATCTTCATGCAGGACCCGTGGCTCGGGCTCGCGGCGATCGCGCTGTGGCCGCCGCAGATGTACGTGATCCCCAGGCTGCAGCGCACGATCAACCTGCTCGCCAAGGACCGGGTGCAGACGGCGCGGCAGCTGTCGGATCGCATCGGCGAGACGGTCGTCGCCGCCGCCGAGATCCGTGGCAACGACACGACCGAGTTCGAGCGCGCCGACGTGAGCGACCGGCTCGGCCGCATCTTCACGATCCGCTACGAGATCTACCGGCGCAAGTTCTTCGTCAAGTTCCTGAACAATTTCCTCGCGCAGATCACCCCCTTCTTCTTCTATTCGGTCGGCGGCTACCTGGTGATTCGCGGCAGCCTGTCGCTCGGCGCGCTCGTTGCGGTGCTCGCGGCGTACAAGGACATCTTGTCGCCGTGGAAGGAGATCCTCAACTGGTACGCGACGAAGGAGGACGTGCGCATCAAGCACGAGCAGATCGTGTCGCAGTTCGAGCCCCCGGGTCTCGTCGAGCGCAAGCTCATCGAGGACGCGCCCGAGGCGATTCCGCCGCTCACCGGAGACATCGCGGCGAAGGACCTCACCTTCTCCGAGAACGGCATCACGAATCGCGTCGACCGGCTGTCGTTCGGCATCCAGCGCGGGGAGCACATCGCGCTCGTCGGGAACGGGAACAGCGGCCGCGACGACCTCGTGCACCTGCTCGCACGTCTCAATCTTCCGAGCGGTGGCCGGCTCGACGTCGCCGGCGTCAACTTCAGCGACGTCCATCAGGCCGTGCCGGGGCGGCGAATCGCGTACGCGGCGCAGAACGCGCACGTCTTCAGCGGCACGGTCGCGCACAACCTGTTCTACGCGCTGAAGCACCGGCCCGTTCATCCTCCGGAATACGACGAAGCCGGCGTCGAGCTGTCCAAGCAGCGCGTGCGCGACGCGATCGCCACAGGGAACAGTCCGTACGACATCCGCGCGGACTGGATCGATTACGACTCGGCGGGCGTCACCGACCGTGCGGAGCTGAAAGCGCTCGCGGAGAAGATGCTCGCGACCGTCGACATGCAGCGCGAGGTGATCGGCTTCGGCTTCGCGAGCACGACGGAACCGGAAAGACATCCGGAGCTCGCCAAACAGGCGGTCGCCGCCCGCTCGCTCGTGCACGAGCGCGTGGCGCGCGAGCAACTCACGGAAAGCGTCGAGTTCTTCGAGCGCGACGCGTACTTCGACAACATGAGCGTCGCCGAGAACCTCCTGTTCGGGACGCCCAGGCGCGGTGATTTCCAGCCATCCGTGCTGGCGTACAACCCGGCGGTCGTCGAGCTGCTGCGCGACGTGCGACTGCTCGACGATCTGTATGCGGCCGGCGTGAAGGTCGCCGAGCTGATGGTCGAGATCTTCGCGGACGTCGCCCCGGACAGCAACCTTTTCGAGCAATACAGCTTCATCAGTGCCGAGGACCTGCCGGAGTTCCGGGCGATGGTGACGCGGCTCGCCAAGCGGGGGCTCGGCGCCGTGTCGCCGCAGGACAAGTCGCGGCTGCTTGCGCTCACGTTCCGGCTGGTGCGCGCGCGCCATCGCCTCGGCATCATGGAGGAGTCGATGCCGGCGCGCCTGGTGGAGGCGCGCAACGAATTTCGCCGCCGTTTCCAGGACAGCGACGTCGTCGACTTCTTCGACCGCGATCGCTTCAGCCCCGCGCTGTCGATCCAGGACAACATGCTGTTCGGCCGCGTCGCGTTCGACCAGGCGAACGCGCAATCGCGAATCAGCGCGCTCGTGCGCGACATCGCGTTCGAGGAAGGCATGTGCGACGCGCTGGTCGAGCTCGGCCTGGAGTTCGACGTCGGCTCGTCGGGCTCGCGACTTTCCTACTCGGAGCGGCAGCGCCTCGCGATCGCGCGCGCGCTCCTCAAGAACGCCGACATCCTCGTCTTCAACGAGCCGACCTCCGGCCTCGATCCGGGCACCGAACTGCGCGTGCTGCGCAACGTGCTCGCGTGGGCGAAGGGGCGCACCGTGATCTGGTCGCTGTCGCGTCCGGAACTCGCGCGCGAGTTCGATCGCGTGCTCGTCTTCGCCGACGGCCGCCTCGTCGAGGAGGGCAGCTTCGACGACCTCGAGCGCGAGGGGAAGGCGCTGGCGCAACTCGTCGCGTAGATCGGTTGTTGCGGCAGGCCGCGCGTTTCGTTTCCCTGGCGGAAGCCGGCGCACTCCGAATGGCGTTCGTGGCGGGACTCGAGGCACTCCGCTACATGAATCAGTGGCGTGCGTGGCGGGACTCGGGGCACTCCACTTCGCGCTCAGACACCGAGTAAACGCCGGCGGAGG
>DASTIY010000172.1:0-7567 GCA_035717085.1 Casimicrobiaceae bacterium | reverse complement strand
TGTCTCTCGCGCTGGACGACGTAGCCGAGCGTGCGGCGTGGCCCGTCCCACCAGCCGCCGCCATGGCGATAGCTGACGCCGGTCATCGCGTCCTCGGGACGATTCGCGCCGGTGCGCGGCCACCAGTGATCGAGCGCGCCGTGCGGCCCGCCCTGGTGGCAGACGATCGCGGTGCCGCTGGCGACGACGTGGATGCGCCACCAGCAGAGATTCGCGCCGAAGAACGCGACGTTGCCCCCGCCGGTGACGAACGTTTCGACCGCATCTCGCATCGGCGTACTCCAGTATTCGTCGTGCCCGACGCTCACGAGCAAACGGTGTGTCGCGAGCGGTGCGTGGCCGTCGTGCAGATCGAAGTCCGTGCAAAAATCCGCGTCGTAGCCCGCGCGCTCGAGCCAGCGAATGAAGGGCGCATCCCAATGCGCGAACGTCTGCCGCGCCGATGTCGTGTCGTAATGATCGGCTGCACCGAACGTGTCGCCGCCGATGCCGCCGCCCGGGCGCTGCAGTGACACGCAGCTTCCCGGCGGATCGGACGAGCGCGGCGGTTTGGAATAAAAGCAGGCGCCGCCGGTGCCGTTGTACGCGTGGTACGTCGCGACGGGCAGCTTGTAGAGCAGCGCGCGTCTTCCGTCACCGCGGACGACGAAAAGCGCCGCTGCGTCGGTCGCCGCGAGCGAAAGCGGCGCATCGACGGTCGCGTCGGTCAGCAGTTGCGCAACGTAAACGCCCGAACGCCAATGCCCGATGGTGAACGGATACGCCGGCCAATGCCAGTCGGCATCGGCGAGGCCAGCGGACGCCGCGACGCCGGGCAACCACGCCGATTCGTCGACGACGTCGATCGTCGCGCCGACCCGATGAAAGCGCACCCGGAAACGCGGTGCGCCGCTCGCCACGTGCAGGACGATGCGACCGTCGCGGCCGACGCTCGGGCGTTCCGGGTAACCGCGGATCACGCCGGCCGCCTTATGCGACCGCCTCGGGCTCGGTGCGCTTGCGCAGCAGGTACGGCGGCATCGCGAGTGCGTGCATCGGCGTTGCGCGGAACGTCGCGAGCGCCTCGTCGGGCGTCTCGACGATCGGCTCGTCCTTGCCGTTGTACGACGTGTTGAGCAGAACGGCGACGCCGGTGCGCTCGGCAAAGCGCGCGAGCAGCGCGCGCAGCAGCGGATCGTCGCCGGGGCCGACAGTCTGCAGGCGCGCGCTGCAGTCGACGTGCGTCACCGCCGGAATCACGCGTGCCATCTCGGGCCGCACGGGTGCAGCGAACTGCATGAACGGCGACGGCCGGAGGATATCGAAATAGCGCGCCGCCTCCTCGAGCAGAACGATCGGCGCGAGCGGACGGAACCATTCGCGCTTCTTCACTTTCGCATTGATCCAGTCGCGCATCGCATCGCTGCGCGGATCGCCGAGGATGCTGCGATGGCCGAGCGCGCGCGGCCCGAACTCGCTTCGACCCTGATAGAGGCCGACGACCTTGCCCGCGACCAGCGCTTCGACGATCGCCTGCACGATGTCGCCGGGCTTCGCGACGATGAGATCGTCGGCATCGCGCAACGACGCAGAGACGATGTCGTCGCGTGGCACGGGTCCCAGGAAGTCGTGCGTCCAGCGGTAGCCGGACCGCTCGCCCACGACCTCGGCGAGCCCGTACATCGCGCAGCCGAGCGAGGTGCCCGCGTCGCTCGGCGCCGGCGGGATGAAGATGCGCGCGAACGACGATTCCCGCAGCAGGCGGTCGTTCGCCGAGCAATTGAGCGCGGTGCCGCCGGCGAAGCAAAGCGCCTCGAGGCCCGTGCGCGCGTGCAGCGTGCGCGCGAGCGCGAGCAACGCGTTCTCGAACGCGCGCTGGCCGGCGGCCGCAAGGTTGGCGATGTCGCCAAAGCGCGCGCGATCGGCGCCTGCGTAGCGGAAGCGCTTGCGGTCGGCCATCGCGTCGCGCCACGCCGGCGGAATCGTCACGTGGAAGCCGTCGACGTCGAGGTCGGGCAAGCCGAGCGCGCGCGCGTCGCCGTGCGGCGCGAGCCCCATCACCTTGCCCTCGTTGCCTTCGCCGGGAAACATCATCTGCGTGAGCAGGAAATAGAACATGCCGAGGCCGACCGCGTGGTCGTCGTCGCGATCCCAGAGCTGCTTGTCGAGACATTCGACTTGATCGCGATCGGCGCGATAGAACGACGACACTTCGCGGAAGTGCGCAGGCGTGGTGTCGCGGCCGGGCCACGCCTCGGTGAAATCCGCCGCGGGACTGCCCTGCCCGTCGACGATCATCACGGCCGCCTCGTCGAACGGGGACGGATGAAACACGCTGTACAGATGCGACAGGTGATGCGAGATCCGCGCACGCCGGCAATCCGCCGCGAACGTCACGTTCTCGCCGAGCTCGCGCTCGTACGCGGGCAGCCGCTCGATCTCGCGATCCGACGAAAAGCATTCGACGAGCACGTCGACCGGGCGGTCGAGTCCCGGCAGGCGCGAGCAGTACACGTTGCGAAAGTCGCCGACGCCGCCCCAGTGGTGCTTCTGTCGCGTCAATCGCTCCTTCTGGATCGACCACATCACGTCGTGACCGTGCATCAGGCAAACGCTCGCGTCCTGCGTGCGGTTGATACCGAGAATGACCGGGGCGGTGCTGCGCGTTTGGGACATCGATTTGATCGAACGGGAAAGATGGGGTGCAGCGTCGAATCTGCAAGACACGCGCCCTGCACGCCATCTCGTCTCGTGTCGACGCGCGCGCAGTGTCGCGCCTGCGGCGCGAACGCGGACGTTCTCACTTTGAATGCATCGTCAATCGCGCATGCGGCGAGCAAATCTTGCACGCATGCAGGTTAGATGTTCATGGCCGACGCACCCTCGCGACGCTCGCAGTCGCCTTCCGCTGTCGACATCGCGTTCAAGGCCGGAACGGGAATTGCAACTTGCAATCGAACGTAACGAATGGAGGAAGGCATGCCGAAATCACCCAACGCGCTCGACCTGCTGCGCAAGGATCACCGCACGGTGCTCGCGTTGCTCCGCAAGTTCGAGAAGAGCCGCGACGAGCGCGAACAACACGACCTCGCGGGCGAGATCGTGCGCGAGCTCGACGCGCACACCGCGCTCGAAGAGGAGTGCTTCTATCCGTATGTGCGCGAGACGACGGATCGGCTCGACCTGATCGAGGAGGCGATGATCGAGCACGGCACTGCGAAGGAGCTGATGCAGGAGATCGGCGACAGAAAGCAGGACTACGCGCGCTTCCACGCGCTCGTGAAAGTCCTCGGCGAATACGTGACGATGCACGTGCGCGAGGAGGAGGAGCGGATCTTCCCGGTCGTCGAAAAGCTCGGCGTCGACCTGAACGCGCTCGGCGCGGAACTCGCCGAGTGGAGGGACGGTGGGACCCGCCGGGGCAAGCGTCGCAACGGCCACGCACGCACGCGCGCCGGACGCGGCGCCCGCGAGGCCGCACCGTCGCGCGGTGAGCGTGCGCGAGGCGGCGGGCAGACGCACGACGAGCGCGATCACGGCCGGCGCGGCAACGGCGACGCGGCGCGCGACGAGCGTCACGACGCCGCCGACACGACGAACGACGACGAGAAATACCTGAACGAGCATGGCGACGAGCTCTCGAAGAGCACGCAACACGCGAAGTGGATTCATTCCGTCGACGACCACGAGGACCACAGCGGGCAGACGCTCGCGACGCGCAATCCCGACGTGATCCGGCAATGGGCCGACGAGCGCAACGCGGTCCCCGCGACGACACCCGGCGGAGACACCGAGAACCCGCGCGTGCTCCGCTTCGACTTTCCCGGCTACGACCGCGAGCTGCAGGAGATCTCGTGGAACGCCTGGCTGCGTACGTTCGAGGACCGCGAGCTCGTTTTTCTCTATCAGGAGCACATGAAGGCCGGCAACCAGAGCAACTTCTTCCGCCTCGACAACCCGAATCGGGAGGACGGCTGATTCGCCGCGCGGTGCGCCGATGAGCGCGCCGGGCCGCCCCAAGCGCGAATTGCGCCCCTTGGGGGGCAGCGCAGCGGCGAAGCCGCAAGCGTGGGGGGAACATACAAGGCGCGGCGACGAAGCGCCGTGCGACGACCCGCCGAGCGTCGACGTGCTCGTGCCGACGTACGGCCGGCACGGCGCGCTCGCGGTGACGCTGACGTCGCTCCTCGGCCAGACCTTCCGCGACTTCCGCATCGTCGTCTCCGACCAGTTCGAAGCGGGTGCCGCGGCCGACGCCCCGGAGGTGAAGGCGATCACGCGCGTGCTTCGCGCGAGCGGCCGCGACGTCGAGATTCATCGTCATCTGCCCCGCCGCGGCATGGCCGAGCAGCGCCAGTTCCTGCTCGACCGCGTGACGGGCCGCCACGCGCTCTTCCTCGACGACGACGTGATCCTCGAGCCGGACCTGCTCGCGCGGCTCGTGGCGGCGATCGGGCGACTCGGCTGTGGTTTCGTCGGCAGCGCAGTCATCGGTCTCTCGTTCGCGCACGACGTGCGCCCGCATCAGCAGGCGATCGAATTCATCGACGGACCCGTCACGCCCGAGACGATCCGTCCCGGGATGCCGCAGTGGAAGCGCCACGAATTGCATAGCGCGGCGAACCTGCACCACGTCGCGCAGCGACTCGGACTGTCGCGCGACCGCGAGCGCGTCTATCGCGTCGCCTGGATCGGTGGCTGCGTGCTGTACGACAGCGCGAAGCTCCGCGCGAGCGGCGGTTTCGACTTCTGGCACGCGCTTCCCCGCGCGCACTGCGGCGAGGACGTCCTCGCGCAGCAGCGCGTCATGGCGCGCTTCGGGGGCTGCGGGCTCATTCCCTCGGGCGCGTATCACCAGGAGCTCCCGACGACGCTGCCGTTCCGCGACGTCGACGCGCCGAAGGTGCTGGCGCTCGATGCGGACATGACCGCAATGCCGAGGGCGGCATCCGTGATGACGCCGGATCGCGCGTTTGCGGTGACGGGATGACGGCGCATTCCAAAATCGTGCCGAACATCGCCGTTCTGATGCCGACGTTCGAGCATGCGCACTTCGTCGTGCGCGCACTCGACAGCCTGCTCGCGCAGTCGTACGTGACGTGGGAGCTTGCGATCGTCGACGACGGGTCGACCGATGCGACGGCAAATGTCATCGAAGCCCACCTCGCCGATCCGCGCATTCGCTACTTTCGCCACGCCGACAATCGCGGGCTCGGCTGTGCGCTGAACGAGGCGCTCGATCGCACGTCGGCGCCGTACGTTGCGTACTTGCCGGCCGACGACGTGTACTACCGCGACCATCTCGAGCGTCTCGCCGCGGCGCTTGCAGCGCACGACGATGCCGTCCTCGCGCACGCCCACGTGCGGCACCACTACAGCCGGCGCGCGGAGGGCCCCGTGGAGGGCTACGGGCTTCAACTCGTGCAGGTGCTGCACCGGCGCACGGGCGAGCGGTGGCTGACGCGCGAGGAGCTCGTCACCGACGATCTCGCGCGCATGTACTGGTCGAAGCTCGCGCAGCACGGCGCCTTCGTGTCGAGCGGCGCGCTGACGTGCGAATGGGTCGATCACCCGCGGCAGCGGCACAAGGTCATTCGCGAGCCCGAAGGCGGCATCAATCCGTACCGCCTGCGCCATCGCGTGAAATCGCCTCTGCGGTTCCACTCGACCGCGGGCAACGCGATCGACGAAGTCGCGCAATACCGCGCGTATCGTGAACGGCCGCCGCCGCAGCGCGCACCGGACGGACTGCGCATCCTGCTCGTCGGCGAGCTCGCGTACAACGCCGATCGCGTCGTCGCGTTCGAGGAGCGTGGGCACACGCTGTTCGGGCTCTGGATGCGCGATCCCTACTGGTACAACACCGTCGGCCCGCTGCCGTTCGCGCATTGCGAGGACCTCGACGTCGAACGCTGGCGCGACGAAATCGTGCGCGTGCGGCCCGACGTCATCTACGCGCTCCTGAATTGGCAGGCGGTGCCGCTCGCGCACGCCGTGCTTCGCGAAAATCCGGGCGTGCCGTTCGTGTGGCACTTCAAGGAAGGGCCGTTCATCTGCCTCGAGAAGGGCACGTGGCCGGCGCTCGTCGAGCTCTATACGCACGCCGATGGCGCCATCTACTCGTCGCCGGAAATGGCGCAGTGGTTCGGCACCGTCGGCATTTCGGACGCGCGTCCGCGCCTGGTGCTCGACGGCGATCTGCCGAAGCGCGACTGGTTCACCGACGCGCGCCGACCTCGCCTCGCGCACGGCGACGGCGAGTTCCACACGGTCGTCCCGGGTCGGCCGATCGGCTTGCATCCGCACAACGTCGCGGAGCTCGCCGGCGACGGCATCCACCTGCACTTCTACGGAGATTTCACCCACGGGCAGTGGCGCGAGTGGATCGCCAAGACGACGCGGCTCGCGCCAGGCTACCTGCATCTGCACGACCATGTCGACCAACGTTGCTGGGTCGACGAGTTCTCGCGCTACGACGCGGGCTGGTTGCACTACTTCCGAAGCGTCAACGGTGGCGAGCTGCGCCGCGCGAACTGGGACGATCTCAACTATCCGGCGCGCATCGGTACGCTCGCGTCGGCGGGACTGCCGCTGATCCAGTACGACAATGGCGACGCGGTCGTCGCCGCGGATCGCCTCGCGCGTGAGCTCGACATCGGCATCTTCTGCAGCGATCTCGGCGCACTTCGTCCGCAGCTCGCGGATGCGCAGCGCATGGACGCGCTGCGCGCCAACGTGTGGCGACAGCGCGATCGCTTCACGTTCGATCATCACGTCGATCGCCTCGTCGCGTTCTTCCGCACCGTCATTGCCGAGGCGCGTCGCTGAGGCGCCGGGTCGCCGATGGGCACGCGCGTCGACGCCGTTCGCAAGATCGCAGTGTTGCGCGCCGGTGCGCTCGGCGATTTCATCTTCGCGCTGCCCGCGCTCGATGCGTTGCGCGCGGCGTATGGCGACGCCGAGATCGTTCTGCTCGGCAAGCCGTGGCTCGCGGCGTTTCTCGCCGAGCGACCGGGGCCGGCCGATCGCGTCGTCGCGATCCCGGTGACGCGCGGTGTCGGGGAACCCTCCGACGCCATCGAAGATGCGGGGGCACGCGACGCGTTCTTCGTCGATATGCGCCGCGAGCGCTTCGACGTCGCGCTGCAACTGCACGGCGGCGGCCGCTACTCGAATCCGTTCGTCGCGAGGCTCGGCGCGCGGCTGACCGCGGGCATGCGCGCACGCGATGCCGAACCGCTCGACCGGACGTTGCCCTACGTGTATCACCAGAACGAGCGCATGCGCCTGCTCGAGGCTGTCGGCCTCGTCGGCGCCGTGCCGTGCACGCTCGCGCCGTGGCTTGCGGTGACCGCGGACGATCGCGCGGAAGCGTTGCGCGTGCTGCCCGCCTCCGCCGAGCCGCTCGTAGTGCTCCAGCCCGGCAGCACCGATCCACGCCGGCGCTGGCCGTGCGAGCGGTTTGCTGCGCTCGGCGATGCACTCGCCCATGCCGGCGCCGCCGTCGCGATCAACGGCACGGCGAGCGAAGCTTCGCTCGTGCGCGAGATCCGGCATGCGATGCGGCGCGAGGCGGTCGATCTCGCGG
>DASTIY010000171.1:0-11362 GCA_035717085.1 Casimicrobiaceae bacterium | reverse complement strand
CGGCTTCTTCCTCGACGTCCTCGGCGGCGGCGGTGGGCGTCGCCTCCGACATCAGCAGCGTCTCGGCGTCGGGGGCTTCGTCGTAGACCTGGATGCCCATGTCGCCGATCATCGAGATGATGCCCTCGATCTGCTCGGCGTCGAGAATGTCGTCGGGAAGGTGGTCGTTGATCTCGGCGTACGTGAGATAGTCGCGCTCCTTGCCGAGCACGATCAGCGTCTTGAGGCGCCGTTTGCGCGCCTCGACGTCGGCCGGCGTCAGTTCGCGCGGCGCGACTTCGGCGGCCTTGCCGTTCTTGCCCTTCTTGTGCGCCGCATCCTCGGCGCGCTTGCCGGCGATCTTCGCCGCGATCTCGCCAACCGACGGCTTGCGCACCGTCTTGGCCGCGGCGGCGGGGACGGGCGCGGCCGGGCGCGCGGGCGCTGCCGTCTTCGCGACGGTGACCTTCTCCGGCTTGGCGGGGGGCGCCACCTTGTCGGGCTTGGCAACGACCTTCGCCGGCACCGGCTTCTGCTTGGTCGCGTGCGCCTTGTCGGCGGCGTGGCCCTTCACCGAAGTGGCGGGCTTGCGCGCGGCGTGCGTGGCCGGCCGCTTCGCGTTGCGCGCCGTCGTCCTCGTGGCCGCCGTCTTCGGCTTCCTGGCCGTGCGCTTCGCCGCAGGCTTGCGCGCCGGCTTGGACGATTTGCCCTTCGCGGCGCCGGGCGATTTGCGGGCGGGCTTCACGTGCTTCTTGACCATGGTCTTCCTTGTACGGTAACGGCGCTGCCGTTCGGCAACGCGGCGACGGCGGCCGCGTCCCCTCGTGGCGGCTTTTCCCGTCGTCCTGCACACTATGGGGGCGACGCGAAAAACCTCAAATTATAGCGTGGCCGGGATGGAAGGACGCGGCCATCCGTCGTTTGTTCATGCCTGCCCCGGCGCGTTCGACCCCGGCGCCTTCATGCGCGAAAGCGCCTCGCGCTCCCCCGGCGTCAATGCGGAAAGTGGCTTCGCGAGCATCTGGTTCAATACGCGTTGGTCGGCTTCCTGCCGCAACCGTGCGGCCGCCGCGGCCACCTGCACCTCGATCTGCTCGACGGGCAGCCCTTGATCGGCGGCCGCCGCGAGGACCTCGGCGAGGACGCCCTCGTGCGGCGTGCCGGCGAAGTGCTGGACGATGCCGGCCGTCGTCAGTTCGGGCGTCGCTTCCCGGCAATACGCGAGCACGGCGTTCCACGCCGCAGCTTCCGGGCCGGGCGCATCGGCGCCCGGCAGGTCGAGCCGATGCGCGAGTGCGGGTTCGAGCACGACGCCGGTCAGCAACTCGCGCACGAGCGAGGGCGGCCTGCGCGGAGCACTGCGTGGCGCCCGCCGCGGAGGTTCTCCCCGCTGTGCGCTGCGCTCGGGGGCAGCGGATCGCACGAACGATCCCAATTGGGCCTCGGGAAGGCCCGTGAGTTCGGCGAGCTGGCGCCGAACCAGCGCGGCCAAAACGGGTGCGCCGATCTGGGCGACATAAGGCGCTGCCGCGGCAACGAGGGCCGCCCGGCCCTCGGACGCGGCCGGCGAATGGCGCGCCGCGAGCGCCTCGAGCAGGTATTGCGAAAGCGGCACCGCCTTGGCGAGTGCGCGCTCGAACGCATCCTTGCCGCGGCGTCGCACGTAGTCGTCGGGGTCCTCGCCTTCCGGAAGAAACAGGAAGCGCACCTCCTTGCCGTCGCGCAACTCGCCGAGCGTGTTCTCGAGCGCGCGCCACGCGGCTTTGCGGCCTGCGGCGTCGCCATCGAAGCAGTACACGACGCTGTCGGCTTGGCGCAGCAGCTTTTGCGCGTGGATGGGCGTCGTCGACGTGCCGAGCGTCGCCACGGCGTACTCGACGCCGTGCTGCGCGAGCGCGACGACGTCCATGTAGCCTTCGACGACGACGACGCGGCCCGCTGCGCGGATCGCGTTACGCGCGAGGTAGAGGCCGTAGAGCTCGCGGCCTTTCGAGAACACCGACGTTTCCGGGGAGTTCAGGTACTTGGGCTCGCCGGCATCGAGCACGCGACCGCCGAAGCCGATGACGCGTCCATGCGTGTCGTGGATCGGGAACATGATGCGATCGCGAAAGCGGTCGTAGCGCTTGCCGGCGTCACCGGCGATGACGAGGCCCGCGGCGTCGAGTTGGGGATCGTCGTAGTCCGGGAACGCGCGCTCGAGGTTTTGCCATCCGGGTGGCGCATAGCCGATGCCGAAGTGCGCGGCGACCGCGCCGGTGAGGCCGCGATGCTTCAGGTAGTCGATGGCGCGCGCCGATCCCTTCAATTCCGCGCGAAAGAACTTCGCCGCGACGAGCAGCGTTTCGGTGAGGTCCTGCGCCTTCTCGCGCGCTTCGCGCTGTCCGGGCTGCTCGGTGCGCGGCACCTCGAGCCCGACGTCGCGCGCCAGCGCCTCGACGGCTTCGGGAAACGACTTGCCCGCGTACTCCATCAGGAAGCCGATCGCCGTGCCGTGCGCGCCGCAGCCGAAGCAGTGATAGAACTGCTTCGTCGGACTCACGGTGAACGACGGCGTCTTCTCCTGGTGGAACGGGCAGCACGCCTGGTAGTTCGCCCCGGCTTTCTTGAGCGGGACGGAGCGGTCGATCACGTCGACGATGTCGACGCGCGAGAGCAGCGAGTCGATGAAATCGTTCGGGATCATGGCCGAATGATGCGTCCCGAATCTCGCAAGACGCGTGGGCGCCCGCCGCGGACCGGACGGGGCCCCGCGCGACCGGCGGAGCCGGCCGCGGGCGCTCCCACACGGCAGGGTACCGAGTCAGTATAGCGACGTGGCGCGCTGCGCAACCGTCCGGACGGCCGGGCGGTGTCGATCGTGACCGGCGTGTTGCGTGCGGCCGACAGGCCGGCGCCGCGAGGCGCGCGCAGCCGCGTCAAAGCCGCGACTTCACCTTCGCCGAAACCTGCGCCATGTCGGCGCGCCCCGTGAGCTTGCCCTTGAGCGTACCCATCACCTTGCCCATCAGCGCCGGGCCGGCAGCGCCGGCGGCGCGCGCGGCTCGAACGGCGTCGTCGATCGCCGCATCGATCTCGGTGTCGGTCATCGCCTGCGGCAGGTACGTTTCGAGGATCGCGATCTCGGCGCGCTCGGCGTTCGCCAGGTCCGGACGGTTGCCGGCGTCGAACTGTGCGATCGACTCGCGCCGCTGGCGCACCATCTTGTCGAGGACACCGATCACGTCGGTGTCGGTAACCGGCTTGCGCTCGTCGACTTCGCGCTGCTTGATCGCGGCAAGGAGCAGCCGCAGCGTCGACAGGCGCGCCGACTCGCGCGCGCGCATCGCGTCCTTCATGTCGGCGGTGATGCGATCCTTCAGCGTCATCAGACCGCCTTGCGCGAAACGGGGGAAATCAGTAGAGCTTGGGCGGGAGTTGCTGGCTGCGCAGCCGCTTGTAGTGGCGCTTCACGGCGGCGGCCTTCTTGCGCTTGCGCTCGGAGGTGGGCTTTTCGTAGAACTCACGGGCCCGAAGCTCGGTGAGAAGACCCGTCTTTTCGATGGTGCGCTTGAAGCGGCGAAGCGCGGCTTCGAAGGGCTCGTTCTCGCGAACGCGAACGCTGGTCATGTGGGGTGGCGCCTTTCCTGCCAAGGGGGTTCAGGTAACCGAAAAGTATAGCAGTTCCCGAGGACTTCCGACAACGTCGAGTATCGTCCCGCGCATGCTCGTGATCGGCATCGAAACCTCCTGCGACGAGACCGGCGTTGCGCTCTACGACACCGAGCGCGGGCTCGTCGCCGACGCCTTGCATTCGCAGGTTGCGCTGCACGCGGCGTACGGCGGCGTGGTGCCGGAGCTCGCGTCGCGCGACCACGTGCGGCGCGTGCTGCCGCTCCTGAAGGACGTTCTGGCGCGGGCGGACGTGACGGTATCCGACGTCGACGCGATCGCCTACACGCAGGGACCCGGGCTCGCGGGCGCGCTGCTCGTCGGTGCGGGCGTTGCGGCGGGACTCGGCTTCGCGCTCGGCAAGCCGGTGCTCGGCATCCACCATCTCGAAGGACATCTGCTCTCGCCGCTCCTCGCGCAACCGGCGCCCGCGTTTCCTTTCGTCGCGCTGCTCGTGTCCGGCGGTCACACGCAGTGGTACGACGTGCAAGGCGTCGGCCACTACGAATTGCTGGGCGACACGCAGGACGACGCCGCCGGCGAAGCGTTCGACAAGACCGCGAAGATGCTGGGGCTCGGGTACCCCGGCGGACCCGCGCTCGCCGCGCTGGCGGAACAGGGCGATCCCGAGACGGTCGCGTTGCCGCGGCCGATGCTCGACTCGGGCACCCTGGACATGAGTTTCTCGGGCCTCAAGACCGCGGTGTTGCTGCGCGCGCGCGAGTTC
Organism: Casimicrobiaceae bacterium; assembly: GCA_035717085.1. Taxonomy (GTDB): domain Bacteria; phylum Pseudomonadota; class Gammaproteobacteria; order Burkholderiales; family Casimicrobiaceae; genus VBCG01. The sequence continues at coordinate 7,005 of DASTIY010000171.1, read as the reverse complement.
GCCACGAAAATAGGGTCGGACTCGAATTTTCAGGCAATCGAGTCCGACCCTGATTGGCGAAAAATCGAATCCGACCGTGCCGATACGGCGAGCTTGCCGACTGCGATCAAGGCGAACATCGCCGCGGCGTTTCAGGCGGCGGTCGTCGACGTACTGGTCGCGAAGGCGCTGCTCGCACTCGACGAGACCGGCCGCACGACGCTGGTGGTCGCGGGCGGTGTCGGCGCCAACAAGCGGCTGCGCGCGGCGCTGACGCAAGCCGTCGAAGCACGCGGCGCGCGCGTGTACTTCCCGGAGCCGCGCCTTTGCACCGACAACGGCGCGATGATCGCGATGGCCGCGGCCATGCGCCTCGCCGATGCGCGCGAGGATTACGGATTCTCCGTTCGCCCGCGCTGGCCTGTGGGGTCAGAGCGTTAAGGATTCGCGAAGCGTCCGCGAATCCTTAACGCTCTGGAAGGCCGTGTTACTGGCCGATCGTGCGTTCCTGCCCGCGCACCAGTTGGCGGATGTTGCTGCGATGCCGCCAGAAGAGGAGCAGTGCCATGACGACGCCGATGGCGACTTCGACCCCCGGCCGACGCGCGTAGAGCAGCCCGATCGGCAGCAGGACCGCCGTCGTCAGCGCCGCGAGCGAGCTGATCTTGAAGCCGAACGCCATCAGCAGCCACACGGTGATGAGCACGACGCCGAGCGGCCAGTACAGCGCGAGCACGATGCCGCCTGCCGTCGCCACGCCCTTGCCGCCGCGGAAGCGATGGAACAGCGGATACAAATGGCCGACGAAGACGGCGAGGCCCACGATCGGCACGATCCACTCGGGCGCGCCGATCCACGGAACGACGAGCCGCGCGCAGAACACGGCGACGAAACCCTTCGCGCCATCGCCGATCAGCGTCAGCAGCGCCGCGAGCCGGTGTCCGGTGCGCAGCACGTTCGTCGCGCCCGGGTTCTTCGATCCGTACTCGTGCGGATCGGGCAGGCCGAACGCGCGGCTGACGACGACCGCGAACGAGACCGAGCCGACGAGATAGCCGACGACGACGAGCAGCAGCGCGGCGAGCACGGTGTCGTTCTTCCCGCTTTCGGTAAGATGGTCGCGATTCTATCTTCGGGACGCGCGGCTCTTGCGCGCCGGCATGAATACGATCTTCATCCACGACCTGCGCCTCGAAACGAAGGTCGGCGTCTATGCGTGGGAGCGGGAACTGGCGCAAACGATTCGCGTCGATCTCGACATCGGCCTGCCGTCGACGCGGCCGTTCGAGACCGGCGAGCTCGCCGACGCGATCGACTACGCCGCGGTCGTCACGCGCCTGCGCGCATTCGCGAACGATCACCCGCATGCGCTGCTCGAACGATTCGCCGAGGCGATGGCGGCGGTCGTTCTCGACGAGTTCGGCGCGCAATCGGTGAAGCTTCGCGTCGCCAAGCTCGGCGTATTGCCGGGCGTGCGCGAGATCGGCGTCGCGATCGAGCGCGAGGCGGGCATGCGCCGCGCGCAAGGGGCGATCTAGAATCGCCCATCACAAACGACGTGGAGAGCTGTCATGGACGACGAAACGTTCAACCTGAGCATCCGCAAGTTCCTGAAGGTCGTCGGCATCGGATCGCAACGCGAGATCGAGCGGGCGGTGGCGCAGGGGATGGAGGACGGCACGATCAAGGGCACCGAGAGCTATCCCGCGCACATGACGCTCGAAGTCGAGGGGCTGAAGATCCGCGTCTCGTTCGACGGCACGATCAAGCTGCAATGAGGAGAACGGCGCGCGTGCGCCGTGAGCGGCGCCGCGGATGAAATACAAGGACTACTACGCGACGCTCGGAGTCGAGCGCGATGCGACCGCGGACCGGATCAAGGCCGCGTACCGCAAGCTCGCGCGCAAGTATCACCCCGACGTGTCGAAGGAAGCCGGCGCCGAGGAGAAGTTCAAGGAAGTCTCCGAGGCGTACGAGACGTTGAAGGATCCCGAGAAGCGCGCGGCGTACGACCAGCTCGGCCGCCACGCGCAGGGTGAAGAGATGCGTCCGCCGCCCGGTTGGGAACGGAATTTCGGCCAGTCGCCCGGTGAAGGCGCGTTTTCGTTCGACGACATCGATCTCGCCGACCTCTTCGCCGGCCTCGCGGGGCGCCGCGGCGCGCCCGGCGCAGGCGCCCGGCGCGCGAACATTCCGATCCCGGGGCAGGACTACGAAGCGGCGGTGCGGCTGTCGTTCGACCAGGCGTACAAGGGCACCGAAGTCGAGTTCGACATGTCGGTGCCCGAAGTCGACGACAAAGGCGTGCTGCGCCGCGTACCGCACAAGATCCGCGTGCGCGTGCCCAAGGGCGTGACCAACGGGCAGAAGCTGCGGGTGCCGGGCAAGGGCGGGAAGGGCATCAACGGCGGCCCGGACGGCAATCTCTATCTCGATATCGAAGTGGAGGCGCATCCGCTCTATCGCGCCGAAGGCCTCGACCTCTACATGGACCTGCCGCTCGCACCGTGGGAGGCGGTGCTCGGCGCGAGCGTCGACGTGCCGACGCCCGCCGGCCACGTGACGTTGAAGATTCCCGCGGGCACGCAAGCCGGGCAGAAGCTGCGGCTGGCGGGTCGCGGACTGTCGCGCCCCGACGGCACGGCGGGCCACCTGTTCGCGGTCGCGAAGATCGCCGTGCCGAGCGTCGTCGACGATCGGGCGAAGAAGCTGTACGGCGAACTCGCGAACGTGTCGGCGTTCAATCCCCGCGCGCACATGGTGTAGGCGAACATGGCGACCATCGAGACGACCACCGCACTCTTTCTCGACGACGACGGCAGCGTGACCGCAGCGCAGCTCGTCGAGCAGACGGGATTGACGCCGCACGAGGTCGAGCTGCTCGTCGAGTGCGGTGCGATCGCGCCGCGCGATGTCACCGAACGCACCTGGACGTTCACCGCGAGCTGCGTGCTCACTGCGCGGAGCGCGCGGCGCCTGCGCGACGAGTTCGCGCTCGACGACGCACACGCCGTCGCGATCCTGCTGCGATTCGTGCAGAGGATCGACGCACTGGAGCGCGAGCTCGCGGCTCTTCGCCGATAGCGGTCGGCTGGACATTCGGTTTCGTACGGTGGCATGATGCGTCGCCGGGCGCGGAACGGTATCGTTCGCGCCCGCGTATCCCCGGCTTCAGAAGCGCTCGCCTCATCAACGCAGGCATCAGGAGGGCTTCATGAACGACGTTCGAGTCGCAACGTGCACCGAGGCGTGGCACCGCGCGGGCTTTGCGCTGCTGACGCTGGTACTGTCGGTCCTGCTTCAAGTCACGGCAACGACGGCCGGCGCGGCGACGTTCGCCGTGACGACGACCGCCGACAGCAACGACGGCGCCTGCACGGTGTCGCTTTGCTCGCTGCGCGACGCGATCATCGCCGCGAACAACAATGCGGGCGCGGACGTCATCACGCTCCCGGCGGGCACGTACACGCTCGCCATTGCGGGGAGCAACGAGGATTTCGCCGCGACGGGCGACCTCGACATTCGGGACGATGTGGCGATCAACGGTGCCGGCGCCGCCACCACGATCGTCGATGGGGGCGCGATCGATCGCGTGTTCCACGTCGTGACCAACTCGACGGTCGTCATGAACGGCCTGACGATCCGCAACGGTGCGACGACGCTATCGGGAGGCGGCATCTCCGCTGCCGGCGTGCTGACATTGAGCGGCGTCGTCGTGTCCGGCAACCACACGAGCGGGCAAGGCGGCGGGATCTTCGCCAGTACCCTGACGCTCGACAATTCGGTCGTCACGGGCAACCAGACGAGCAATCAGGGCGGCGGGATATTCGCCGGAAGCCTGACGATGACGGACAGCACGGTGGCCGACAATCAGAGCACCGGCGACCAGGGGGGCGGCATCTTCCTGATCAATGGCGCGTCGAGCATCACGGGCTCGACGATCTCCGCCAACACCGGCGGTGACGACGGCGGGGCCATCTATCTGAACGGTTCGATCAACGTGAACGCGCCGGCGACGCTGGCGATCACGAACAGCACGATCAGCGATAACTCGATTTCGTCGGGCAACGGCGGCGGCCTCTTCATCCTCAGCCAGGCGACGGTGACGATCCGGGACAGCACGATCGCTTCCAACTCCGCCTCGGGCGTGGCGAATCTCGAGAATGGCGGTGCGAACGTCACGCTGACCAACACGATCGTCGCGAATCCGGTTTCGGGATCGAACTGCGGAGGAACTGCGGTCACCGATGGCGGCACGAACCTGCAATTTCCGGGCACGAGTTGCGGCGTGTCGATCCCCAGTGCCGATCCCCTTCTCCAGGCGCTCGCCAATAATGGCGGCGCCACGCAGACACGTGCGCTCGGCGCAGGCAGTCCCGCGATCGACAGCGGGACGACCGGCTGCCCGCCCGCGCCTGCGACCGACCAGCGCGGTGTCGCACGACCGCAGGGCCCGGCGTGCGACATCGGCGCTTTCGAGGGACAGGCGGGCGTGGCACTCCCCGCGCTGTCGATCAACAACGTCACGCTTGGCGAAGGTAACGGTGGATCGACGCCGTTCGTATTCACCGTGACGCTTTCGGCCCCGAGCGCCACCACCGTCACGGTGAACTTCGCGACGGCGAACGGGACCGCGGTCGCCGGCAGCGACTACGTGGCGACCAGCGGCGTGCTCACGTTCGCGGCGGGGATCACGACCCGGACGATCACCGTCAGCGTCGTCGGCGACACGGTCGTCGAGGGCAACGAGACGTTCTTCGTCAATCTGAGCTCACCCGCGAACGCGACGATCGCCGCTGCGCAGGGCACGGGCACGATCGTCGATGACGACACGGCCGTGGTGCCCGCCGCGCTCGTCCCCATTCCGACGCTCGGCGAGTGGTCACTGCTGCTTCTGACGGTGTTGGTAGCCGGCGTCGCCGCAGTGCGGATGCGCAACCGTCGCGTTCGCTAGCGCGAACATCGTTTCCCTCGGGCGAGACCGGCAGGGATCGGCGCGCTGCGCCGATCCCTGCCGGTCTCGCGCAGAATCACCCGCGCGGGTGGTGCACGGCGTGCAACCGCTTCAACCGCTCGCGCGCGACGTGCGTGTAAATCGTCGTCGTCGTGATGTCGGCGTGACCGAGCAGCAACTGCACGACGCGCAGATCCGCGCCGTGATTGAGCAAATGCGTCGCGAACGCGTGCCGCAGCACGTGCGGTGACAGCGCCGTCTTGGCGATGCCGGCGCGCACGGCGTAGCGCTTGATCAGCGCCCAGAATGCCTGGCGTGTCATCGGCGCCTTGCGCTCGGTCAGGAACACCTCGTCGCGCTTGGCGCCGCCCGCGAGCGACGCGCGCACGTCGCGCAGATAGCGCGTGATCCATGCGAGCGCTTCGTCGCCGACCGGCACCAGCCGCTCCTTGCTGCCCTTGCCGACGACGCGCACGACCCCCGCGTCGATCGACACCTGCGCGAGCTTCAGTCCGACGAGCTCGGAGACGCGCAAGCCGGTTGCATAGAGCGTCTCCAGCATCGCGCGGTCGCGCAGGCCGAGTGGCGTCGTCGTGTCGGGTGCGCCGAGCAGTGCCTCGACCTGCGCCTCGGAAAGCTGCTTGGGCAATCGGCGCGGTTTCTTCGGCGTGCGCACGCGCAGCGTCGGGTCTTCGGCGATGACGCCGTCGTCGAGTTGCAGCCGATAGAAGCGGCGCAGCGCCGAAAGACGACGCGATACCGACGTCGCCTTCGCCTTGGCGGCGAACTGGTCGGCGAGCCATTGCTCGAAGTCGCCGCGCTTGACCGCGAGCAGGGTTTGCCCGCGGCGCGCGAGCCACGCCTGCCAACCGGCGAGGTCGCGCCGATAGCTCGAAAGCGATGCTTGCGCGAGGCCGTCCTGCAGCCATAATCGATCGCAGAACGCGTCGATCAGTGGATCGTGTGCTGCCGCGCTCGCCACGGTCGCCGCGCCACGCCCGCTCGGCATCACATCTTCATGTGCGCCGGCAGCAGCGTGACGAGCGACGGGAAGAACCAGATCGCGAGCACGGCGACGCACATCAGGAAGAACATCGGCAGCGTGTGCCGCGCGATCCACGTGATCTGGCGCCCGGTCATTCCCTGCAGCACGAACAGGTTGAAACCGACCGGCGGCGTGATCTGCGCCATCTCGACGACGAGCACGACGAAGATGCCGAACCACAGCAGATCGATGCCGGCCTTCTCGACGGTCGGCAGGATGACGCCCATCGTGAGCACGACCATCGAGATGCCGTCGAGGAAGCATCCGAGCACGATGTAGAACGCGGCGAGCGCCACGATCAGCGCGAACTGCGACAGTCCGAGCGTCGCGATCCATTCGGCGAGGTCGCGCGGCAGGCCGATGTAGCCCATCGCCAGCGTGAGGAACGCGGCGCCCGACAGGATCAGCGCGATCATGCAGTAGAGACGCGTCGCGCCGAGCAGGCTGTCCATGAACGTGCGCCGGTCGAGCGAGCCTTGCAGCGCGGAGAGCACGAGCGAGCCCACGACGCCGAACGCGGCCGCCTCGGTCGCCGTCGCGACGCCGGCGTAGATCGAGCCCAGGACGAGGGCGATCAGCAATGCGACGGGGATCAGGTGACGCGACGCCTGCAGCTTCTCGGCGAAGGTCGTGCGGATCGTCGGCGCCGGCACGCGCGTCGGATTCGTCAGCGCCCACACGACGATGTACCCCGAAAAGAGCGCGGCGAGCATGATGCCCGGGAGAATTCCCGCGATGAAGAGCTCGGCGATCGAAACGTTGGCCGTGACGCCGTAAACGATCATGATGATCGACGGCGGGATCAGCAGGCCGAGCGTGCCTGCACCGGCGAGCGTGCCGATGGTGATGGTGTCCGGGTAGCCGCGCTTGGCGAGCTCCGGCAGCGTCATCTTGCCGATCGTCGCGCACGTGGCCACCGACGATCCCGACACCGCGGCAAAGATCGTGCAGCCGACGATGTTCGTATGCAGCAGCCGGCCGGGGACGCGCTCGAGCCACGGCGCGAGCCCCTCGAACATGTCCTGCG
>DASTIY010000170.1:0-17922 GCA_035717085.1 Casimicrobiaceae bacterium | reverse complement strand
CGACGGCTCGTCGAGCAGCACGATCTGGGGCCGCGCGGCGAGGCCGCGCGCGATCGCGAGCATCTGCTGCTCGCCGCCCGACAACAGCCCCGCGCGGCGGTCGCGCAGCTTATCGAGCATCGGGAAGCGCGCGATGACGCGCTCGACTTCGGCCGTCGCCTCGCGGCGATCGAGCGCGAGCGCCCCCATGAGGATGTTGTCGACGACGCTCAATTCCGGAAATACCTGCCGGCCTTCGGGCACGAGCGTCACGCCGCTTCGCGCGATCCGGTGCGCGGACAGCAGGCCGATCTCGCGGCCGAGAAGCAGCACGCGACCGGTCAACGGGCGATGCAGGCCGGCGATCGCGCGCATCAGCGTCGACTTGCCCGCGCCGTTGGCGCCGAGCAGCGCCACGAGCTCGCCGCGCTTCACTTCGAGCCCGATGCCTTCGAGCACGGGAAGGGCGCCGTAGGCGGCGCCGACGTCGTCGATCGCGAGCACGATTTCGTCGGCACCCTTGCGCCCGCCGCGCCGCTCGATCGCGAGCTCGCCTTCGCCGAGATACGCCGCGCGCACGCCGGCGTTGGCGCGAACCTCGGCGGGCGCCCCGGCCACGATCCGCCGGCCGGCGTCGAGCACGACGACGTGATCGGAAATGCCCATCACGAGGCCCATGTCGTGCTCGATGATGACGACGGCGACGCCCATCGCGGCGATGCGTTGCAGGAGCTCGCCGAGGCGCTTCGTGTCGCCTTCCGAAAGTCCTGCCGCGGGCTCGTCGAGCATCAGCACGCGCGGCTTCGTCGCGAGCGCGCGCGCGATCTCGACCAGGCGGCGATCGACGTGCGGCAGCTCGCCGGCTGCGCGGTCGACGGGCCCGCGATAGCCGACGAACGCGAGCAGCGCCTGGGCGAGCGCGCGCGATGCCGTGTCGTGGCCGCTCACGAGCGCGCGATGCACGCCACCGAGCGCGCCGCGCCGCAGCGCGATCAGCACGTTCTCGAGCACCGTGAGCCGCGCGAAGAGCTGCGTCGTCTGGAACGTGCGCGCGACGCCGGCGCGCGCGACGCGATACGTCACGCCGTGCGGGAGCGCCTGGTCGCCGAGGCGCACCGCACCGCGATCGGCGCGGTAGAAGCCGCCGATGAGGTTGAGCAGCGTCGTCTTGCCGGCGCCGTTCGGCCCGATGATGCTCGTCACTTCGAAGGGCTTCGCGGTAAGCGATACGTCGCGCACGGCCTGCGTGCCGCCGAACGCGATGCCGAGTCCGTCGACCGCGAGCCCGCGCGCAATCGCGCGGTCCGCGCCGAGGAACGCCGTGACGCGCGCGTCGTCGGGCGGCGCGGTGCGCGTGACCGCTTTGCTCAGCCGTCGCTCGATGGCGCCGACGACCCCCTCGGGCACGAGCCACAGGACGAGGAGCAGCAGCGCGCCGAAGAACAGCAGTCGATACTCGGCGAGAAACGACAGGATCTCGGGCAGGAGGACGACGACGAACGCACCCGCCACGGGGCCGAGCACCGTGCCCGCGCCGCCGATCAGCACGACGAGCAGGAACGTGATCGACTGGAAGAACGGGAACGATTCGGGACTCACGAAATTCGTGAGGATCGCGAAGATCGCCCCGGCGATGCCGGCGAGGAATGCCGAGATGACGAACGCCACCGTGCGAATCGCGACGAGGTCGAGGCCGATCGCCTGGCTCGCGGTCTCCGCATCGCGCGTCGCGCGCATCGCGAGGCCCCACGTGCTGTCGCGCAGGCGACCGAAGAGCACGAGCAGCACGGCGAGCAGCGCGAGCGCAAACACGCCGATGCCGAACTCGTCCATGGGCAATCCGAAGAACGTCGGCCGCGGGATGTTCATGATCCCGTTCCAGCCGCCGGTGAGTCCCTTCATCTCGGCGGCGCTCTGCTCGATGACGAAGCCGAACGCGATCGTGACCATCGCGAGGTAGGGACCGCGCACGCGAAGCGCGGGGACGGCGAGAAGGCCGCCCGCAATCGCCGCCGCGACGCCGGCGAGCGGCAGCACGGCCCAGAAGCTCCATTCGTAGCGGGTGGTGAGGATCGCGCATGCGTACGCGCCGATCGCGTAGAAGCCGACGTGGCCGAGCGAAAGCTGCCCGGCGAGGCCGAGCAGCACGTTCAGGCCGACGCCGACGATCGCGGTGATCGCCACTGTCGCGATCACGTACTGTTGATAGCCGTTGGCGAAATAGGAGGCGACGGCGGCCACGAGCGCGAGGCCCGCGATCGTCGCGTAGAGCGTCGGCGTGCCTGAAGCCTGCGCCTCGTCGTGGCGGGGCGTGGCGATGGAGAGCGGGACCTTCATACCTTCTTCACGCCCGCGCGACCGAACAGGCCGTCGGGGCGCAGCGCGAGCGCGACGATGACGAGGCCGAACGTCAGGATCTGCGTATACGTCGATCCGAACGCGGCGGTGATCAGCGATTCGGCGCTGCCGTAGATGAGCCCGGCGAGCATGACGCCCCAGGGGTTGCCGATGCCGCCGAGGATCGCGACGGCGAACGCCTTGATGCCGAAGAGCGTTCCCATCGACGACGACACGGTGAAGAGCGGCGCGATCAGGAGCCCTGCGACGCCGGCGAAGAGGCCCGAAACCGCATACGCGGCGACGATCGCCTTGCGCACGTCGATGCCCATCAGGCGCGCGGCATCGGGGTTCTGCACGATCGCGAGCATCGACTTGCCCATGCGCGTGTAGCGCGTGAGGACCGCGAGCGCGATCGCGATCGCGACGCCGACGACGGGGATCGTCACCTGCAGCACGGAGACGCGCAGCCCGCCGGCCGAGAACGCTTCGGCGGTGAGCGACGACGCGGGCATGCCGCGCGGGTCCTTGCCGAACGTGAACAGCACGACGTTCTCGAGGATGAGGCCGAGCGCGACGGTCGCCATCAGCCACAGGTCCGAGCCGCGCTTGGCGAACGGCCGCACGCCGATCGCCTCGACCACGACGCCCCATGCGACGCAGACGAGAAGCGCGGCGAGGATCGCGACGATCCACGGCCAGCCGAGCGTCACGCCGAAGGTGAAGCCCATCACCGCGCCGAGCATCATCGTGCTGCCCTGCGCGAAATTCACGGTATTCGAGACGGCGTAGGTGACGTAGAAGCCGAGCGCGAGCAGCCCGTACATGCTGCCGAGGCCCACGCCCGTCACGAGCGCGGAGACGAACAGGTCCATGGATCGGCTGGGCGGCCGAAGGCGGCTGTCGGACACGTGTCCGACACCCGCCTTACGGCTTTGGCGTCAAAGCGACGCGTCAGTGGACCGGAACGATCTTCGTGCCGTCGAAGCGCACGAAGATGTAGTCGTCCGGGCCGAGCGCATCCTGGTTCTGCGCGCTGAACGGCTTGTGATACGTCTTGATCAGGCCCTGGTACTCGTCGATCTGATGCAGCGCCTGCCGGACCGCGTCGCCCTTGGTGCTGCCCGCCTTCTTGATCGCGAGCGCGAGCAGATGCATCGCGTCGTATGCGTCGGCGACGCCGACCGGCGAGATCACGCCTTCGGGTCCCTTCACGTTGTACTTCTTCCCGAGCTCGGCCAGCACCTTCTGGCCGGCGGGCTTCTGATTGCCGAAGAAGCTGTAGGTCTGCACGAAGACGACGTCACCGGCGGTCGGCCCGGCGAGCTCGGGGAAGCGGCCGCCCGAGACGCCCCAGTGCGAAATCACCGGCACTTTCCAACCCATGCGCTCGCGCGACTTCATCATCTGCGCACCCGGCGCCGCGTTGGCGACGAGGATCAAAGCGTCGGCACCGGCGTTCTTGAGCCGCGTCAGCTGCGGCGTGACGTCGACGTCGCGGTCCTCGAACTTCTCGACGCCCGCGAGCGCGATGCCCATCTTCTGCGCCACCTCGCGCAGGCCCTTCTCGTTCGACTCGCCCCACGGATTGTTGATGAGGATGAGTCCCGGCTTTTTCGCCCCCTGCTTCTGCGCGTACTTGAGGAGCGCCTCGTCGACCAGCACGTCGACGGCCGAGACGCGGAATGCGTAGTTCTCCTTCGCGCCGTTGCGTGTGATCGGCGTGCCCGCCGCCCACACGCCCATGTACGGCACGTGCTCCTTGTTCGCGATGGGCACGATGGCGAGCGACACCGGCGTGTCGAGACCGCCGAAGATGGCGGCGACCTTCTCGTCGTAGATGAGCTCGCGCGCCGCGGTCGCGCCCTTCGGCGGGCTCGACTCGTCGTCGCGCTTGACGAGCGCGAGCGGGCGGCCGAGCACGCCGCCTTGCGCGTTGATCTCGTCGATCGCGACCGTGAGTCCCTGCGTGATCGCTTCGCCGGATTGGGCCGACGGCCCGGACAGCGCCGCGACGAGGCCGATCTTGATCGGGTCGGCGGCGAGCGCCGTCGTGGCGAGGACGAGCCCGGCGGCAACGGCTGCGCCCTGCCACGCCCTCTGCGCCTTGCGTGCGATTCCCATATGACCTCCGCGTGTGGTGTGAACGGCCGCCGTCGCCGGCGCGCCAAGTAAAAACCGCGTTACTTGCCTCGTTCGTCCGCCCGTACGGCGGCCGGCGTGCGGCTCACATCGTGCCGCAACTCGCCGCGGCTGTCACGCGGCGACGCACGCGTTGGACTAGTAAGTGAATTTTTACTATGCTGGAAGCCGACGGGCAATGCGGCATTGGCGCGGACGGCGGGAGACAGCATGCGATGAGCAGCAGCGAAGGTGCCGGCGGTGCGGGCGTTTCCGATCGCGTGCTCGTCGCGGTCGGCGGCAACGCCACGCATCCGGATTACATCACCGGCACGACCGAGGAGCAGGAGGCGGTCGCGGCGGCCGCTGCGCGCGCGCTGCTGCCGCTGATGCGGCTGCCGGCCGAGCTCGTCATCACGCACGGAAACGGTCCGGTCGTCGGGAAGATCCTGCTGCGGCAGATCCTGACGCGCGACAAGGTCGCGCCGATGCGCCTCGACATCTGCGTCGCGCATAGCCAGGGCGGCATCGCGTACCTGCTGATGCAGGCGATGGAGAACGAGCTGAAGGCCGCGGGCAGCGAGCGCATCGTCGCATGCGTGCTGACGCAGGTGGAGGTCGACGCCGACGATCCCGCGTTCCAGAGCCCGAGCAAGCCGATCGGCCCGTTCTTCAAGGAAGCCGACGCGCGCTCGCTGATGGCGCAGGGCTGGAACATGATGGAGGACGCGGGTCGCGGCTGGCGCTACGTCGTCGCATCGCCGCGGCCGCGCGCGATCGTCAACCTGCCGCTGATCGACACGATGGCGCGCATGGGCACGATCGTCATCGCCGGCGGCGGTGGCGGCATTCCCGTCGTGCGCGACGAAGCGGGACGGCTGCGCGGCGTCGAGGCGGTGATCGACAAGGACCTGACGTCCGCGTTCATGGCCAACCTGCTCGGCATCGACACCCTGATGATCCTGACGTCGGTGCCGCGCGTCGCGATCAATTTCGGCAAGCCCGGGCAGCGCGAGCTCGACTGCGTGAGCGTACGCGATCTCGAGGCGTACCAGGCCGAGGGCCACTTCGCGCGCGGCAGCATGGCGCCGAAGATCGACGCGGTGCTGCGTTTCCTCGCGCACGGCGGCAAGCGCGCGATCATCGCGCATCTCGAGCAGGCCGCCGAGGCGTTCCAGGGGTCTGCGGGAACCCACGTCGTCGCCGAGCATTAGGGACGGACCCCGGGGTCTGAGCCTTCCTTCGAGCGCAAGCCGTAGCCGCGCAGTCCATGCAATCCGACTTTGATTTGCGGATCACCGAGCTCGGTCCGATCGCCGCGCGTACTTTGAATCGCGCGTCCGTGGGCAGGATGGTCGCGGTGTTCGAGCGCAGCGCGTATCTCGACTTCGGCGGTGACCTCGTCTGCATCGGCACCCCGGACATCGGTTCCGGGCCGCTCAATGCGCTCGTCGAATCCACGCGGGCGTTCGATGCGATTCGTCGGTCCCGGAACGACGATGTCTCGTGCGAGCGCGGCTTCGTGCATGTCGGCTTCACGTCGTTTCGCTTCGCGACCGCGCATCGCTGGCGTCCGACGCCCGTCGCGTCGCCCCTCGACGCGAAGCGACTTTCACGCGCGGTCGGGCACGTTCGCGCATGGGCACGCGGCAACGCGCGAAGCGAAGGCTTGGCGTCGCTCGTCGCGCAAACCAGCGCGGTGAGTGCGCTCGCGCGCGCCGGTCGGGACGCGGTGCGTGCGTTGCAGGCGTGGCTTGGCGATGCCGACGACGCGAGCCTGTCGACGCTCGTGGCGTTGATCGGCCTCGGACCGGGCCTTACGCCTTCCGGCGACGATTTTCTCGGTGGCGCGATCGTCGCGCTCCATTGCTACGGTCGCGCGCACGATGCGCGACGCCTCGCGCAGCATCTTCGCCTCGAAGGCGCCACGCATCCGATCAGCGTCGCGCATTGGCGCGCGGCATGCGAGGGGCTCTGCAGCGAAGCGCTGCACACATGCCTGCGTGACATGGCCGAAGGCCGGGCCTCACGCGCTTCGCTCGACCGCGTCGCGGCGATCGGGCATACGTCCGGGTGGGACGCGCTCGCGGGCGCGACAACGATCGCCGCGGCGCTGTCGCGGGCGACCGACGCGGCAGCTGCAGACTAAGGTCTGCTAATCGGAGCGCAGCGCGCGCAGCGCCAGTTCCGCCGCGTGCGCGTTCGACGGCGCGACGATGACGCCGGCGGATTCCAACGTGCGCACCTGGCGCGAATAGACCTGCGGATCGGCTTCGGTGCCGCACACCGATGCGATCACGGTCGCGCGCCGGTCGGGGACCGTTGCAAGCGATCGCGCCACGACGCCCGCGGGGTCCGGGTCGGCGCCATAACCGATGACGACGTCGAGCAACACGACGCCCGTCGCCGCATCGGCGAGCGCGTCGTGCAAGGGTGCATCGCGGATCGCAGGCTCGATCATCGGATGCGGACGGCCGCGCGTGTATTCGTCGGCGCCCAGGTCGACGATCGTGTGCGTCGCACCGTCCGTCGACACGTCCGAGACGGTGTGAGCGCCTGGCACGGGCGCGTTCGACGCGACGCGCTCGCCCGCGGCGAGCAGCACGAGTTGCGCTTCCGCGCACAACGTGCCGCCCGTGTAGAGGCCCCTCACGCGTCGGCGTCGTCCGGGCGCGGGAAGCATCGCGCGCGCGACGAAGTCGGGCGCGATCGGCTTTCCGCCGAGCGCGAGCTCGGCGGCGTCGCGCAACGTGTGCGCACGCTTCGCGTTGCCCGGCAGCGCGACGTCGGCTCGACCGAGCAGGCACACCGTGAAGGTTTTCGCGCTTCGCGCGATGCGATCGACGACTGCCTGCGCGACGCGCGGCGCGGGTGGCTTCGAGATGATGACCACGTGCTCGGTGCGTGCATCCTCGTCGAGGGCGTCGAGCGCCATCAGCGTCGTGATGCCACCGATCTCGTCGCGCAGGTCGCGGCCGCCGACGCCGATGCCGTGCGAAATGCCGCCGCCGGCGCGCGCGATCAGCGTCGTCACCTCCTGCAGGCCGGTGCCCGACGCTGCGACGAGGCCGACGTTGCCGCGTGGCACGACGTTGGCGAAGGCGAGCGGCACGCCGTCGACGAGGCTCGTGCCGCAGTCGGGCCCCATCAGCAGAAGACCCCGCTCGCGCGCCAGGTCCTTGAGCCGCCGCTCGTCGTCGAGCGACACGTTGTTGCTGAAGAGCAGCACGTGCATCCCTGCACGCAGCGCGCTCGCCGCTTCCGCGGCCGCGAACTCCCCGGGCACCGAGATCAACGCGAGATCGGCGTCGGGCAACGCCTCGCGCGCCGTCGCGAGTGCGCGCGCGTGAACGAACGCTTCGCCGGAAGGTCGCGCCGCATCGCGATGCGCGAGCATGGCGTCGAGCTCGGCGAGCGCGGCATCCGCGCTCGCCCGCGATTGCGCGGCGATGCCGACGACGAGATCGGTCGGTTTCGCGCCTTCCGACGCCTGCTGCAGGAGCCCGCTGTCGCGCATCAGCCGCTTGTTGGTGTCCGAGCCGATCATCACCGCGGCTTCGACGATGCCGGCAAGCGACGACAGCTTGCGCGACATGCGCATCAGGCTGACCGAGTCGAGATACCGGCCGCGAACGATGCGGTTGACGACTACATTCATCGCTTTGCAAGCGCGCGCAGCGCGTCGTCGAAGCAGCCGAGCGGGGCGCGCGCGATGCCGGCGCCGACCTGGCCGATGCCGGCCTGCCGATGCGCGATGCCGGTGTTGATCGCGGGCGCGATGCCGGTCTCGACGACGCGGCGCACGTCGATGCCGCACGGCACGCCGGCGAAGTCGAGCATCGGGATCGGCCATTTCGCGTTCTCGCCGGCGCAGATTTCCGCCATGTCGCGCGTGTAGCCGATCGCGTCGGCGATGCCGCCGCCGCCGACGAAGCCGACGACCGCCGGCGATGCGGCCATCGCGAACGCGCCGAGCCCGATCGTCTCGAGGATCGCCGAATCGCCGATATCCGGATTGGCATCGGCTTCCGAATAGCCGGGGAAATAAAGCCCCTGCGGCATCTCGACCGGCGCGGTGAACCACGCGTCGCCGGTGCCCGCGACGCGGATGCCGAAATCGGTGCCGTTGCGGCACATCGCCGAGACGAGCGTCGAATGCGCGATGTCGCGCATCGGATCGGTCATCGCCTTGCCCATCGCCATCGCGATGTTCAGGAAGAACTGATCGTTGCCGCCGATGAACTGCAGCACGTCGGCGCTGTCGGCGGCGGAGCCGGTGCGTGCGATCGCCGCGGCGGTCGCGCGCAGGAAGAGCGCCGTGCACGCGACGTTGCGCTGATGCATCTCGTCGCCCATCGCGAGGCCGCGTGCGATCAGCGGCGAAAGCGCAATGCCGCCGACCTCGCGCAGCGCGGTGCGCAGGCGCGGACCGCAGACGTCTCGCAGCCAACGCAGGCGGGCGAGCACGCCCTCGTCGTTGCCGCCGAAACGCATCACCTTGCCGAGTCCTTCGTTGATGCTGCTGTACGCGCGATTGCCGAACGCGCGATTCTCGACGACGAACACCGGCATCGTGCGCGTGATCATGCCGGTCATCGGTCCGACGCAACCGTGCTCGTGGTTCGGCCGGAACGCGATTTCGCCCGAGGCGGCGAGCGCCTCCGCCTGCCCGAGGTCGCGCGCCCAGCCTTCGTAGACGATGGCGCCCGCGATCGCGCCGCGCAACGGCCCGCACATCCGATCCCAGCCGATCGGCGGGCCGGCGTGCTGCACGACGCGATCACCCAGATCGGGAATGACGTCACCGGCGGTGACGACGTCGACGAGCACCGGATCCGCGTCGAGAAGCCGCTGCAGCGCTTGCGCGTTGGCCGACGCGATGCGCGCGTCACCCGCCTCGGCGAGCCGTGCGAGCAACGCGACGAGTTCGGCGTTGCCGCGCGCGGGCGGCGTCCAGTCGACCTGGACGACGGCGACGTGCTGCGAATGGAGATCCTGCGCGAAGCCGGGCAAGCCGACGTTCACGACCTCGATCGGGCGCTTGAGCAGGTCCGGGATCATCGGGGCGACGCGTAAGTAATCATGCTCTTACTTACGCGCGCGGTCAACGCCGCGCGTCTCGCGCACGAATGCGGCGAGGAGGCTGATCGCGCTCGGGCCGCGTGGGTCGGCGAACGCGTACGACGCATCGCCGCCGCTCCACGCGTGCGCGAGCCCGTCGACAACGACGCGACGCACGGCGAGCGTGCCGCCGGCGTGCCAGTCGTCGAGCCGGAATGCGCGCGCTGTGCCGGCCTCGACACGCGCGCTCGCGAACGAGGGCGGCAAGCCATCGTCGACGCCGGGCGCATCGCCGCGCGCCCGCCGATTGAACTGCAGATACTGCGCGACGAGCGCATCGGCGTTGCGCGGCGAGACCACGTCGTCGCGATCGCCGTGGATGACGAGGAGCGGCACATCGAAGGTGTCGCGGCGCTGCGCGATGTACGCGTCGTCGGCGATGCGTACGACGTTCGTATCCGGCCCTTCACGCATCACGCGCAGCGCGGCGGCGGGTGACGACGCGGCACCGCACGCGAGTCCGGAATGGACGAGCACACCGCGCACCAGTCGCGGATGACGCAAGCCGAGGATCGCCGCGAGTGCGCCACCGGCGGACAGGCCCGCGACCCACACGCGCTCGCGCCGCGCCCGGTAGCGCCGGCGCGCGCGGACGATCTGGGCGGCGACGATCGCCGCCTCGCCCGCGCCGCGCTCCGTGTTCGCCTCGAACCAGTTCCAGCAGCCCCACTGGTTCGCCTGCGGCGTTTGCCGAGGGAGCAGCACGAGCATGCCCTCTGCGTCGGCGTGGTCGACGATGCGGGTCAGCGCGGCGATGTCCTGCGGCGACTGCCGGCACCCATGCAGAAGGACGAGCAGGGGGGCGCGCTTCCAGCGCGTCCATCCGGCGGGAACGTAGACCAAGAAGTCGCGTGAAGGTGCGACCGCAGGTGACGTCGTGAGATAGCCGCGCCACGACCGCGCGCTGCCCGTCTCGAAGCGGCCGGGCGCTTTGGCGCGCCGAAGCCACCGCGTGAAGAAGCCGCGGAGGCGGGCGAGAAGATCGTGGATGCGGGGAGGCAGGTGCGGGCCGCCCCGGTTCAGATCAGCACGACGTCGTACTGCTCCTGCGTGTACAGCGTCTCGACCTGCAGCGAGATGGGCTTGCCGATGAAGTCGCCGAGTTGCGCGAGGCTTTGCGACTCCTCGTCCAGGAACATGTCGATCACCGACTGCGACGCGAGAATGCGGAACTCGCGCGCATTGAACTGCTTCGCCTCGCGCAGGATCTCGCGCAGGACCTCGTAGCAGACGGTCTGTGCGGTCTTGAGCTGCCCGCGTCCGCCGCAGGTAGGGCACGGCTCGCAGAGCACGTGCGCGAGCGACTCGCGCGTCCGCTTGCGCGTCATCTCGACCAAACCGAGCTGCGTGAAGCCGTTCACCGTGAGCCGCGTGCGATCGCGCTCGAGCGCCTTGTCGAGCTCGGCGAGCACCGCCGCGCGATGGTCGGCGTTCTCCATGTCGATGAAGTCGATGATGATGATGCCGCCGAGGTTGCGCATGCGCAGCTGCCGCGCGATCACCTGCGACGCCTCGAGGTTCGTCTTGAAGATCGTGTCGTCGAAGCTGCGGCCGCCGACGAAGCCGCCGGTGTTGACGTCGATCGTCGTCATCGCCTCGGTCTGGTCGATGATCAGGTAGCCGCCGGACTTGAGGTCGACGCGACGCGCAAGCGCCTTTTCGATCTCGTCTTCGACACCGTAGAGATCGAAGAGCGGCCGCTCGCCGACGTAATGCTGGAGGCGGTCGAAGATCGCCGGCGTGTATTCCTGCGCGAATTCCTGCATGCGGACGAACGTCTCGCGCGAGTCGACGAGGATGCGCGACGTCTCCTCGGTCGCCATGTCGCGCAGCACGCGCTGCGAAAGGTTCAGGTCCTGGTAGAGCACGGTGGGCGCCGGCACCTGCGACGCACGCTCGTTCAGGTCGCGCCACAGCTTGGTGAGGTACTCGATGTCGGTCGCGAGCTCGCGCTCCGACGCGGCTTCGGCCATCGTGCGGATGATGAACCCGCCGGCGGTGCCTTCGGGCAGCAGCGTCTGCAGCTTGCCGCGCAGCGTCTCGCGCTCGAGCTCGCCTTCGATGCGCTGCGAGATGCCGATGTGCGAATCCTGCGGCAGGTAGACGAGCAGGCGCCCGGCCAGCGAAAGCTGCGTCGACAACCGCGCGCCCTTGGTGCCGATCGGATCCTTGATCACCTGCACGAGCAGCGTCTGCCCCTCGTGCAGGATGCGCTCGATCGGCCGATGCTCGCCGTGGCCGTTCTGCCGATGCTCCCAGATGTCGGCGATGTGCAGGAACGCGGCGCGCTCGAGGCCGATCTCGATGAACGCGCTCTGCATGCCGGGCAGGACGCGCGCGACCCGGCCGAGGCAGATGTTGCCGACGAGCCCGCGCGCGCTCGCGCGCTCCACGTGCAGCTCCTGCACGACCGCCTGCTCGAGGATCGCGACGCGCGTCTCCTGCGGCGTCACGTTGATCAGGACCTCGTGCGTCATGCGCGCGTCGGCGTGGTCGGCCGCCGCACGAATGGTCACCTGCGGGTTCGCGGTCATGGTCCTGGCGTTCGTGTCCGCCTGCAGGGGATAGTCATACCACGCAAAGACCGATCCTTGCGAGCAGCGACGCGGTTTCGTAGAGCGGCAGGCCGACGATGCCGGTCGGACTCCCCGCGACGCGCGAGATGAACGCCGCCGCGCGTCCCTGCAGCGCGTAGCCGCCCGCCTTGTCGAACGGCTCGCGCGTGCCCACGTAGCGGTCCACTTCGGCGGCCCCCAGACGGCGGAAGGTGACGCGCGACGTCGACAACGCCGCCTCGGTGCGCTCGCCGGCGCGGATCGCGACGCCGGTCAGCACGTCGTGCGTTCGTCCCGAGAGGCGGCGCAGCATGCGCAGCGCGTCCGCGTCGTTGCGCGGCTTGCCGAAGATCTCGCCGTCGAGCACGACCTCGGTGTCCGCGCCGAGCACCGGTCGCGCCGCGAGCTTGCGATCGTCGAGGCGCTGCCAGCCGATCGCCGCCTTCGCGCGCGCCATGCGCATCACGTAGTCCGCCGCCGCCTCGGCGGTCTCGGGCTCCTCGACGACGTCGCGCGGCCGGCCCGGCGCTTCGCGCAGGAGCAGCGTCTCGAACTCGACGTCCAGTTGTCGCAGAAGGGCTTCGCGCCGCGGGCTGCGGGAGGCGAGGTAGAGGCGCGGCGCGCTCATGTTCTTCTTGCGCGCCTGGCGTGGCCGCGGGCGCGTCAGCCGCGATGATACGGGTGCCCGGCGATCAGGGTCGCGGCGCGGTAGATCTGCTCGGCGACGAGGATGCGCGCGAGGCCGTGCGGCAGCGTCAGCGCGGAGAGGGCGACGACGGCAGTCGCCTGCGACCTGAGGGTGGCGTCGAGGCCGTCGACACTGCCGACGACGAACGCGATCGCTTCGTTGCCGACGCGCCAGCTGCGAAGACGCTCGGCCAGATCCCGCGTCGTCCACGCTGCGCCGCGCTCGTCGAGCGCGACGATGCGATAGCCGGCGCACGCGGCTTCGATGCGCTTGGCCTCCGCCGCCAGCATCTGCGAGACGCTGCGGCCGCGCTCGCGCGCCTCGGGCTTCAGCTCGACGAGTTCGAGTGCGTATTCACGCGGCAGGCGCTTCGCGAACTCGTCGTAGCCTTCGCTCACCCACCGCGGCATGCGGTGGCCGAGCGCGACGATGCGAAGCTTCATGATTCGGGGGCGGGCGGGAGGAGGGCTGGTGTCAGAGACGTAACAGAAGTGCGCGCACCTCCGACACGTGTCTCACACCAGCCCTTCCCGAAGAACGCTTTTTCCTCGACCCCGGTGCTTAGGCCGCGGCGGCGCGGCGTTGTCGCGGCGCCTGCGGCTCCCACAGCTCCTCGAGGTTGTAGTAGGCGCGCACCGCCGGCTGCATTACGTGGACGACGATGTCGCCGGCGTCGACGAGGATCCACTCGCCGACGCTCTCGCCTTCGACGCCGAGAATCGGCGCGCCGGCTTCCTTGAGCTTTTCGCGGACGTGGTTGGCGAGCGCCTTCACCTGCCGATTCGAATCGGCCGAAGCGATCACCATCGTGTCGTACAGGCTGGTTTGCGGGCGGACATCGATGACTTCGATATCGCGGGCCTTGATGTCCTCGAGGGCCGCGACGGCGACTTCCTGCAGCTTGTCAAGATGCATGCGTGGGGTGGGGGTCCGTTCCGTTCGGGTGTCGATAAAGACGACGCGAGCCAATATAGGCCAAAACCGGCGGCGGCAGCAAAGCTTCGATCGACCGGACGTCGCCTTGCGCGAGCGCGTTGCGAATCTGCGTCGACGAGATGGCGTGCGGCGCCACCGGTTGCACGTAGATGGAGCCTGCCGGACGGGCGCGCAAGACCTGCGGGTCGGCCGTATGCCGCGCGCGCCATTCAGGCGCGAGCGCGGCCGGCAGGTCGTCGAGCGTCGACCCGGGACGCGGGACGACGACGATGTGCGCGAGATCGAAGATTTCGCGCCAACGGTGCCATGCGGGCAGCCCGCGGAACGCGTCGGCGCCGACCAGCAGGACGAGTGGCGCTTCCGGGTGCTCGCGTCGAAGCGACTCGAGCGTCTCCACGGTATAGCTGCGGCCACCGCGCGCGATTTCGCGCGCATCGACGACGAGCCCCGCGAAGTCGCGCACTGCAAGTTCGAGCATGGCGAGGCGGTCGGCGGCGCTCGCCCGCGCCGGCTCGCGATGCGGCGGCAGCGCCGACGGGACGAGGCGAACCTGGTGCAGGCCGAGCACGCGTCGCACGTCGTCGGCGAAGCGCAGATGGCCGTCATGCACGGGATCGAACGTTCCGCCGAGCAGCGCGATCGGCTCGTCG
Organism: Casimicrobiaceae bacterium; assembly: GCA_035717085.1. GTDB lineage: Bacteria > Pseudomonadota > Gammaproteobacteria > Burkholderiales > Casimicrobiaceae > VBCG01. Next base: position 3,535 of record DASTIY010000170.1, on the reverse strand, counting down.
CTCGCCGCTGTTGCGCCTTCGCGCGTCAAAAGCTCGACCCGGGCTCGCGCAGGAAGGCGCGCTCCTCGGCCGTGGAGGTTCGATCCAGAATCGCGTTGCGATGCGGAAAGCGTCCGAAGCGGCGGATCACGTCGCGATGGCGGATCGCCCACGGCAGCGGCTCGTCGAGTCCGGTCTTCGCGGCGAGCGCCTCGAAGAGCGCGACCGCGCGATCCTGGTCGGCGAGCGCCTCGCTGTGCTCGAGCGGCATGTAGAGGAACCAGCACTCCTGCGGCCGCAGTGCGTCGTCGTAGCCGTGGTCGAGCGCATCCTTCGTCGTCGCGAGCGCACGCGCGTCGCCCGCGAACGCCTGCGGGGTACCGCGAAACGCGTTGCGCGTGAACTGGTCGAGCAGCACGACGCGCGCGAGGCTGCCGCGGGGCTCGTCGCACCACTCGCCGTACGCGCCGGCCAGTCCGGCAGCGAGCGGCACCCCGAAGCGCTCGCGGATCGCCGCGTCGAACGCGTCGTCCTTGCGAAACCACACGTTGCGAACCGCGACGCCTTCGACCGTCGCGTTCCCGGTGCCTGTCGTTTCGCCGGGCGCAGGCACGAACCAGAAATCGAGAATCTCGCGAGCGAGCGGGGTGATCGGCATGCGCCCGTATCATACGGCCTGCGCGACGCCCGCCCCTCGTGAAGACCTCCCGCCGCGACATCTTCCTCCTCGCCTGCTGCCAGGCGCTGCTCCTCACCAACTCGTCGGGGCTGATCTCGATGAACGGGCTCGTCGGGTACTCGCTCGCGCAGACGAAATCGCTCGCGACGCTCGGCGCGACGACGTACGTCATCGGCTCGGCGCTCGCCACGATGCCGATGTCGCTATGGATGGCGCGCGTCGGGCGGCGCATGGGCTTCATGACGGGCGCGCTCGTGAACGTCGGGGGCTGCGCGCTCGCGGCCTATGCGCTGTCGATCCACAGCTTCGCGCTGTTTTGCCTCGCAACCGGCATCATCGGCATCTACAACGCCGTCGGATTGCAATACCGATTTGCCGCGGCCGAAGTCGCGACGGCAGCGGACCGCGCGACGGCGATCTCGCTCGTGCTCGCCGGCGGGGTCCTCGGCGGGCTCATCGGGCCGCAGACCGCGCGCATCGCGCGCGATTGGTTCGCCACGCCATTCCTGGGCTCGTTCCTGCTGCTCGCGCTGTTCGCGATCGTCGCCCTCGGCGTGCAGTCGCGGGTGCACGTGCCGAAGCCATCGCTCGAGGATCACGCGGGCCGCGGCCGGCCGCTCGCCGAAATCGTCCGCCAGCCGACGTTCGTCGTCGCCGTGCTCGCGGGGGCGCTGGGCTACGGCCTGATGAACCTGCTGATGACCGCGACGCCGATCGCGATGAACTTCTGCGGCCATCCGTTCTCGGCGACGGCGTTCGTCATCGAGTGGCACGTCGTCGCGATGTTCGCGCCGGGCTTTCTCACGGGATCGCTGATCCGCCGCTTCGGGACGTTGCGCATCATCCTCGCCGGCGTGGCGCTGAACGCGATCGCCGTGTTCATTGCACTCGACGGCATCTCCGTCGCGCATTTCGTCGCGTCGCTGGTGTTCGTCGGCCTCGGCTGGAACTTCATGTACACGGGCGGCACGACGCTTTTGACCGAGACGTACCGGCCGAGCGAGAAGGCGCGCACGCAGGGGCTGAACGACTTCCTCGTGTTCGCGACGATGGGCCTGTCCTCGGCCGCGTCGGGCGCACTCGTCACGACGAGCGGCTGGGAAACGATGAATCGCGCGGCGTTGCCGGTGCTCGCGGTCATCGCCGCCGCCACGATGTGGCTCGCGTGGATGCGGCGCAGTCGACCGGCTGCGTCCGCCTGAAGCCTCAACTCGCGCGCGACGGCGCGGACCCGCGCAGCCGCTGCGCGAGCCAATGCAATGCGAAGACGATGCCGCCGGCCACGACGCCGGCGAGCCCGTTGACGAGCATCGGTCCGAGCGCGCCGAACACCACGCCCACGCCGGGAAGATCGTCCAGGCCGTCGCCGAAGTTCTCGATGGCGTGATGGAGCGCCGGTACGCCGTGGGTGAGGATGCCGCCGCCGACGAGGAACATCGCTGCCGTCCCCGCGATCGATAGCGCCTTCATCAGGTAAGGCGTTGCGGCGACGATGCGGCGGCCCACCGTGCGCTGCAGCGGCGCGAGCGTCGTCCCGGCCGGGCGCCGCGCGAGGTAGAGCCCGACGTCGTCGAGCTTGACGATGCCGGCGACGAGGCCGTACACGCCCACCGTCATCAGCAGCGCGATGCCGACCAGCACCGCGACGCGCACGCCGAAGGCCGAGCCGGCAACGGTGCCGAGCGTGATCACGATGATTTCCGCCGAGAGGATGAAGTCGGTGCGCACCGCGCCTTTGATCTTCGTCGTCTCGAGCGCTTTCATGTCGACGCCCGGGTCGCGCAGCGCCTCGCCGAGGCGTTGTCGCTCCGCGTCGTCGTGCGGTCGACCCGCAAAGCGGTGTGCGATCTTCTCGAAGCCCTCGTAGCACAGGAACAGGCCGCCGATCATCAAAAGGGGCGTCACTGCCCACGGCGCGAACGCGCTGATCGCGAGCGCGAGCGGCACGAGGATCGCCTTGTTCACGAGCGAGCCTTTCGCGACGGCCCAGACGATCGGGAGTTCGCGATTCGCGGCGACGCCGGTCACCTGCTGCGCGTTGAGCGCCAGATCGTCGCCGAGGACGCCGGCAGTTTTCTTCGTCGCGGCTTTCGTGAGCAGCGCGACGTCGTCGAGCACGCTCGCGATGTCGTCGATCAGCGCGAGGAGGTTGCCGACGGCCACGGGAGACCGGAAGCCTGGTCCCGAAAGCAGGGTCGGACCCCGGCGGGGTCTGACCCTAGCGGACCTGACCGCTGCCGAGCACGATCCACTTGCGACTGGTCAGGCCTTCGAGCCCGACCGGCCCGCGCGCATGCAGCTTGTTCGTCGAGATGCCGATCTCGGCGCCGAGGCCGTACTCGAAGCCGTCGGCGAAACGCGTCGACGCATTCACCATCACCGAGCTCGAGTCGACTTCGCGCAGGAAGCGCATCGCGTGCGCGTGATCGCCGGTGACGATCGCATCGGTGTGCTGCGAGCCGTACTTCGCGATGTGCGCGATCGCGGCGTCGAGCGAAGCGACGACGCGAATCGCCACGATCGGCGCCAGATACTCCGCGTACCAGTCGTCCTCGGTCGCCGGATTCATCGTCGGCACGATGGCGCGCGAACTGTCGTCGCCGCGCATCTCGACGCCCTTCGCGTCGTAGATGCGCGCGATCGCCGGAAGGAAGCGTGGCGCCATCGCCTCGTGCACGAGCAGCGTCTCCATCGTGTTGCACGGCGAATAGCGCTGCGTCTTCGCGTTGTCGGCGATGCGCACCGCCATGTCGAGGTCGGCGCTTTCGTCGACGAAGACGTGGCAGACGCCGTCGAGGTGCTTCAGCACGGGCACCGTCGCCTCGCGTGCGACGCGCCCGATCAGCGACTTGCCGCCGCGCGGCACGATGACGTCGA
>DASTIY010000169.1:0-5475 GCA_035717085.1 Casimicrobiaceae bacterium | reverse complement strand
ACCGCGATCGGGTACGCGTTGATGTTGAACGTGTACGACGCGTTGCGATCGTTGTCGAGCTTGACGTAGCCGGCGTAGACCGACGTGCGCTTCGAGAACGGATACGTGTAGCTGATTTCCCACTGCGTCGTCGCCGTGTCGTCGCCCTTCGCGAGACCGCCTACACGCGTACCGTTCGCCGCGCTGCCCTTGCCGTCGTTCGCACGACCGACGAACGCGTACCAGTTGCCAGGTCCCATCGGCACGGTGGCGGAGAGGCCCCACATGTCGCGCTTCAGGTCGCCGCTCGGCGTGTCGTACTTGATGCGCTCGTACAACGCGCCGACGCGCACCACGCCGAAGTTGTAGCCGCCGGCGACGGTGATGTCGTAGTCGTTGAGGTCGGGGCCACGTACCTTCTGGTTGCCCTCGAGACCGACGCCGACCTGGATCGGGCCGTTGTTGTAGATCGCATTCGCGCCCCAGCTGTAGGCATGACGCAGTTCGGACGCGTGGTCGCCGGTATTTGCGCCGGTGGCACCCGAGCCGTCGCGCAGCGCGATCTGCCCGCTGAACGTCAGGCCGTTGAACGACGGCGAGTCGTAACGCAGCGAGTTGCCGAGACGCGCGTCGAAGCCACCGTCGGCCTTCGACAGCGTGCCTTGCGCCCAGATGTCGGCGGTCGACAGGATCGACGTCAGGTACGTCGGCACGTTGCCGAACAGACCGTGCATGTCGTCGAGGGGCATCAGGAAGTGCCCCATCTTGAACGTACCCCAGCTGCCCTGGAAGCCGACGAACGTTTCGCGTCCGCCGAGGTTGCCGCTGTTGGTGTCGCCGTTGATGCTCGACTCGATCTGGAAGATCGCCGACAGGCCGCCACCGAGCGATTCCGTGCCGCGGATACCGAAGCGCGACGAGTTGGAGCTGAGGCGCGAGACGCGCGGATTGCTGCCGTCGGGCTGCCTGCCGCTCACGAACTCGAGGTCCACGTTCAGCCGGCCGTACAGCGTGACGTTCGCAGTCTGCGCCTGCGCAGCCAGCGGAGCGCCGAGAACGCCCGCGACGGCGACAGCTACCAGCTTCTTTTTCATTGAGTCTCTCCTCTATCGGATTAATTTGGCAGAGAAACGACTATTTGCGCCTGCCATCGGAACCTTCTCAAACGCTTTCGGAGAAGTTGCGACCCATTGTGCCAAACGGCCGAAAGCATTGGCAAGGCAACCCCGCGCATCGCTACGCCTCGCTTGCCGGCTGTTGTTCCTGAGCAACATGGCCCCGGCGGACGCCCGGCACCCGCCGCGCGCTGCGTCCGCTAAAATGATGATCGGCAAGGGGAAATTGCATCGGGCGGCCGGCATTCCGGCGTCTTGCGTGCGAACGCCCCGTTTTTCTGCGATAAGTCGCCCTCGGCCGCGCTTGCGACCGTGGTTCGCTGCACGTAAACCCGCCTTCCGAGGATAAGTCGAGGCCGCTCGATCCGGCTTCCGCAGAGCCGATGCCGCATGCGCCGATCGCCGCCGTCGTTCTCGCGCTCGTCCTCGCGACGATCGGCGTGGTCGTGCTGCGGCTGCGTGCCGCCTCCCTCCCCCCGGACGTGCCCAACGCGCGGTCGCTGCACGCGATCCCGGTGCCCCGTGCCGGCGGCTACGCGGTGTGGCTGGGGTTCCTGCCGGTCGCGCTGCTGCTCCCGCCGGCGTTTCCGGGGGGGATTGCCGGCTGGCTGCCGCCGTGGCTCGCGCTCGTCGTCGTCTCGGCTCGCGACGACGTCCGCGAAGTCGGGATCGGCGCGCGGCTCACGATCCACGCCTGCGCGGCGCTTTGGGCGGCCGTGGCGATCGTGACGGCCCCCGGCGCCGCATCGCCCGCCGCGATCGCGCTTGCCGTGCCGTTCGCGCTCGTCATCGCCTGGGCCGCGAACCTCTACAACTTCATGGACGGCACCGACGGCCTCGCCGGGACGATGGGCGCGATCGGCTTCGCCGCGTACGGCGCCATCGCGCTCGCGGGCCAGGACGGGACGGCCGCGGCCCCGTACTTCGCGCTCGCCGCCGCGCTCGTCCCGTTCCTGGCGGTCAACACGCCGCCGGCCCGGCTCTTCCTCGGCGACGTCGGCGCGGTCCCGCTCGGCTTCCTCGCGGCGGCGTTCGGTGTGGCCGGCGTCGTGAACGGCGAGTGGCCCGCCTGGTTTCCCGCGCTCGTGTTCCTGCCGTTCGCGGCCGACGCGTCGCTCACGCTCGTGCGCCGCATCGCGCGCCGCGAACGCTGGTGGGAAGGCCATCGCACGCATTACTACCAGCGCCTCGCGCAGCTCGGGGCCGGCCACGCGGGAACACTCCGCGTTTATGCAATGTTGATGCTCGGCACGGCGGCGACCGCGGTGGCGTGTGCGCTCTTCGCGCCGGCGTTCGGCGGCCTCGCGTCGTTGCTGTGGCTCGCGGTCGTGCTGATCGTGTTTTCGAAGATTGATTATCATTGGCGCAACAAGACCAAGATGGGCTGATCGGATGATCCGCCGCGTGAACTGGCGCGCGTCGCTTGCCTTCCTGCACGACGTGTGCATGGCCGGCGTCGCGTGGGCCGGCATCTACTGGCTGCGCTTCAACCTCGAGCTGCGCCAGCCATTCGTCGACGACATGTGGGCGACGCTCGCCTGCATCGTCCCGTTGCAGGCGGCGATCTTCCTGTCGCTCGGCCTCTATCGCGGGCTCTGGCGTTTCGCGAGCCTGTCCGATCTGCAGCGCATCGTGCTGGCCGCAGGTCTCGGCGCGATCCTCATTCCGCTCGTCCTCGTGATGCTGCGCCTGCAGGCGGTCGTGCCGCGCAGCGTGCTCTTCTTCTATCCGATCGTGCTGATCTTCCTGATGGCAGGCTCGCGCTTCGCGTATCGGCTGTGGAAGGAGCATCGCCTCTACAGTCCGCTCGCGGCGCTCGGCGAGCCGGTGATCGTCGTCGGCGCCGGCGAAGCGGGCGCGCGCCTGACCGAGGAGATGGCGCGCAGCCGCCAATGGCGCGTCGTCGGCCTGCTCGACGACGACGTCACCAAGCACGGGCGGCTGCTCCGCAACGTGAGCGTGCTCGGGCCGATCAGCGAGCTGCCGCTGTGGGCGCGCAAGTACGGGGTACGCAAGGTGATCATCGCGTTGCCGTCGGCGAACCACGCGGTGCGCCGCCGCGTCGCCGAGCTCTGCGCGGCCGAGTCCGTCGAAGCGTTGACGGTGCCCGCGTACGAAGACCTCATGTCCGGACGCACGCCGCTCACGATGCTGCGCACCGTCGAGCTCGACGACCTGCTCGGCCGCGACCCGGTCGTGCTCGACAACGCGGGCATCGCCGAGTGGCTCGGCAATCGCGTCGTGATGATCACCGGCGCCGGTGGATCGATCGGCGCCGAGCTCTGCCGGCAGATCGCGCGGTTCCGGCCGGCGCGCCTCGTGCTTTTCGACATCTCCGAGGCGGCGCTCTACGAGATCAAGACCGCGCTCGTCGACGCGTTTCCGCAACTCGGCGTCGCGTCGATCGTCGGCGACGTCAAGCACACCTCGCTCGTCGAGGACGCGCTCGCGCGCGAGAAGCCGGACGTGATCTTTCACGCCGCCGCGTACAAGCACGTGCCGCTGATGGAGGAGACGAACTGCTGGCAGGCAGTCCGCAACAACACCTACGGCACGTACGTGCTCGCGCGCGCCGCGGTCGCGGCGAAGGTCGAGAAGTTCGTCCTGGTGTCGACCGACAAGGCGGTCAACCCGACGTCGGTGATGGGCGCGACGAAGCGCATCGCCGAGCAGGTGTGCCAGACGCTGCAGGATGCGACGACCCAGTTCGTGATCGTGCGCTTCGGCAACGTCTTCGGCAGCGCGGGCAGCGTCATCCCGCGCTTCGCCGAGCAGATTGCGCGCGGCGGGCCGGTGACGGTCACGCACCCCGACATCACGCGCTTCTTCATGTCGCTTTCGGAAGCCACGCAGTTGCTGCTGCAGGCGGGCCTGCAGGGCAAGGGTGGCGAGATCCTGACGCTCGACATGGGCGACCCGGTGCGCATCGTCGATCTGGCGCGCGACATGATCCGGCTCTACGGCGCCGATCCCGATCACGTGCCGATCGTGTTCACCGGCCTGCGGCCCGGCGAGAAGCTCTACGAGGAGCCGCTCGCGTCCGAAGAGGCGACGAAGCCGACGACGCACCCGAAGCTGCGCATCGCGCAGGCGCGCGCCGCCGATCGCGATGCGATCCGGCAGATGGTCGCGTGGTGCGAACGCGACCGCGTCGCCGACGACGCGGAAGTCCGTGCGCGGATGCGCGCGTGGATCCCGGAATACGCGCCGCCCGCCGGCGCGCCGATCAAGCCGATCCCCGCCACACCGGTCGAGGAAGCGGTGACGGTGCCGCTGCGCGCACCACGGCGCCGGTAGGGGGTCGGAGGAAAAAGTGCGCCACAGAGCGTGGCTGTTTGTGAACGCCTTTCGGCGCCCTTTCCGCTGACCGCGATTGGCGCTTTTACCTCCGACCCCGCAGGTACGGGTTCAGCGCGGGGTCGTTGTACATCTTGAACTGCCGGTAGACGCGCCAGAACGCGCGTCCTTCCGATGCGCGCGCGAGCAGCGTGTCGAGGCAGCGCGCGAGATCTTCGCGTTGCAGCGTCAGCCGCTCGAGCTTTTCCCGGCAGCGCGCGACGTGCTCCGCCGTCGCGTCGGTGCGCGCCGCTTCCGCGTTCATGTGGAAGATCTTGAGCGAGAGGATCGACAACCGGTCGATCATCGAGCCCGCCGTCTCCGAGTTGTGCCACGCGTCGTGCATCGGCGCGATGGCGGCGAGGCGGTCGAGCAGCGCCTCGTCGAGCCGTTCGATCGCGTCGTTGCGCGCCTGGTTCAGCCGGTCGATCGCGCGCTTGTTGCCGACGATCTCGGCGTCGGGCACGTCGCCGCGCCGCGCGAGGTCCTCCTGATCCCACAACTGCCGGTTCGCATCGTGGTTCTGCGCGACGAAGCGCCACGGACCGTCGTCGGCGTGCGGTGTCGCGTTCGGCGCGCGGACTTCGGCATCGTGGAACGCGCCGATCGCGCGCGCTTTCAGGTCGCTGAACAGATCGGGCATCGCGGGGCGTCAGGTCGATCCAGAGCAGAGGACGATTCAGGGGCGCGCGTGCACGCTTGCGCCGGCGCTTTGCGCCGCTTCGCGTACATCGGGCGCGGGACGTTGCGCGGCATACGCGAGCGCGAGGCCGAACGCGAGCCCGCACACGCGAAACGGAATGCTCTCGAAGCTGCCGCGGATCACGAGGTAGGCGAGCATGCTGCACGCGCCGGCGAGCAGGATCGGGCGCCACGCCGAGCGCTTCCCGGCGAGCGCGCGGCCGACGCACGCATAGTAGGCGAGGAGCGAGCCGACGACGCTGGCGACGAGACCGATGCCGCCGGCGAACCACAGCGCGAGGAACACGTTGTGCGGCCCGAGCGAACGACGGAAAAACCAGTCCGGATGATTCGCGACCTCGGC
>DASTIY010000168.1:0-4393 GCA_035717085.1 Casimicrobiaceae bacterium | reverse complement strand
GTCGATCTGGTCGTACGCCTTCGCCTCCCCGCCGAACTTCTTCGACAGCACCGACGTGATCGCCGCGGTCAGCGTCGTCTTCCCGTGATCCACGTGCCCGATCGTCCCCACGTTCACGTGCGGCTTCGTGCGCTCGAACTTGCTTTTTCCCATCGGAGTCTCCGACCCAATCGTTGATCTTGCCCCGTCGAATCGTCGGGCTTCGCCCGCGATTCGACGCTAACCTACTCGGGCGAAAGTAGGGGTGTACTTTCGCCCGTCGACGCTGGATGCCCATGGCGCGGATTGAACGCGCGACCTCTCCCTTACCAAGGGAGTGCTCTACCACTGAGCTACATGGGCGCTCGTTCGTTTTCCTGCGCGATGCATCCTGGAGCGGGTGAAGGGAATCGAACCCTCGTCGTAAGCTTGGAAGGCTTCTGCTCTACCATTGAGCTACACCCGCCTGTCAGGTAACAGAGGTCAGGCAACAGGTAACAGAAACCCGGCGCACGATCGCGCCGCCACCGGAATCGCCGGCGCTCTGTTCCTTGTCCTCTGATCCCTGTCTCCTGAAGTGGAGGGGGAAGGATTCGAACCTTCGAAGGCAGAGCCGGCAGATTTACAGTCTGCTCCCTTTGACCGCTCGGGAACCCCTCCGTCGAAACGCGCGATTCTAGCAGTTTCTCCTACATACGGTCAAACGCGACACCCCGAGAATCCCCCGCCCCGCATGCCCGATTCCGCGCCAGACTTCGACTACGTGATCGTCGGCGCCGGCTCTGCCGGCTGCGTCCTCGCGAACCGGCTTTCCGAAGACGGACGCACTCGCGTGCTGCTGCTCGAAGCCGGCCCACCCGACACGTATCCGTGGATCCACATTCCGATCGGCTACGCCAAGACGATGTTCCACCCCGTTCTCAACTGGGGCTTCTACACGGAGCCCGAGCCGACGATGAACGGGCGCAAGGTGTATTGGCCGCGTGGACGCACGCTCGGCGGCAGTTCGGCGATCAACGGGTTGATCTCGATTCGCGGCCAGGCCGAGGACTACGACGCGTGGGCGGCAGCCGGCAACCCCGGCTGGGCCTTCGCCGACGTATTGCCGTGGTTTCGCAAGCTCGAGCACAACGTGCGCGGCGCGAGCGAATGGCACGGCGCGGACGGCGCGCTGTGGGCGTCGGATATCGAGACGCCACATCCGCTCGTCGAGGCCATGATCGCGGGCGCGGAAGAGATCGGCATTCCGCGCAACGACGACTTCAACGGCGCGCGCCAGGAAGGTGCCGGCTATTACCAGCTCACGACGCGCCACGGCCGTCGGTGCTCGACCGCCGTCGCCTATCTTCGTCCGGCGCGCGCTCGCGGCAATCTTCGCGTCGAGACGAACGCACACGCGACGCGCGTGCTGCTCGACGGACGCCGCGCGAATGGCGTCGCCTACCGTCAAGACGGCACCGAGCGAACCGCGAAGGCGAATCGCGAGGTGATCCTTGCGGCGGGTGCGCTGCAATCGCCACAGCTGCTGCAACTCTCGGGCATCGGACCGCCGGATCTGCTGCAGTCGTTCGGCATTCCGGTGCAGCACGCGCTCGAGGGCGTCGGCGAGAACCTGCAGGATCACCTGCAGGCGCGCGTGATCTTCCGCTGCACGCAACCGATCACGACCAACGACGCGCTGCGCACGCTCGCGGGCAAGCTCAGGATCGGTCTCGACTACGTCGTGCGTCGCAGAGGTCCCATGGCGGTCGGCATCAATCAGGGCGGCATTTTCGCGCGTGCCATGCCGAATGCGACGCGGCCCGACGTGCAATTCCACTTCGCCACGCTGTCGTCCGACATGGCGGGGTCGCCCGTTCACACGTTCTCGGGATTCACGATGTCCGTATGCCAGTTGCGGCCGACGTCGCGAGGTCACGTGCGGATCAAATCGACGGACCCGCTGGCCGCGCCGGCGATGCAGCCGCATTACCTGTCGACCGACGAGGATCGCGCAACGATCGTGGCCGCCATGCGGCTTGCACGAAAGCTCGCCCGGTCGCAGGCGATGCGTCCGTACGTCGAAAGCGAGTACCGTCCGGGCGCGGACGCGCGAACCGACGAGGAGTTGCTCGAGTTCGCCAAGAACACGGGAGGAACGATCTTCCATCCGAGCGGTACCACGAAGATGGGCCCTGCGAGCGACCCGATGGCCGTCGTCGACGCGGAACTGCGCGTGCACGGCCTCGAGCGGCTGCGCGTCGTCGATTGTGGCGTCATGCCGACGCTCGTGTCGGGAAACACCAACGTGCCGGTCGTGATGATCGCCGAGCGCGCGTCGCAATGGGTCCTTGCCAATCGCGCGTAGCTGTGGTATTACCATCATTGGCCAAGTAATACCGAGGTGTGGCGATGTCGACAACGATCACGGTCAAGGGTCAGGTCACGATCCCCAAGAACATCCGGGATGCGCTGCGCCTTCTGCCAGGCGATGCCGTTGAATTCACCGTGAGCGACGAGGGTCACGTCGTCCTTCGCAAGGCGGGTGGGCGGCCGCGCGAGAGGCGCGATCGGTTCGAGGCCGCACGCGGTAGGGCACAGGTGAAATGGCGGACCGACGAGCTGATGGCGCTGTTGCGCCCATACGATTGATCGGTGCTGCTCGTCGATACGAATGTGCTGCTCGATGTCCTGGAGGACGACCCGGAATGGGCCCGGTGGTCGCTTCGGCAGCTCCGCGCCCAATCGCAGGTGCACGAACTGGCGATCAATGCGGTCATTTACGCGGAGTTGTCGCTGGCGTTCGACGAGATCGAAGCGCTGGACGAATGCGTCGACGATCTACGCCTTTCGCTGTTGGAGATCCCTCGGCCCGCCCTTTTCCTCGCTGCCCGCGCGTACCTCGGATACCGCGAACGCCGCGGGCCGAAGATGAACGTGCTTTCGGATTTCTTCATCGGTGCTCACGCGTCGGTGCTCGACTGCGCCATCGTGACGCGAGACGCGCGCCGGTACCGCACGTATTTTCCGCGCGTGCGGCTCGTTACACCCCAATCCACGGAGGAATGAACATGGCCTGTTGTCACGCCGATTTCGCGGCGCTCGAAGGCAGCGATCGCGGCTTCACCCTCGGCATGCCGACGTTCACGTTCGGGCCCGGTGTGCTCGCAGAGGCCGGCGACAACGCCGCGGAGCTCGGCCTCTCGCGCGTCGCGCTCTTCACCGACCGCCGGCTTTCCGCAGGCGAGCACGTGGCGAAGGTGCAGGCGTCGCTCGCCGCAGCGAACGTCGATTGCGTCGTGTACGACGAAGTGGCCGTCGAGCCCACCGACAAGTCGTTCCAGGACGCGGCGCGCTTTGCGAAGGAAGCGAACGCCGACGGTTTCGTGTCGGTCGGCGGCGGGTCGGTCATGGACACGTGCAAGGCCGCGAACCTCTACGCGAGCCATCCGGCGGAATTCATGACCTACGTAAACGCGCCGATCGGCGGCGGGCAGCGCGTGCCGGGTGCGGTGAAGCCGCACATCGCGTGCCCCACGACGTCGGGCACCGGCTCGGAGACCACCGGCATCGCGATCTTCACGCTGACGTCGATGAACGCGAAGACGGGGATCATCTCTCGCCGCCTGATTCCGACGGTCGCGCTCGTCGATCCCGACGTCACGCGCACGCTGCCCGCGAACGTCGTTGCATCAACCGGCTTCGACTGCATGAGCCACGCGCTCGAATCGATGACCGCCCGCCTGTATCCGCGGCGGCTCAACCCGGCCCAAGGCATCCGCCGTCCGGTCTCGCAGGGCGCGAACCCGTTCTCGGATTCGCTCGCGACGCAGGCGCTGCAGGGCGTCGGCCGCTTCCTCGTGCGCGCGGTGAAGGACGCGGCGGATACGGAAGCGCGGACCGAAATGATGTACGCCGCGATGCTCGCCGGCATCGCATTCAACGCGGCCGGCTGCCACTTGCCGCATGGTTTGTCGTACGCGGTGTCCGGCCTGATCAAGGACTGGCACGTGCAAGGCTACCCGGACGACAAGTCGCTGCTGCCGCACGGGATGTCGGTCGTTCTGAACAATCCGTCGGTGTGGCGGGCAACGGCGCCGACGCATCCCGAACGCCACCTCCGCTGTGCCGAGGCGCTCGGTGCATCGACGCGCAGCGCGACGCTAGACGATGCGGGCGAAATCCTCGCCGGCCGCGTGATCGAGATGATGCGCGCGACGAACATGCCCAACGGCATCGCGGCGCTCGGTTTCGGCGAAGCGCAGCTCGACGCGCTCGCCAAAGGCGCCGAGCCGCAGTACCGGGTGATGAAGAACGCGCCGATCGACGTCGATCACGACGTGCTGACGAAGCTGTTCCGCGCGGCGCTTCGCTATTGGTGATGCAGGTTCGGTGTCAGGCATATGTGTCAGATGCGCGCGCACCACTGACGCGT
>DASTIY010000167.1:0-9344 GCA_035717085.1 Casimicrobiaceae bacterium | reverse complement strand
GCTCGAGCTTCTCACGTTCAACGGGCCCGAGGTGCAGGAAGGGCTGGCGTCGCTCAAGGAGAAGCGGCCGCCGAAGTTCGATTACAACGTATAGACGCGAGGACGCCGATGCCCCAGCGTCCGCAGCTCGTCACGTTCGATTTCTACACGGCGCTCGTCGATTGCCACGCGACGATCGTTCCCGCGTTACGTCGCACGCTGAGCGAAGCGGTCGACGCCGCGGATCTCGGCCGCGAATGGCGCACCAAGCAGCTCGAATGGACGCAGCTTTCGAACTCGCTTGGTCGCGACCGCATTCCGTTTCGCGAATGCACGCAGCTCGCGCTGCGCCACGTCCTCGCCCGGCATCGCATCCGCGCCGGCGAATCCGACATCGGTATCCTCGTCGCCGCCTGGGATTGTCTCAGCCCTTGGCCGGAGGCGGTCGCAACGCTTCGCACCCTCAAGGCGCGCGGCTACTCGATCGCGATCCTCTCCAACGGTGACGAGGCCATGCTGCGAAGCGGCGCGGCCGCATTCGATGTCGCGTTCGATCACGTCTTCGCATCCGACCAGGCCGGACACTACAAGCCGCACCCGAGCATGTACGCGCTTCCCACCACGCGCGCAGGGATCGCGACACGCGACGTGCTGCACGTGGCAGGTTCCGGCAACGACGTCCTCGGCGCCAAGCTTGCCGGACTTCGGTGCGCCTGGTCGAACCGCCCCGGCGAGCCGCCCGCGGACGCGAGCGTGCTCGCCGACCACGAAGTACGCGACCTGTCGGGTTTGCTCGCGATTCTCTGATCAGAGACCGAGCGCGCTTCCCACGAGGCCGCGCAGGTCGCGGCGCAGCAGTTCGCGCGTGTCGCCATAGCGCGGGTCGGTCCTGACGTTCGCGAGCTCGTAGGGGTCGCGCTCGAGGTCGTAGAGCTCGTCGAGCTCGTCGCTCGTGCCGCGATTCACCCAATGGATGTACTTGTAGCGATCGGTGCGGATCGCCTTGTACGTCATGCCGACGAGCCATGGATACGCGTTCTCCGCCCAGTACTCGACCAGGAACGCGTCGCGCCAGTCGGCGTCGCCACCGTCGAGCAGCGGTAGCAACGAGCGTCCCTGGATCTGCGCGCCCGGGGTGCCGCCCGCGAGCTCGATCAACGTGGGCGCGAGGTCCTGGCAGATCACGAGGCGCTCGATGCGCTTGCCTGCGGCTATCTTGCGTGGATAGCGAGCAACGAGCGGACAGCGGATGCCTTCCTCGTAGGCGAAGCGGCGCTCGGGCCCCAAGCCGTGCTCCCCGAAGAAGTAACCGTTGTCGCCGAGGAACACGATGAACGTGTCGTCGAGTTGACCCGACGATGCGAGCGCATCGAAGAGCATGCCCACGCCTTCGTCGACCGCCGCCATCATGCACGCACGTAAACGGATCTCTTCCTGCTCGCCGGCATGGATTGCGTCGAGCATGACGCGCGCGGCTCTCGTCTCCTTGAGCGCGAAGGCTTCGGCCCATGCGGGCTTCTGCTTCACCACCTCCGCAGGACTCAGCATGTTCGGCTTCCTCGGGAACACGCACCCGCGATAGAGATCCGCGTGCCGCTGCGCGGGACGGTAGCCATCCATGCGGAACGTGCCGTCTGCGGCCTGCTCGGCGTCGGGGTGCACCGCCTTGTGCGCGAAGAACAGCGACCACGGCCTGTCGTGCCTTCTCGAGACGAACTCCACGGCCATGCGATTCATGATGTCCGTGACGTAGCCGTGATGCTGGACGTACGTGCCGTTCTCGTTGAGATTCGGGTCGTTCAGACGGCCGTGACCGTCGTAGGCGACCCAGTCGTCGTAGCCCGGTCGCGGCTTGCCGTCGTTGCCCATGTGCCACTTGCCGATGTGCGCCGTCTCGTAGCCCAGGTGCTGCAATTGCAGGTGGTAGTTCGGCAGGCGGTGGCTCGCGGCGTCGCGCGCGACGTTGTCGATGATGCCGTGGCGGCTCGCGTACTGGCCGGTGAGGATCGACGCCCGGTTGGGCGAGCAGATCGGCGTCGTGTGGAATGCGCGCTCGAAGAGCACGCCCTCGTGCGCGATGCGGTCGATGTTCGGCGTCTTCATGTACGGGTGACCGCCGGCGCCGAATTCGTCGAAGCGAAGGTCGTCGATCAGGATGACGAGCAGGTTGGGTTGCGTTTGCATGAGGTCTGTACTGGTGCGAGGAAGTCGGGCGACGGCGCGAGCGCGTCTGCCGTCATATTGCCGGACACGCACCGCCCCTTGATTTCCCGCCGCAACTCGGTAACGCTTGTCGGCACTTCGCCCGCCGTGGCGACCAGGAGGACGAAATGGCGAAATACGGCAAGAAGACGCAGGACAAGGTTCGCAAAGTGATGCACGAGAAAAAGGAAGGCAAGCTTCGCAGCGGCGGCTCGCACAAGAAGGTGACGAGCCGCAAGCAGGCGATCGCGATCGCGCTGTCCGAGGCGCGGCGCGAGGGCGACAAGGCGCCCCCGAACCCGAACCGGAAGTCCGCCGGGAAGAAGTCGACGAAGAAGTCGTCAGCAAGGAAGTCGACGAAGAAATCGAGTGCCAGAAAAGGTTCACGGAAGACGAGCGCGAAAAAGTCGTCCTCGCGGAAATCGACGGCCAGGAAATCGACGAAGCGATCGAAACCGACGAGGAAGTCGAGCGCGAAGAAATCGACGAAGAAGTCCGCGTCGCGGAAGCGCTCGTCCGCGAAGAAATGACCGGCGCAACCCGGCGAGAAGAACGACGATGAAGGGCTTTGTCGACGACATCGAGGAACTGACCGAGGACAACGACGCCTTTCGCCTCGTCCTCTACACCGGTGCGCACTTGCAGCTCGTGCTGATGGCGCTGAAGCCGGGCGAGGAGATCGGCGAGGAGGTCCACGACGACGGCGACCAGTTCTTCCGCATCGAGGAAGGCGAAGGGACCGTGATGATCGACGGGGTCGAGCATGCGGTCGAGGACGACGACGCGGTCGTCGTCCCCGCAGGCGCGCGGCACAACGTGATCAACACCGGCTCGGGGCCGCTCAAGTTCTACACGATCTACGGGCCACCCGAGCACCGCGATGGCACGGTGCACGCGACGAAGGCCGATGCCCGCGACGAGCATTTCGATGGGAAGACGACGGAATAGCGCTCTGGTTGTCGGAGGCCCAAAAACGCCAATGGCCGCGCAGCGCGGCCATTGGCATTTTTGGTGGAGGTGGCGAGAATCGAACTCGCGTCCGGAAACCCTCTACAGTCGGGACTACATGCTTAGTCTCGTCGTTTGGATCTCGTCTCCCCGCCGCCGACGGACAGGCTGCAGGGAAACCAGTCACCTTGCTTTAACGCCCGGCCCAAGTGACCCGGATCAGGCGCGATCGCTCGAAATGTCCTCGCTGTGGCTCGCGGTGTTACCCGTTCGTCACCCAGGCTGAGCGCCGCCTGGTGCGAGGTCCGGCGGGATTAAGCCGCCAGAGCGTAGTTTTCGTCGTTCGCAGTTAAGTTTGCGAGTGCTCGGGATTTACGAGGTCAAGCGCCTCGGCATGCCCCGCGCTGCTTCGATGCCCCCGTCGAAACCAGTACACCCCCGGTGACGTTGCGGGCGCCGCGCCGAATCTCCGGCGAGCGCTGGAAACTCCGATCATACCCGCAGCAAGGTCTCCCCGCTGCGAACAACGGAGATGGCGTCGACGAGCGGCAATTTCAATCGTGCCGGCCGGGGAAAGGACTCACCGTCGGCCCACCATCAGCCCGAGCAGTGCGCCGGCTCCCGCGGCCCATGCGATCGCCTTGATGGGCTCGCGGCGAACGTAATCCTCGGTCGCCTCGCGCGCACGCGCCGCGCGGTCGGTCGCCGTCATCCGCATCGCGTCGAATTTGATCTTGGCGGCCGCCATGCCCTCGGCGAGCTGGACCCGCGCCACGGAAGCGCCCGCGCCCGAAAGCGTCGTGGCGTTGTGGAACAGCGTCTCGCAATCGGCGATGAACCGGCGGAAATCGTGCGTGAGCTGCTCGAGATCCGGCGAAACGGACTTCGTCATTTGCGCGATGCTTCCGTTGCCGCCGGTCGACATCGATTGGGTGTTGTCTTGCATGGTCGGCTCCGTGGTCAGCGTCGCGCGAGCGAAAGCAGGAACGTGACGAGCGCGACGATCAGAAATACGACGAACAGGATCTTCGCGATGCCCGCGGCGCCTGCAGCGATGCCGCCGAAGCCGAAGAGCGCAGCGATCAGCGCGATGATGAAGAACACGACAGCGTAATAAAGCATGGTTTTCTCCTCCGGACGGTGAGCGGCGTTTCGAGGCCGCGTCGCGACCCGTCTACTCGCACCAACCGTGCCATTGCGCGGAACCCGGATTTGCGTGTCGAACCAAATGATTAAATCGCCCGTGGTGTCGCGCGAATGGCAGGTAGCCGCCGCAGCTCTGCAATTACTGCTCGTTGCGTCGCGGTCGTTCCTACACGCAAATGCGATGCGGACCGCTACGGCACGCGCGCTCGCGGCGCTACCGTCGTAATGGCGCCCGTGTCGCGTTGAACGACTCGGGCAAGGCGATGCGCGCATCGCGAATATCCGACGGAGACCGCATGAAAGCCTCGAACGTATTCATGCTGGCGAGCATCACGATCGCGCTCGCCGCTTGCAATAGTGCCGATCAGAACCGCACCACGTCCAATCCACCCGGCGTCGCCAAAAGTGTCCCGTCGCTGAACGTGCCGCTCGGCTTGAGCGCGCCGGCGGCTCCGGCGGAGCGCGGCCCCGTGCCGGCGAACGCAAACGCTGCTGCGCCGGGAACGAACGCAACCCTCGCGTTCAACGACCCGAACGAGCAGTTCATGCCCAAGGGCCAGCCGAGCAAAGGCGGCGCCCCGGAGAGTGAGGCACAGGCAGTGAAGGCACAACAGGCCGCCGCCGCGGCTCCCGACACGGCGGCCGCAGACGCCGCAAAAGATCAGACGATGTCGGGCGATAACGGCCTGCGCACATCGGGCACCGGTCAGGACACGGCGGCGAACAGTCCTCGTCACGGCACGCTCACGGCGGCCGAGGCGTCGACGCAGATGCCGAAGGCGGGTCAAGCCAACAATTATTCCGATCCGGCGCTCGAGAAGGACACCGGACGCCCGTCGACCGGGAACGGCCCCAACAAGTAAGGGCGGCGCAAAAAAAAGACGCCGCTATGTGGGAGCGGCGTCGAGGGCCCCTCGTTTGGGCGCGAGGGGGAGGGAGACGTTGCGATCAGCGGTCGTTGGATCGGCCGGGGTCGCTGGGTGATTCGGGAGAGAGCGTCATCGCGCCGAGCAGCGTGAACACGACGAACACCACGACATTCGCGAAGAAGAATACCTGCGCCAGCACCGCCGTCGTCACGTTATCGTCGACGACGCCAAGCACGCCGCTCGCCACCGCGAGGAGAAAGAATACGAGCGACCACTTCAGCATCATGTCCTCGCCGGGCGCTGTCGGGCATTCGGATGAACCCAATCGTACGGTCCGCTTGTCGAAGGCCGTATCGGCCCCTCCCCGATTCACGTGTAAGACGAACACCGACGCGATTGCCGCGCGGCTTGAGATGCCCGACTCGCCAACGTATATTCGATCTTCTCCCTCCCGCGCCCACCGCCAATCGCAACACCTCCGATGAAACGCCTGCTTCCGCTGCGCGTCCTCTTGCCGTTGGCGCTCGGCGTCATCGTCTCGCTCGGCGTGCTCGGTTTCGCGGAGATCGGCTACCGCCGTCTCGAATTCGCGAACAAGGCGATGTCGGCCGCGCTCGAGATGGAAACGGCGGTGAACGAGACGCTGGCGCTGATCGGCGACGCCGAATCGAGTCAGCGCGGCTTCCTGCTGACCGGCGACCCGACCTACCTCAAGCCGTACAAGGCCGCGCTGCCGAAGATCGACCATACGTTTGCGCGCCTGCGCGAGCTCATCAACGCGAACGGGACCGCGGTCATGATCGACCACGCGGGGCAGCTCAACGTGCTCATCGGCAAGAAGCTCAACGAGATGGAGTCGACGCTCGCGTTGAACGAGCGCAGCGGCCGGCAGGCGGCGTTCCAGCTGATCGACACGGGTCTGGGCCAGCAGTTGATGGAGCAGATCCGCGCCCAGGCCCAGAGCATCCTCGACGATTTGCGCGAATCGTCGCGCCGCGGCGGCGCGCGCTGGGCGCAGGACATCGAGTTCGGCCGCGTCGGCATGCTCACCATGACCGCGTTCACCATCGCGCTGCTGTTCGTCGTGTGGGCGCTCGCGCGCCGCGAGATCAGCGCGCGCGAGGCGAAGCGCCGCACGCTGCTCGAGGAGCAGCGCCGGCTCGAGCAGGAAGTCACGGCGCGCACCGAGGAGCTGTCCGAGCTGTCGACGTATCTGCAGGCGGTGCGCGAGGAGGAGAAGTCGCGGCTCGCCCGCGATATCCACGACGAGCTCGGCGGCATCCTCGTCGGCGCGAAGATGGACGTCGCCTGGGCGGTGCAACGCGCGAAGACTTCGCTGCCCGAAGTCGCCGAGAAGCTCGATCGCGCGCTCGCGATCCTCGACGAGGGCGTGGAGATGAAGCGCCGCATCATCGAGGAGCTGCGGCCGACGCTGCTCGACAATCTCGGGATCTCGGCGGCGATCGACTGGCAGGTGCGCCAGGCATGCGAGCGTGCCGGTCTCCACTGCGAGCTCAACCTCGCCGAGATCGAGCTTCCCCCGGAAGTCGCGATCGCGCTCTACCGCATCGTGCAGGAGGCGCTCACGAACATCGTCAAGTACGCGAGTGCGCGCAACGTCGACGTCGATTTGATCGGCGACGACGACGGCGTCTCGCTGGTCGTGCACGACGATGGCGCGGGTTTGCCGGCCGGTGTCGAATCGAGCCGGCTGTCACACGGCATCGCGGGGATGCGTCAGCGCGTGCGCGCGCTGAACGGCAGCTTCAGGATCGGCAGCAAGCCCGGCTCGGGTACGACGATCGAGGTTTTCATCCCGGTGCCGAAGGCTGCGCTCGAGCAGGTCGCCGCACCGGCGGAAGTCGAACCCCCGATGCTGCCCGCGCCCGCACCGTCCCCCGCCTCGTAAGGGTCGCGCGCATGAAAACGGCCGGGACGATGCCCGGCCGTTTTTCCCCTGGCCTTGTCGAACCCGCGATCAGGTCTTGCCGTAGTGCGCCTTCGCGTCCTTGACGCAGCGATCCTTCGCGGCGCCGTTCATCGAATCGCATTTCTCGACCGCGACCTTGTACTGCGCGTCACGCGTGTCTTCACGCGCATCCTGGCGTGCGTCGGCACGCTTCTCGCGCGCATTCTTCGTCGCCTTGACGTCGGCGCGCGCGACCTTCGCGTCGGCCTTCGCCTTGGTGTGCGCGGCCTTCGCTTCCTTCACGCACACGTCCTTCTGATTGCCCGACATGTCGTCGCACTTCTCCTTCGCGACGTCGTAGTTGGCGTCCGCCTGCGCGACGCGCGCGTCGTAGCGGTTCTTGTCGGTGGGCTTGTACTGGGCCTCGAGTTCGGCCTTCGCGACCTTCTCCTTGCCCTTCGCTTCGGCCTGGCAAACGTCCTTCGCGTTGTCCTTGAGCGACGAACAGTGATCCTTGTCGGCCTTGTATTGCGCCTCGATCCTGTCCTTGTCCGCCTTGTACTGGTCCCGCGTCATGCCCTTGTTGTCGGCGGCGCTCGCCGTGCCGGCCAGCGCGATGCCGGCCGAGGCCAGCAATGCGATCAAAAGCTTCGACATGTTTCCTCCTTGGTCAGTGACGAACGCCGGCGTCGTAATCGCCGTAGCGGTCGCCGAACGAGTCGATCTGCCGCTCCGCTTCGTCCTTCGTGATGCCGTACGACTCCTGCAGCTTGCCTGCCAGCTGGTCGCGCTTGCCGGCGATCGTATCGATTTCGTCGTCGGTGAGCTTGCCCCACTGTTCCTTGACCTTCCCCTTCAACTGCTTCCAGTTGCCTTCGATGCGGTCCCAGTTCATTGCTCCACCTCTCGCGATGCGGGCCGACGCGGCCCTTCCCGACGAACGATTGCAACCGCCGTGCCGACGAAAAATCAACTGTGCATCAACGGCTTAGCGAAGCAGCGCGTGCAGGCGTTGCAATTTAAAGCGAAGCCGGGATGGAACTTCGACGGCGCTGTAGGAAAAACCCGCCGGGACGATCGCCGCGAGACGGAACTCTTTCAGGATTTTGCGGCCACGGCGGCCGCGGGGCCGGTGCGCGAATCCTCGGCGAGCAAAGTGGCGATCCGCTCGAGCGACGGGATGCGATCGGCGGTCGTCTTCACGACGGCGAGAACCGGCACGCCGACGAGCAGACCCCAGCCCCCCCACAGCCACCCGAAAAACAGCAGCGCGACGAAAACGGCCACCGAGTTCATGCGAAACGCGCGGCCCAGCATCCACGCGGACAACCCCATGCCGATCAGCGTCGCCGCGATACCGACGAGCGCGGCCACGGCGACCGCACGCCCGATGTCGTCGAACTGCACGAATGTGGCGATGCCGGTCGCGATGATCGTCACCGCGGAGCCGGCGTAGGGAACGATGTGCACGATGCCGGCGACGACAGCCCAGAGCCCAGCGTGATGTACACCGAAGGCGAGCAGGATCGCCCACGTCGCGATGCCGATCATCGTATTGAGCACGAGCATCGTCATCAGATAGCGCTGCACCTGCGCGTCGATCTCGTCGAGGATCTCGACGGTGATTCGGCGCGCGGCGAGCGTCGGTCCCGCGAGGTGCGCGAGCTTGCGGCGAAACGCGTCGCCGGCGGCGAGCAGGAAGTACGCGAGGAGGCCCGCGATGCCGATCTGCACGAGCACCTCCACCGCTTTCGCCGACTGATCGCTGACCCATTTCTGCAGGGCCGTCGGCGTGGCCGGAGGCGGCGCGGCCACGACGGGAGCGCCCCCGCTCGCCGCTTCGGCCGCCGCCCGATTCAATTCCGCCGCGGCCGCGCGCACGTGCCCCATCGCCCCCTGGTGATCGGTGGTCGACTGATGCAACTCGAGCCTGATCTTGCGAGCCGCGTTGGGCAATTCGGCGAGCGCGTTGGTGGCGTCGTCGCGCAGAAGCGAGATCGCGAAGACGATAATGCCGGTCAGGACGAGCAGAACGAGCAGCGAGCCGAGTGCGCGCGGCACGTGGATGCGCTCGAGCCACGCGACGAAGGGCTTCAGCGAATAGCTCGCGAGCATGCCCACGACGACGGGGATCAGGAACGGAGCCGCGATCTTCGCAGCGGCGCACACCGCGAGGACGGCGAGCACGATCAAAGCAGTGACCGTCGCACGCTGGCGTCGCGGCAGGACCTCGGTGGGCTTCTCCATATGCGAACGGCGCCCGGAGTTGGTCGAAGCCCCGGGCGCCGTCC
>DASTIY010000166.1:0-4062 GCA_035717085.1 Casimicrobiaceae bacterium | reverse complement strand
GTCGTGCCGGTGAGCGTGTACTGCCCGTGCTGCGCCTGCGTCGGCGCCTGTGCCGTCTGCGTGGCGGGCGGGGCTGGGCGGCGCGTCGGATTGAAGAGCGACCGCTCGACCGTTTCGCGCCTCGCTTCGACGCCGCCGCTGATGCCGTATTCGGGGAGAAGCGCAACGCCGACGGGTGACGGACCGGCCTTCGCGGGCGTCGGACGATCGGGCGTGACGTCGCGTCCCCAGTCGGTCTCGTAGCCGAGCGCGGCGACGACGACCGCGAACGGTATGCCCCAGACGAGGACGGCGCGCAGCATCGCTTTGTCGTTCATCGCGCGACTCTCACGACGCCTTCGCCGACGGCGCGACCTTCGACGCGTCGGTATAGGCCCAGCCACCGACGTCGAGTTGCACGTTGAGCTCCGGCTCCTGCCCCGGCGTCGGCCGGAATCCGCGGAACGCGTTCAGCGGGCGCACCGTCACGTTCTCGACGATCAGATACGGCTCGTGCGATTCGATCGCGAACAGGATCTTCTGCAAATTCGGCGTCGACGCGAAGAACTGCACGTTGACGCCGATCTCGCGAAAGCGTCCGTCCTCGCGCGGGCTCGTCGTCTGGCTCGTGGTGATGCGCCCGCCGTTGCCTTCGATCGCCGCCTTCACGAGCTCCTGCAGTTCCGCGGCGGCGAGATTGGTCGCCGTATTCTTCAGGAAGAAGCGCCGCCCGTCGCGCTGCTGCATGGCGGCGAGCGTCGTGCGCAACTCCGGCGCCTGCGCGGCGATGCGCTCGTAGCGATGCAGCCGGTCCGACGCGTCGCCGATCGCCTCGTCGTAATGCCGATGCAACAGGATGACCGGCCCGAGCACGACGGCGAGCAACGCGACGACGGCCGCGACCAGCAGGCCGACGGCCACCGCGCGCTGGCGCGCCTGCGGAACGTTCTTGAGGATCGGGGGCGTCATGGCGATTCCTTACGACTTTGCCCGCGGCGAGACCGATGGATTGCCCGGCAGCGGCCCGAACGCGGCGGGGGGCGGGGTCGCCGGTGCCGCGGCCGGCTTCTGCGGCGCGGCCGCGCCTGCGGGAACCGCGGAGGCCGCCGGCGCCGAGAGTCCGCCGGTGTCGGTCGCGGGCGGATTGCCGCCCGCGCCGGGCTGCACCGATGCGGGCGCTTGTCCGGGCGCGGTGACCGATGTCTCGGCCGTGTGCCCCGTCGCGGGCGCGGTCGGCGGCGCGCTCGCGGCGGCCGGTGCACCGGCGGTCGACGCCGGGTTCGCGGGGGCCGGTGCAGTCGCGCTCGCCGCTGCCGTCGCGGGCGCCCTGGACGCGGATGCCGGTGCAGCGACGGCGCGCACGGGCGTTGGCGGCGGCGTGGTCTTGTCGAGCGGCAGCGCGGTCGGCGGCGGCAGCGGCTTCACGTGCGTGCTGATGTCGAAGATCTCGCCGGGGCCCGGCTGGATCTTCGTCGTCGGCGAGCGCGGTGCCGACTGCGAGAAGATCTTCGAATCCTCCAGCAGCGACACGAGGCGCCCGGCGTTCGCCGATTCACCGCGCAGCGTCAGCTCGCGCTGCACGTCCTTGCCGCTGCGCGACGTGTGCAGCTCGAGCTGCGTGAGCCACGTGTCGTCGGGCAGGATGCGCGTGACGTCGTCCAGCACCTGCACGGTGGACGGGAATGCGTACTTGCGCTCGAGCGCGAAGTTGTAATCGCCGACGCGCCGCTCGAGATCCGTGCGTAACGCATCGGACACCTGCGCGCGCTGGCGCGCCTCGTCGGTCGCCTGCGTCAGCGCGATCGCTTCCTCGCGCATCTGCCACACCGGCAGCACCAGCGCCGCGATGACGCCGACCGCGAGAAGGATTGCCGGCACGATGATTTGCCAGCGGGCGTTCCGCAGCGAGGGCAGCCGCCGATCGTCGGGCAGCAGGTCGATCGGCGAGCGCGCCGCGAGGCGCGGCGGATCGATCGTGATGCCGACGACCTGCGCACCGAAGCTCTCCGCCTGCCGCAACGCGGTGTCGACGATGCTGCGCCGCGCCGCCGCGAGATCGACCTTAAGCGCATTGCGCGCGTGATCGCGATCGATGACGACCGCGTCGAAATACAGTTCGTCGGGCTTGAACGGCGTGTGGCGATCGAGATCGTAGGCGATCGCCTGCCGCAGGTGATCCTCGATTGCGGACGGCAGCGTCAGCGTCTTGCGCAGTGCCGTGCGTGGCGAGAGCGCGATGACCACTTGCGGCGTGCCGCCGACGCTGCGCACGAGCGGTGCGAGCGCGTTGCGGCCGGCAGCGGCGACGACCGACGCCTCGCCGTCGAGCCCGATGCGCGCGGCCTCGGCCAGTTGCCGCCGTCCGTTGGCATCGACCGGCCGCCACAGCGTCGCCGTCGCACCGTCGAAGGCGAGCACCGGACGCGCGCGTCGCGCGTCGAAGAACGTTCGTACCGATTCGGGCAGCGCGGCGGCGAGCTCGCGGCGCCACCAGGCGCCGAAGCCGGTCAGGCCGAGTCGGCGGCCGAGACTGCGCGTGCCGGACGGGGTCTTGAACGGGGTCTGGTCGGCGATGACGGCCATCAGCGAGCGGTCGATGTCGAGGTGAGGGAGGGTTCGGCCGCCGATCGTGACGGCTCGAGCCAGGCGAGCGCGATCAGCGGCCGCCTGGCGTCGGGCGAGGGACGCAGTACGGCTTCGCGGACGAAGGTTACACCATCGGGCATCGCAACCTCGGCACGGATTCGCCAGACGGGGATCGGTCCGCTGACGAACGCCTGCGCCGGCGGGAACGCCGGCACCGGCAGGTGGTTGGCGAGCGCCTGCGCGCGCGCCTCGACGAACGCGTCGACGGCGTCGGGCGTCGCGTTCGGCAGCGCGAGCAGCACGCTGCGGCCGGCGGTTGCAGGATCGATGCCCGGCTGGCGTGAATACACGGTGATGAACGGCGCGATGCGGGCGTAGATCGCCGGCGTCATGCCGAGCACGCGCGCGAGCTCGCCCGTCGTTTCGAACGGCGAATTCGCCGGGACGTACTTGAGGTCGGCCGCCTGGTAGTCGGGCGCTTCGGCGCCGTTCGGCCGCTTGAGATCGTCGGGGTCGCGCCAATCGGCGATCGCGTCGACGAGCGCATCCGCCTTCGCCTCGTCGGCGCCGCCGATGACGATCAGCAGGTTCTTGAGGAACGCGTTCGGCACCGCATTGATGTCGATGCGCGCCGCCTCGTCGACCGCGGTGAGCGTGATCGCCGCCGTGCCCTCGTTGTAGCGATGCGGGACGCCGTCGGGCGTCCACACGTCGGTGAGGCGCGGACGCATCAGCTCGAATGCGCCGCGCTCCACCGCGCCGTCGGCGAGCGCGCGCGCCTGGGCGAGCGACACCGCGTTGCGCGTCGCCAGCGCTTCGCTGCGCATGCTGAACGCGAAGCCGCTCGCGAGCACCGTGAGGAGGACGGTGAGCCACAGCGCGATGACGATCGCGATGCCGGATTGCGCATGGCGACGTGGCAAACGTCGCGCGGAGATGCGTATCGTCGGCGGCAACCTCATGATCGTTACACCGCGGCGCATCGCTCGCGGGCCATGTCCCACGCGCGGCAGCCGGCTTCGGGCGATTCGCGCGGCGAGACGTAGAGTGTCGGCCACGCCGGCGCGCCCTTCGGCTGCACGTCGATGCGGATCACGAGCGGCAGCTTCTGCGCATCGGCCCACTTGTCGCGCCACGACGGCTCGCTCGCCGGCCCGGCATCGGGATCGCGGCCGAAGTACGCGATCTTGAGCGACGCGATGTCGTAGGCGAGCACCGAGCGCTCGGCCTTCGTGAACTCGGGCAACTGGTCCGCCGTGAGATCGGGGATGGTGCGCTCGAGCACGAGCGGCGAGCGTGCATCGTCGGCGATCACCGCGAGACGATAGAACCAGATGCCGCCCCCGGCGATCCGCGGGGGGAGGTTGGCCGCGTAGCGCAGCTCGTCCTGCGTGCCGGTGAAGAGCAGCGGCCAGTCGACCATCTTGCGCATGCGAAGCGGATGCTGCGCCTCGAGATTGGCGCGCAGGAATTGCTGCGCGAGCCGCATGCTCGCGG
>DASTIY010000165.1:0-8538 GCA_035717085.1 Casimicrobiaceae bacterium | reverse complement strand
CCGCATCAGTCGCAGCATCCGGCCGTGGAATTGCACCTCCGACACCTTCCGGAATTGCATCTCCGACACCCGATTCCGAAAAGGCACCTCCGACACCCAATTCGGTCGTCGCGATGCGCTCGAACCACGCCCGCACGACGGCGTGATACTGCGCGTTGTCGAGCAGGAACGCGTCGTGCCCGTGCGGCGCGGCGATCTCGGCGTACGACAGGTGGCGCCCGGTGCGCACCAGCGCCTTCACGATCTCGCGCGAGCGCGACGCGGGGAAGCGCCAATCGGTCGTGAACGACACGACGAG
This sequence comes from Casimicrobiaceae bacterium, assembly GCA_035717085.1. Taxonomy (GTDB): domain Bacteria; phylum Pseudomonadota; class Gammaproteobacteria; order Burkholderiales; family Casimicrobiaceae; genus VBCG01. The sequence goes on along the minus strand of DASTIY010000165.1, from coordinate 8,240 downwards.
GAAGCGACACGTCGCATTCGCGAGGGCGCGCGCGAGGTCGCCCCCCGTGCGCGTCGCCGGGTCGAAGTAGTCGAGCGCCTTGGTGATGCGCAGGTACGAGTTCGCGTCGTAGTACTCGGCGAACTTGTCGCCCTGGTAGCGCAGGTACGACTCGATCTGGAATTCCGGGGCGAACGAGAACTGCAGCCCGTCGCGCAGTTGCCGCCCGAACTTGGCTTCCATCTGCTCGTCGGAGAGGTACGTGATGTGGCCGATCATGCGCGCCACGCGCAGGCCGCGCCGCGGCTTCACGTCGAACGCCTGAAAGTCGCCGTCGTGAAACTCGGGATCGGAGAGGATCGCCTGGCGTGCGACCTCGTTGAACGCGATGTTCTCGGCCGACAGATTCGGCGCCGCGGCGATCACGAGCGAGTTGCGGATGCGCGCCGGATAGCGCATCGCCCAGTCGAGCGCCTGCATGCCGCCGAGGCTCCCGCCCATCACGGCCGCCCACTGCGCGATGCCGAGCCGGTCGGCGAGTTGCGCCTGCGCGTCGACCCAATCCTCGACCGTGAGCACGGGAAAATCGCTGCCCCACGGCTGGCCGGTCGCCGCATTGATCGACATCGGTCCCGTCGACCCGAAGCAGCTGCCCAGGTTGTTCATGCCGACGACGAAGAAGCGATCGGTGTCGAGCGGCTTGCCGGGACCGACCATGTTGTCCCACCACCCGACGTTGTCCGGATCGTCGGCGTAGAAGCCCGCGACGTGATGCGACGCGTTCAGCGCGTGGCACACGAGCACCGCGTTGCTGCGCGCGTCGTTCAACGTGCCGTACGTCTCGTACGCGAGCTCGTACTGCGCGAGCGAGCGGCCGCAGGCGAGGGGCAACGGCGTATCGAAGCGCGCGACCTGCGCGAGCACCGGGCCGACGGAGCGATCGGTTCGCGCGACCGGATCGGCGCCGCCGGTGGTGGCGGAAAAGGAAGGCATCGCGCGCAATCGTAAAGCACCGCTTGCCGCAGCGCTTCCGGTGGTTGCAGTGTCGACCTCCGACACTCCTCCGACACGTGTCCGACACCGCCTCTGGCCGCCCGGCCACGTTTGCTGGCACAATCGCCGTCCCTTTCGCCGCTCCGCGAACCATGTCTTCGACGGCGCTACGTATCGACGGCTCGCGACTGTGGCGGTCGCTGATGGACCTCGCGCAGGTCGGCGCGACGCCCAGGGGCGGCGTATGTCGCCTCGCGCTGACCGACGTCGACCGGCAGGGCCGTGATCTCGTTTCGGGCTGGCTGCGTGACGCCGGTTGCAGCGTCGAGATCGACGGCGTCGGCAACATTTTCGCGGTGCGCGGCGGTCACGATCGTGCAGCGCCCGTCGTGTTCGCCGGCAGCCATATCGACACGCAGCCGTCGGGGGGAAAGTTCGACGGCAATTACGGCGTGCTCGCCGGCCTCGAGGTGCTGCGCACGCTGGCCGATGCACGCATCGCGACACAACGTCCGGTCGGCGTCGCGATCTGGACCAACGAGGAGGGCAGCCGCTTCGTGCCGGTCATGGGCGGCTCCGGCGCATTCGCCGGCGTCTTCACGGCCGAGCAGCTGCGCGCGCAGCGCGACGTCGACGGCGTGTCGTTCGGCGAAGCGCTGGCACGGATCGGTTACGCCGGGCCGGCGCCTGTCGGCGGCCGCGCGCTCGACGCGTACTTCGAGGCGCACATCGAGCAGGGACCGATCCTCGAGCGCGAAGGCAAGGTCATCGGCGTCGTGACCGGCGCGCTCGGCCAGCGCTGGTACGACGTCGTGCTCACCGGCCAGGACGCGCACGCGGGCCCGACGCCGATGGAAACGCGGCGCGATGCGCTGCTCGGCGCGGCGCGACTCATCGAGGCGGTGCGTGCGCTCGCGCTACGCCATGGTCCGGATGGACGCGGCACCGTCGGTTTCGTGCAGGTGAAGCCGAATTCGCGCAACGTCGTACCGGGACGCGTCGCGCTGTCGGTCGACCTTCGCCACCCCGACGATCGCGCGCTCGCGCAAATGGACGTGCAGCTGCGCGACGCCGCCGCATCGATCGCGCACGACCTTCGACTGGAATGCGATCTGCGCCAGGTCGATCAGTTTCCGTCGTCGCGCTTCGACCCGGACTGCATCGCGCTCGTGCGCGACGCGGCGAAGGCGCTCGACTTGCCGTGGCGCGAGATGCAAAGCGGCGCCGGCCACGACGCGATCTACGTCGCGCGCGTGGCGCCGACGTCGATGATCTTCGTTCCCTGCAAGGACGGCATCAGCCACAACGAGACCGAGGACGCGCTTCCTGCGCATCTCGAAGCCGGCGCGAACGTCCTGCTGCACGCCATGCTCGCGCGCGCCGGCGTCGCGCGCTGATTTCACCGTCGCCCAAACCTCTGGAGGAGAGATTCATGCGAGGCCTGCGCTTTGTCGTTCCGATTCTCGCCGTGCTGGCCGCGATCGCCTGCACGGTGCTCTCGCCCGCAGCATTCGCGCAAAAGCGTGGCGGCACGCTCGTCATGATCGTGCAGCCCGAGCCGCCCTCGCTCGCGTCCTACCAGAACACCTCGGCGCCGATCGGCCAGGTGTCGGCGAAGATCTACGACGGCCTGCTCGAATATGGCTTCGATTTCAAGCCGCAGCCGTCGCTCGCCAAGAGCTGGACGGTGAGCCCAGACGGCAAGACGATCACGTTCAAGCTGGAGGAAGGCGTCAAGTTCCACGACGGCAAGCCGTTCACCAGCGCCGACGTGCAGTTCACGTTCATGAACGTGCTGAAGAAGGTGCATCCGCGCGGGCCGATCACGTTCCGCGACCTCACCGCCGTCGACACGCCGGATCCGTACACGGCGGTGTTCCGCTTCAGCCAGCCGGCGCCGTACGCGATGGTCGCGCTGTCCGGCTACGAATCGCCGATCCTGCCCAAGCACGTGTTCGAGAACGGCGACCTGATGAACCACCCGAACGCGAACAAGCCCATCGGCACCGGGCCGTTCAAGTTCGTCGAATGGGAGAAGGGACAGTACATCCGGCTCGATCGCAATCCCGACTACTGGCGCAAGGGCCAGCCGTACCTCGACCGCATCGTCGCGCGCTTCATCGGCGATGCCGGCACGCGCACGGCCGCGATGGAGAAGCAGGAGGCGCAGTTCGCCGCGTTCAGCGCCGTCCCGCAGGTCGAGCTCGCGCGGATCAAGTCGCTGCCCTTCATCGACATCTCGACGAAGGGCTACGAGATGATCTCGCCGATCGTGCTGATCGAGCTCAACACGACGAAGAAGCCGTTCGACAACCAGAAGGTGAGGCAGGCGGTGTCGTACGCGCTCGACCGCAAGGCGATCATCGACACCGTGTTCTTCGGCTACGGGAAGCCCGCCACCGGCCCGATCAGCTCGAACTTCGCCGCCAACGGCCTCTTCACGAAGGACGTCCGCAATTACGCGGCGCCGGGCAACGTCGAGATGGCGAACAAGCTGCTCGACGAGGCCGGCTATCCGCGCAAGGGCGACGGCGTGCGCTTCGAAATGATCCACGACGTGATCCCGTACGGCGAGGACTGGCGCCGGATGGGCGAGCTCGTCGTGCAGCAGCTCGGCAAGGTCGGCATCAAGGTGACCCTGCGCTACGAGGACGTGCCGACGTGGCTGCGGCGCATCTACACGAACTACGACTTCGAGTTCAACTCGAACTTCCTCTACACGCTGCCCGACCCGGTGCTCGGCGTGCACCGCACGTACTGGTCGAAGAACGTCCGTCCCGGCGCGCCGTTCTCGAACAGCGCGCGGCTCACGCTGCCGAAGGTCGACCAGCTCCTCGAAGCGGCGACGATCGAGCCCGACCATGCGAAGCGCGCCGAGCTCTACCACGAGTTCCAGAAGATCGTCGTCGACGAGGCGCCGGTGATCTGGGTGACCGAGCTCGACTTCACGACGGTGTCGAACAAGAAGCTGCACGACCACCTCGTGAGCCCGCTTGGCGTGTACACGTCGTTCAACCGGGCTTACCTGGAGTGACGCGCGCTTGAGCCGGCTGCGCTTCTTCGCACGGCGCGCAGCACTCGCGATTCCGACGATCCTGTTCATCGTCGTCGCGAACTTCGTGCTGCTGCACTTGGCACCCGGCGACGCGGCCGAGGTGCTCGCAGGCGAGGCCGGCTCGGCGACGCCGGAGATGGTCGCGCAGCTGCGCACGAAGTTCGGCCTCGACCAGCCGTACCACGTGCAGCTCGCCCGCTACCTGCGCAACACGCTCACGTTCGACCTCGGCTATTCGCAGCGGCACGGCATGTCGGTCGCCGAGCTGATCGGCAAGCGGCTGCCGGCGACGCTGCTCCTGATGGGCACGACGATCCTGATCGCCGTCGGCATCGGCGCACTGCTCGGCGTGCTCGCCGCGCGTGGACTCAACACGTGGCGCGACCGGCTGATCTCGGTGTTCGCGCTGCTGTCGTATGCGACGCCGCTCTTCTGGGCCGGACTGATGCTGATCGTGCTGTTCTCGATCAAGCTCGACTGGCTGCCGACGTCGGGAATGGAGACGGTGGCGGCGTTCTACGAGGGACCCAAGCGCGTGCTCGACATCGCGCGCCACCTCGTGCTGCCGGCGCTCACGCTGTCGCTCTTCTACATGGCGCTCTACACGCGGCTCATGCGCGCGGCGATGCTCGAGCAGGCGGGCATGGATTACGTGACCACCGCGCGCGCGAAGGGCCTCGACGAGCGTGCGGTGGTGTTCCGGCACATCGTGCCCAACGCGTTGCTGCCGGTCGTGACGATGGCCGGCGTGCAGGTCGGGGCGCTGCTCGGCGGATCGGTCGTCGTCGAGACCGTGTTCGCGTGGCCGGGGCTCGGCCAGCTCGCGTTCGATTCGCTCTTCTCGCGCGACTTGAACCTCCTGCTCGGCATCTTCTTCATCTGTGCGTGCCTCGTCGTGCTCGCGAACCTGCTGGTCGACGTCATGTACACGTGGCTCGATCCCCGCATTGAACTCGCCTGAGTCGCCGCTCGCCGGCTTCGGCCGGCGCTTTCGCCGCAATCGGCCCGCGTTCTACGCGGCGTGGCTGCTCGGCGCGATCGTGATGCTCGCGCTGTTCGCACCGCTCTTGTATCCGCGCGATCCGTTCGCGATCGTGGGGAAGCCCTTCCTGCCGCCGTTCGGCGACTACCTGTTCGGCACCGATCAGCTCGGACGCGACGTCGCGGCAGGCATCGCGCGCGGTGCCATCACGTCGCTTCTGATCGGTGTCGTGGCGACGGTGTGTGCGATGACGATCGGCGTCGTCGTCGGCGGCGCGGCGGGCTATTTCGGCGGACGCGTCGACGCGCTGCTGATGCGCACGACCGAAGCGTTCCAGACGGTACCTGCGTTCATCTTCGCGATCGTGCTCGTCGCGATCCTGTCGCCGTCGCTCGAAAGCACGATCATCGCGATCGCCGTCGTCTCGTGGCCGCCGATGGCGCGGCTCGTACGCGGAGAATTCCTCGCGACGAAGAACCGCGAATTCGTGCAGGCGTGCGTGTCGCTCGGCATGAGCGACCTGCGCGTGATCGTGCGCCACATCCTGCCCAACTGCGCGTCGGCGATCGTCGTCACGGCGTCGCTGATGGTCGCCACCGCGATCCTGATCGAATCGGGGCTGTCGTTCCTGGGCCTCGGCGACGCGAACCTGATGAGCTGGGGCTACCTGATCGGCGCCGGGCGCACCGTGCTGCGCACCGCGTGGTGGGTGTGCGCGTTCCCCGGCATCGCGATCCTGCTCACGGTGCTGGCGATCAACCTTTTCGGCGAAGGGTTGAACGACGCGCTCAATCCGCGGCTGCGGAACGTGGGATGAGCGCTCGCGTCGTGACGATGCCGGTGGCGAAGGCCGGCGATCACGTCGATGCGCACGCGGCGCACGACGTGCTGCTCGACATCCGCGATCTGCGCGTCGACCTTCCGCCGGGTGCCGATCGCGCGCACGCCGTCGAGGGTGTGTCGCTCGCGCTCGCGCGCGACGAGATCCTGTGCGTCGTCGGCGAATCGGGCTCGGGCAAGTCGGTGATGGCGCGTGCGATCATGGGCCTGCTGCCCGTGCCGCACGTTCGCGTCGGCGCGGGCGAGATCCTGTTCGGCGGCGACGACCTGACACGGCTGTCGGAAGCGCGACTGCGCGAGGTACGCGGCAAGGACATCGCGATGATCTTCCAGGAGCCGATGACGGCGCTGAATCCCGTCATGACGATCGGCCGGCAGATCGGCGAGGTGCTTGCGGTGCACGGCGGCATCGTCGGCCGCGATGCGCGCAAGCGCGCAGCGGAGATCATGGCCGCCGTCAAGCTGCCCGATCCCGGCGCGATGCTCGATGCGTACCCGCATCAACTCTCCGGTGGGCAGCGGCAGCGTGCGATGATCGCGATGGCGCTGATCCTCGGGCCGCGCGTGCTGATCGCCGACGAGCCGACGACGGCGCTCGACGTGACGACGCAGGCGCAGATCCTCGCGCTGATCCGCGACCTGCAGCGCGAAAAGCGCACCGGCGTGATCTTCATCACGCACGACTTCGGCGTCGTCGCCGAGATCGCCGACCGCGTCGCGGTGATGCAGCGGGGACGTGTCGTCGAAGCGGGGCGCGCCGAGCAGGTGCTCTCGGCGCCGACGCATGCGTACACGCGCAAGCTGATCGCCGCGGTGCCGAACCTGACGCCGCGCAAGGCGCGAGCGCTCGCCGGCGCACCGGTCGTGCTGGCATTGCGCGGGGTCGAGAAGACGTATCGGACGCGACCCGGCATCTTTCGCGCGGGCGGGCGCACCGTGCACGCGGTGCGCGATGCGAGTTTGACGTTGCGCCGCGACGAAACGCTCGGGATCGTCGGAGAATCGGGCTCGGGCAAGTCGACGCTCGCGCGCTGCGTTGCGCGCATCGTCGAAGCGGACGGCGGCGAAGTGCTGCTCGATGGCGTCGACCTGCGGCGACTGTCGCGGCGCGCGATGCGGGTCTACCATCGGCGCGTGCAGATGGTGTTCCAGGATCCGTACGGCTCCCTCAATCCGCGCCAAAGCGTAGGGAACATCATCGCCGAAGGACCGATCGTGCACGGCATCGCGCGGAGCGAGGCGTGGCGGCGCGCCGCCGAGCTGATCGAGCTCGTCGGCCTCGACGGCAAGGCGCTTGCCCGCTATCCGCACGAGTTCTCCGGCGGCCAGCGCCAGCGCATCGGAATCGCTCGGGCCCTCGCGCTGCAACCGGAAGTGGTGGTCGCCGACGAGCCGGTCTCGGCGCTCGACGTGTCGGTGCAGGCGCAGGTGCTGCGGCTCCTTGCCGACATTCGCGACCGGTTGCACCTGTCGATGCTGTTCATCACGCACGACCTGCGCGTCGCCGCACAGGTGTGCGACACGATTGCCGTGATGCGTGAAGGCGAGATCGTCGAATACGGTGCAGCCGCGGACGTCTTCGGTGCACCGCGACACGAATACACTCGCGAACTGTTCGCCGCGGTCCCTGGCCGCGGTTGGCAACACGCCGCGACCGGCACAGCGTGAGCGATCCTCGACCCTCGACCCTATACCCTATCCCTAATCCCCATTTCATGACCATCCACCGCATCCTCCTCATGGGCAACGAGCACCTGAAGCGCGTGTCGTCGCCCGTCGAAGATCCGACGTCGGCGCAGACGCGACAACTCGTCGACGACCTGCTCGACACGATCAACGCCGTCGACGGCAACGGGCTCGCCGCGCCGCAGATCGGCGTCAACCAGCGCGTCGTCGTCTACCGCGTGCCGGCGCACCGCATTCCGCCTGGCGCGCGGCAGCAGCCCGTGCCGTGGACGACGCTCGTCAATCCGGTGCTCGAGCCTCGGAGTGACGAGAAGCGGCTCATCTGGGAGCGCTGCCAGTCGCTGCCCAATCTGTACGGTCGCGTGCCGCGCTACAACCGCATCAGGCTCACGTACACGTCGCTCGACGGCACGACACAGACGCGTGACGCGCAGGGTTATCACGCGATGCTGCTGCAGCACGAGTGCGATCACCTCGACGGCGTCCTCTATCCGATGCGGATGAACGACATGCGCGATCTCGCGTTCATTTCGGAAATCATGCCGAAGGGACAGGACTTCTTCGGCTACACGGCCGCGCAGTTCGACGGCGACTGAATCTCCTCTGACACCCCTCTGACACTCCTCTGACACTCTATCCGATGCGGATGAACGACATGCGCGATCTCGCGTTCATTTCGGAAATCATGCCGAAGGGACAGGACTT
>DASTIY010000164.1:0-9886 GCA_035717085.1 Casimicrobiaceae bacterium | reverse complement strand
GGGCGAAACGTCGCGGGCGACTTGCTCGCGGGCAGCTCGGCTTGGCGGCGGACGGGACGCACTCTCCTATCTTATATCAGACATAAGACGTTGACACCCCTCCGGTGCGCGCCTACCATAGGCAGACGAAGGGCCCCGCCGGGGACGCCTTCGCCGCTCCACTCGCGCCGTGAGCCACGCCGCGAACCCGACCCGTAGCGCCTTGGAGTCCTCGTCATGAAAGCTCCCGTTCGTGTCGCCGTCACCGGCGCCGCCGGCCAGATCGGCTACAGCCTCCTCTTTCGCATCGCCGCCGGCGAAATGCTCGGCGCCGACCAGCCGGTGATCCTGCAGCTCCTCGAGCTCCCGATCGACAAGGCGCAGGCCGCGCTCAAGGGCGTGATGATGGAAATGGAGGATTGCGCGTTCCCGCTCCTCGCAGGCATGACGGGCACCGCCGACCCGAGGGTCGCGTTCAAGGACGTCGACATCGCGATGCTGGTGGGCGCGAAGCCGCGGGGGCCGGGCATGGAGCGCAAGGACCTGCTGCTCGAGAACGCGAAGATCTTCATCGAGCAGGGCAAGGCGCTCGACGCCGTCGCGTCGCGCAACGTGCGCGTCCTCGTCGTCGGCAATCCCGCGAACACGAACGCGTACATCGCGCGCAAGTCGGCGCCGTCGCTGCCGGGGAAGAATTTCACCGCCATGCTGCGCCTCGATCACAACCGCGCGCTGACGCAGCTCGCGCAAAAGAGCGGCAAGCCGGTCGACTCGATCGAGAAGCTGATCGTCTGGGGCAATCATTCGCCGACGATGTATCCCGATTACCGCTTCGCCACGGCCGACGGCCAGTCGCTGAAGGACCTGATCCACGACGAGACCTGGAATCGCGACGTGTTCATCCCCACCGTCGCCAAGCGCGGCGCGGCGATCATCGCCGCGCGCGGCCTGTCGTCGGCGGCCTCGGCCGCGAACGCGGCGATCGGCCACGTACGCGACTGGATCGGCGGCAGCCGCGGCCGATGGGTGACGATGGGCGTGCCGTCCGACGGCAGCTACGGCATTCCCGAGGGCGTCGTGTACGGCGTTCCCGTCATGACGCAAAACGGCGACTACACGCGCGTCGAAGGATTGCCGATCGACGCCTTCTCGCGCGAGAAGATGAACGCGACCCTGGCGGAGCTCGAGGAGGAGCGCGCGGGCGTCGCATCGCTTCTCGCGTGACCCGCCGACGATGACGATCACGACCACGAGCGGCGCAGGGCCGTCCCAAGCCGCGAGTTCCGCCCCCTCGGGGGGCAGCGCAGCGGCGACAGCCGCAAGCGTGGGGGGATCACTTCCGGCAGGCGCGCGCTTTCGCGCGGCGGTGGCGGAGGAGCGTCCGCTGCAGGTGCCCGGCGCCGTCTGCGCGTATCACGCCCTGCTCGCGCAGCGCACCGGCTATCGCGCGCTGTATCTGTCCGGCGGCGGCGTCGCCGCGTCGTCGCTCGGCCTGCCCGACCTCGGCATCAGCAACCTCGACGACGTGCTGACCGACGTGCGCCGCATCACCGATGCGTGCCCGCTGCCGCTGCTCGTCGACGCCGACACGGGCTTCGGCGCATCCGCATTCAACGTCGCGCGCACGGTCAAGTCGCTGATCAAGGCGGGCGCTGCGGCGATGCACATCGAAGATCAGGTCGGCGCCAAGCGCTGCGGCCATCGACCCGGCAAGGAACTGGTTTCGGCGCAGGAGATGGTCGACCGCGTGAAGGCGGCGGTCGACGCGCGTACCGATCCCGGCTTCGTCATCATGGCGCGCACCGACGCGCTGGCCGTCGAAGGCCTCGACGGGGCGCTCGATCGCGCCCGCGCGTGCGTCGAAGCGGGCGCCGACATGATCTTTCCGGAAGCGATCACCGACCTCGCGATGTACCGCCGCTTCGCCGACGTCGTCGGCGTGCCGATCCTCGCCAACCTCACCGAGTTCGGCAAGACGCCGCTTTTCACGCTCGACGAGATCCGCGACGCGCACGTGGCGATCGCGCTCTACCCGCTTTCGGCGTTTCGCGCGATGAACGCAGCGGCGCTGCGCGTCTATCGGACGCTGCGCGAGCGCGGCACGCAGCGAAGCGTCGTCGACACGATGCAGACGCGCGACGAGCTCTACGACTTCCTCGGATACCACGATTACGAACGAAAGCTCGACGCGCTGTTCGCGCACAATCGATGAGATTCCCACGCTCGCTCTGCCCGCTACAGAACTGACCATGGCCACGATCGAAAGCGAACCCCGCGCCGTCACGCCGAAGCCGAAGAAGTCCGTCGCGCTGTCGGGCGTCCTCGCCGGCAACACCGCCCTCTGCACCGTCGGTCGCACCGGCAACGACCTGCATTACCGCGGCTACGACATCCTCGACATGGCGGCGACCGCCGAATTCGAGGAGATCGCCTACCTGCTCGTGCACGGCGAATTGCCGACGCGCGCGCAACTCGAAGGGTATCACCGCAAGCTGCGATCGCTGCGCGCGCTGCCGGCGCCCGTGCGCCATGTTCTCGAGCAGATTCCCGCGGCGGCGCACCCGATGGACGTGATGCGCACCGGCTGCTCGATGCTCGGCAGCCTCCATCCCGAAGCCGATGCGCACGATGCGGCCGGGGCGCGCGACATCGCCGACCGGCTGATGGCGTCGTTCGGATCGATGCTCCTGTACTGGTACCACTACAGTCGCGAGGGTGTGCGCATCGACGTCGACACCGACGATCCGTCGATCGCGGCGCATTTCCTGCACCTCCTGCATCGCAAGCGGCCTTCCGCGGCGTGGGTGCGCGCGATGGACACGTCGCTCAACCTGTACGCCGAGCACGAGTTCAACGCGTCGACGTTCACCGCACGCGTCATCGCGGGCACCGGCTCCGACATGTATTCGGCGATCACCGGCGCCATCGGTGCCCTGCGCGGACCGAAGCACGGCGGTGCCAACGAATTCTCGTTCGAGGTGCAGCAACGCTATGCGAGTCCCGACGAGGCCGAGGCCGACATTCGCCGCCGCGTCGCCGCACGCGAAGTCGTCATCGGCTTCGGGCATCCGGTCTACACGACCGGCGACCCGCGCAACAAGGTGATCAAGGAAGTCGCGCGCGAGCTCTCGGAAGCCGCCGGCGACACCAGGATGTTCGACATCGCCGAGCGCCTCGAGACGGTGATGTGGGACGCGAAGAAGATGTTCCCCAACCTCGACTGGTTCTCGGCGGTGAGCTATCACATGCTGGGCGTGCCGACGGCGATGTTCACGCCGCTCTTCGTGATCGCGCGCGCCGCCGGGTGGTCGGCGCACGTCATCGAGCAGCGCGAGGACGGCAAGATCATCCGGCCGTCGGCGAATTACGTCGGGCCGGAGGATAGGAAGTTCGTGCCCATCGATCGGCGCGGATAAGGATCGAGGATTCAGGATCGTGGGAGCAGCCGCGTGATGCCCTTCGATCGTCGATCCTCGATCCTCCATCCTCGATCCTAAATGCTCATTCAACGGCCATGTCCTCCCCAACCCCCACCGCCGCCCGCCCCGCGCCCGACCAGGTCCTCGTCGACATCGCCGATTACGTGGCCCATTACGCAATCGCGAGCGACGAGGCGTATCGGACCGCGCATTACGACCTGCTGGACACGCTGGGTTGCGGCTTCGAAGCGCTGTCGTATCCCGCGTGCACCAAGCTCCTTGGTCCGATCGTGCCCGGCACGATCGTGCCGAACGGCGCGAAGGTGCCCGGCACGCCTTACCAGCTCGATCCGGTGCAGGCGGCGTTCAACCTGGGCGCGATGATCCGCTGGCTCGACTTCAACGACACGTGGCTCGCCGCGGAATGGGGTCATCCGTCGGACAACCTCGGCGGCATTCTCATGACCGCCGACTGGCTGTCGCGCAACGCCCTCGCGCAAGGGCGCGCCCCGCTGCGGATGAGCGACGTGCTCACCGCGATGATCAAGGCGCACGAGATCCAGGGCGTGATCGCGCTCGAGAACAGCTTCAACCGCGTGGGCCTCGACCATGTCGTGCTGGTGAAGCTCGCGACGACGGCGGTCGTCTCTCAGATGCTCGGGCTGTCGCGCGACGAGATCATCGACGCGCTGTCGCTCGTGTTCGTCGACGGGCAGAGCCTTCGCACGTATCGCCATGCGCCGAATACCGGGTCGCGCAAGAGCTGGGCCGCAGGCGACGCGACGTCGCGCGGGGTGCGCCTCGCGTTGATCGCGAAGACCGGTGAGATGGGCTATCCGTCGGCGTTGACGGCGAAGACGTGGGGTTTCTACGACGTGCTCTTCAAGGGCCAGCCGTTCCGCTTCCAGCGGCCGTACGGCAGCTACGTGATGGAGCACGTGCTGTTCAAGATCAGCTTCCCGGCCGAATTCCACGCGCAGACCGCGGTCGAAGCTGCAATGCAACTCCATCCGCTCGTGCGCGACCGCCTCGCGCAGGTCCGCCGCATCACCATCCGCACGCACGAATCGGCGATCCGCATCATCGACAAGAAGGGTCCGCTCGCCAATCCCGCCGACCGCGACCACTGCATCCAGTACATGGTCGCCGTGCCGATGATCTTCGGCCATCTCACCGCGGCCGATTACGAGGACGCGGTCGCCGCCGATCCGCGCATCGACGCGCTGCGCGAGAAGATGGTGTGCGTCGAGGATCCGCAATTCACGCGCGACTACCTCGATCCGAACAAGCGCTCGATCGCCAATGCCATCACCGTGGAATTCGACGACGGCACGCGCACGCCCGAAGTCGTCGTCGAATATCCGATCGGCCATCGCCGCCGGCGCGAGGAAGGCATCCCGCTGCTGCTCGAGAAATTCCGCATCAACCTCGCGCGGCGCTTCGCAGCCAAGCGGCAACACGCGATCCTCGACGTCGCGCTCGATCGGGAACGACTCGCGGCGATGCCGGTGCACGCGTTCGTGGACCTGATGGTGTGACACACGCGCGCCTTCTCGCCGTCGCGTCGGTCGCCGCTTTCGCGGCACTGCCGGCGCTCGCCGCCGACTACCCCAAGCTCCAATCCGGCTTGTGGGAGATGCAGCGCTCGTCGGACCGGCCCGACGCGCAGCCGAATCGCGCAACGATGTGCCTCGACGACAAGGTGCAGAAGGAATTGTTCGACCTGGCCGGCGCGATGCAGGGCACGTGCAGCAAGCACGAGTTCAGGTTCACCGGCAATCGCGGCCGCGGCGACTTCGTGTGCACGATGGGCGGCAGCACGATGCGCTCGAAATCGACGATGGTCGTCGAGGGCGGCCGGTCCTATCGCACCGAGATCGACACGACGTACGACCCGCCGCTGATGGGCCACGCGCATATGAAGACGGTGATCACCGCGCGTCACGTCGGGGCGTGCAAGGCGGGACAGCGGCCCGGCGACCTCGTGCTGCCGAACGGCCAGACGATGAACATGCACGACGTCCTCGCCGGCGCGCGCAGCGGACACGGCGTCGCGGGCACCATTCAACCGGGCGCACGCAAGCCCGCACCGCAAGCGCGGAAATAGAACGGACTCCACGATGGCACACAACCTCTTCGATTCACTCAGGACGTTCCCGCTCGCGTCGGGCGCGACCGCGCACTACTACTCGCTGCCCGCGCTCGAACAGGCCGGCGTCGGGCGCATCAGCCGCCTTCCGGTCTCGATGCGCATCGTCCTCGAAAGCGTGCTGCGCAACTGCGACGGGCAGAAGGTCACCGAGCAGCACGTGCGGCAGGTCGCGAACTGGGCGCCGAGCGCCGCGCGCGCGGAAGAGATTCCCTTCGTCGTCGCGCGCGTCGTGCTGCAGGACTTCACCGGCGTGCCGCTGCTCTGCGATCTCGCCGCGATGCGCAACGTCGCCGCCGACATGGGCCGCGATCCGAAGCTGATCGAGCCGCTCGTGCCGGTCGACCTCGTCGTCGACCACTCGGTGATGGTCGACCGCTACGGCGCGCCCGGCGCGCTCGATCTCAACATGCGGCTCGAGTTCCACCGCAACGCCGAGCGTTACCAGTTCATGAAGTGGGGCATGCAGGCGTTCGACACGTTCAAGGTCGTGCCGCCGGGCATCGGCATCGTGCACCAGGTGAACCTCGAATACCTCGCCCCGGGCGTGCACGCGAAGGACGGCATCCACTATCCCGACACGCTCGTCGGCACCGACAGCCACACGACGATGATCAACGGCATCGGCGTCGTCGGCTGGGGCGTGGGCGGCATCGAAGCCGAAGCCGGCATGCTCGGCCAGCCGGTGTACTTCCTGACGCCCGACGTCATCGGCGTCGAGCTCACGGGCCGGCTCCCCGAAGGCGCCACCGCGACCGATCTCGTGCTGACCGTCACCGAAATGCTTCGCCGCGAAAAGGTCGTCGGCAAGTTCGTCGAGTTCTTCGGCGAAGGGGCGGCGAGCCTGTCGGTTCCCGATCGCGCGACGATCGGCAACATGGCGCCCGAATACGGCGCGACGATGGGCTTCTTCCCCGTCGACGCGGCGACGGTCGCGTACCTGCGCGCGACGGGACGAAGCGATGCCGCGCTCGATGCGTTCGAGCGCTACTACAAGGCGCAGAACCTGTTCGGCATGCCGCGCGCCGGCGACATCGACTACACGAAGACGGTGCGCCTCGATCTCGCGTCGATCACGCCGTCGGTCGCAGGTCCGAAGCGCCCGCAGGACCGCATCGAGTTGCCGAAGCTCGGTACGCGGTTCGCCGAACTCTTCAGCAAGCCGGTGGGCGAGAACGGCTTCGCGCAGGCGCCCGAACGTCTGCAGAAGCGTCACGCGACGGCGCCGATGGTGCCGGGTCGCGGGCGACTCGACGATCCGACCGCCTGCGACACGCCGGCGTCCGCGACGCAGCCGCCGAAGCCGATCGACATCGGCAACGGCGACGTGCTGATCGCCGCCATCACGTCGTGCACGAACACGTCCAACCCGAGCGTGCTGCTCGCGGCCGGTCTGCTCGCCAAGAAGGCGGTCGAGAAAGGCCTCACGGTCAAGCCGCACGTGAAGACGTCGCTCGCCCCCGGCTCGCGCGTCGTCACCGACTACCTGACGAAGACGCGCCTTCTGCCGTATCTGCAGCAGCTCGGCTTCGACGTCGCGGCGTACGGATGCACGACGTGCATCGGCAACGCCGGCGATCTCGCGCCCGAGATCAACGACGCGATCACGAGCAACGACCTCGTTTGTGCAGCGGTGCTGTCGGGCAATCGCAACTTCGAGGCGCGCATCCATCCGAACCTCAAGGCGAATTTCCTGATGTCGCCGCCGCTCGTCGTCGCGTTCGCGATCGCCGGCACCGTGTTGCGCGACATCGTGCACGAGCCGCTCGCGCAAGGCCGCGACGGGCCCGTGTACCTGCGCGACATCTGGCCGTCGAACGAGGAAGTGAACGCGCTTCTCGAGTACGCGCGCGACCCCGCCACGTTCCGCAAGCTCTACGGCGATCTCGCCAACGCGAATCCGATGTGGTCGACGATCGCCGGGTCGACCGGGCAGGTGTACGACTGGCCGGCGTCGACGTACATCGCCAAGCCCCCTTTCTTCGACGGTTTCGGCATGACGCCGCCCCCGGTGACCGACATTCGCGGCGCGCGCACGCTCGGCATCTTCGGCGACTCGGTGACCACCGATCACATCTCGCCGGCCGGCTCGATCAAGCCGACGTCGCCTGCCGGCCTCTACCTGCAGGAGCGCGACGTCTCGGTCGCCAACTTCAACAGCTACGGCGCCCGTCGCGGCAACCACGAAGTGATGCTGCGCGGCACGTTCGCGAACGTGCGCATCAAGAACCTGATGCTGCCGCAGAAGTCCGACGGCACGCGCATCGAGGGCGGCGTCACGCTGTACTACGGCAACGGCGCGCCCGAGCAGATGCCGATCTACGACGCGGCGATGCACTACCAGCGGCGAGGCATTCCGACGGTCGTACTGGGCGGCGAGGAGTACGGCACCGGCAGCTCGCGCGACTGGGCGGCGAAGGGCACGCAACTGCTCGGCGTGAAAGCGGTGATCGCGAAGAGCTTCGAGCGCATCCACCGCTCGAACCTCGTCGGCATGGGCGTGCTGCCGCTGCAGTTTCAGCCGGGGCAGGGCGTCGAGACGCTCGGCATCCGCGGCGACGAGACGTTCGACATCGCCGTGCCCGCCAACATCGAACCGCAGCAGATGCTGACGGTGGTGATGACGCGCGCCGACGGCACGCGGCAGGAGTTTCCTGCGCTCTGCCGCATCGACACCGCGGTGGAGGTCGACTACTACCGGCACGGTGGCATCCTGCCCTTCGTGCTGCGCGGGATCCTGCAAGGCTCCCGGGCAGCCGCGGCCGCGGCGTAACGCGCAATTCGCGGCGGCGCCGCGTCGAGCGGTCGCCGCCGCGCGCTTGTATGATCCCCCCACGCTAGCGGCTTCGCCGCTCCGCTGCCCCCCGCGGGGGCGGAATCCGCGCCTTGCGGCGGGCCGGCAGCGTTCATTGTGACGGATACGGCACGACACCTCCGCTTCGCGCTGCCGTTGTTCCTCTTCGCGGGGTTGTGCCTGTCGTCGCTCGACGCGACGGCGAAATACCTGGTCCGCGACCACTCGCTGTGGGTCGTCGTCTGGGCGCGCTACGCGGGACAGATGCTGGTGGTCACGCCGTTCGCGTGGCATCGGCGTGGTCCGGGCTTCTGGCGTACGCGCAAGCTGCGGCTGCAACTGCTCCGCTCGTTGTTCCTGCTGCTCGCGACGCTCGGCTTCTGGGGCGGGCTGCGCTACCTGCCGCTCGCGGAAGCGTCGAGCATCACGTTCCTCGCGCCGACGTTCGTCGTGCTGCTCTCGTGGCCGTTGCTGCACGAGCGCGCGACGCGCGCGCGCCAGGCCGCGTCGACCGTGGGTTTCATCGGCATCCTCATCCTGCTGCGTCCGGGCTCGGCGATCCTGCATCCCGCGGTCCTGCTGCTGATCGGCGCGGCGCTGTCGAATGCGCTCTATCAATTGCTGACGCGCCGCCTCCTCGACGAATCGCCGTACGCGACGCTGTTCTGGAGCGCGAGCGTGGGCACCGTCGCGCTGACGCTCGGGTTGCCGTTCACGATCGACGTCGAGCACCTCGTCGCGGTCGGCATCGGCCCGCTGGTGCTGCTCGGCTGCCTCGCCGGGCTCGGCCATTACGCGATGACGCACGCGTATCTCGCCGCGCCGGCGTCGCTGCTCACGCCGTTCACGTACCTGCAGATCGTGTGGGCGACCGCCTTCGGATTCATCCTGTTCGGGCAGCACCCCGACGCGCTGTCGGGGCTCGGCATGGCGATCGTCGTGGCGAGTGGCGTCTGCCTCGCGGCCTGGGAGCGCCGCGGAATGCACGCGCTGCGAACCACGCGATGACGATTTTGAACGTTTGTTGTAATCGCGCTGCAACACGTATTCGTCAAGACGGACAAAACGGCCATTTGCTGCACTGCAGCGAAAAGCGGACTACACTACGTCATGCGGTCGCAGAGACACGGCGACCCTCACCCTCAATCGACTCTCGGGAGAACTGCCATGAAGAACGCAATCTCGGCTGCGCTGGCCCTGGCGCTCGCCGTGACGCTCGCCGCCTGCGGCCAGCAATCGGAGCAAGCCGCCGACAAGGCGAAGGCGTCCGCCGGCGCCGCCGCCGATGCGGCAGCGACCGCTGCGAAGGATGCGGCCAACGCCGCCGGCGCCGCCGCCAAGGATGCGTCGAACGCCGCGGCCGATGCGGCGAAGTCGGCCGCCGACGCGACGAAGGAAGCCGCCGACAAGGCTGCGGACGCAGCGAAGGACGCGGCCGGGAAGACCGCCGATGCGACGAAGGACGCCGCCGCGACCTCGGCGACCGCGGCCAAGGATGCCGCGGACGCCGCCGCGGATGCGAGCAAGGATGCCGCCGCGAAGGCC
>DASTIY010000163.1:0-3925 GCA_035717085.1 Casimicrobiaceae bacterium | reverse complement strand
CGCGACGCCGAAGGACGGCCCGAGCGCGGGTGTCGCGATGTTCGTTGCGTTGACGTCGCTCCTGACGTCGCGGCCCGTGCGTAGCGACGTGGCGATGACCGGCGAGATCAGCCTGCGCGGCCTCGTGCTGCCGATCGGCGGCGTGAAGGAGAAGGTGCTCGCGGCGCTGCGCGCCGGCATCAAGACGGTGATGCTGCCGACGCGCAACCAGCGCGATCTCGACGACATCCCCGCGGACGCGCGCGCGCAAATCGAGTTCGTCTGGATGGACGAGGTCGACGACGCGATCGCGACGGCGCTGTCGCCGGTGAAGACTGCCGAGACTGCATAAGAGGCGTCGCAAGCGCGCCGTCGGACATCTCGATCTGCGCTTCGACACGCGGCGCGCCGGCAACGAGGGCTCCGCGAACCAGCGGCATGCCCCGGCGGCGCTCACGCTGCCGGCGGCTTCATGGCACAATCGCCGGACAATCGCGGTCAATCGCCACGGCGCGCGCCGGAATGGCGGCGCTGCGGACGGGGAGGCGCATGGCCACCGAACGGCGGGCGTTTCTGGCGAAGGCTGGCGCGGCCACGGTCGCTGCATCGACGACGATCGCGGCGCCGAGCGTCATCGCGCAACCGCGCATCCAATGGCGGCTTTCCACGGCGTGGCCGCCGCAACTCGACATGCTGCAGGGCGCCGCGCAGCGGCTTGCGCGCATCGTCGATGAAATGAGCGGCGGCCGCTTTCGCATTGACGTTTTTTCCGGCGGCCAGATCATGAAGCCGTTCGAATGCTTCGACGCCACGTCGAACGGCACGATCGAAGCGTTCATGGCCGCGTCGTACTACTGGACCGCGAAGGACCCGGCCGTCGAGTGGTTCACGACCGTTCCGTTCGGCCTCGATCCGCAGGGGATGGCCGTCTGGTATTACCACGGCGACGGCCAGAAGCTCTGGGAAGAAACATATGCGCCGTTCAACCTCGTGCCGCGACTCGGACCCGGCTTTGCCCCGCAGATGGGCGGCTGGTTCCGCAAGAAGATCGACACGATCGCCGATTACAAGGGCATGAAGATGCGCATGGGCACCGGCCTCGGCGGAAAGGTCATCGCGCGCGCAGGCGGAACGGCGGTGCTCACGCCCGCCGCGGAGATCTACACGTCGCTCGAGCGCGGCGTGATCGATGCGGCCGAATGGGTCGGTCCGCACGACGATCTCGAGCTCGGTCTCCAGAACACCGCGCGCTATTACTACTATCCGGGCTGGCACGAGCCCGGAACGGTGGGCGAGTTCGTGTTCAATCGAAAGGCGTACGACGCGCTTCCCGTCGACTTGCGCCGAATTCTCGATTTCGCGACGACCGCCGTCCAGGTGCACGGCTTCATGGACTACCACGCGAAGAACCTGGCGGCCGTGTCCCGCCTGCGTACCCAGTTCGCGAGCAAGGTGGAGTTGATCGAATTCCCCGCGCCGGTGCTGCGCGACCTGCGGAAGCTCGCGATCGACGTGGTGCACGAGCAGTCCACGCAGAGTCAGATGGCGCGCAAGGTGCACGCGTCGTTCGAGAAGTTTTCGCAGCAGATCGGTCCGTGGGACCGCGTGGCGCAGGGCGCGTATCACCAGTTCCTGAAGAGCTGAAGCATGGGCCGGTATGCGGCCGTGCTGTTGCTTTGCCTGGCCCCGCTCTTCGCCGACGCGCAGGATGCGCGGCGCGTCTATCGCATCGGCGTGCTGAACGAGGCGTGGTCGGCGGATCATCCGACCGTCGAAGGACTGAAGGCGGGTCTCAAGGATCTCGGCCTCGAGGAAGGCCGTGACGTCCGCTTCGAGATCCGGTTCACGCAAGGCAAACCCGAGGCGCTTTCCACCGCGGCCACTGCGCTCGTCACCAGCGACGTCGACCTGATCGTTGCGGTCGGGCAAGCGGCGGCGCTCGCCGCGAGCCGCGCCACCCACCGCATTCCGATCGTCTTCACGTCGGTGGGCGATGCCGTGGCAGCGGGCATTCTCGCCGATCGTACGCGGCCGGGCGGCAACGTCACCGGCATCTCGAGCCTGCAATCGGAGCTCGCCGCGAAGCGGCTGCAGGTGCTGCATTCCCTTGCGCCCGCGGTGCGTCGCGTGTTCGTCGTGCACGAGCGCAGCGATCCCGTCGGGGCTTCGATCGTACGCAACGCGGTCGACGCGGCGCCCGCGCTCGGTCTCGACGTCGTGGTTCGCGACGTCGACGACGATCGAGATCTCGTCGAAATCCTCGCGCAGATCGGCCCCGGCGATGCCCTCTTCGCGGCGGACGATTCACGGCTGCGAATCCCCGTCGCCGTGCTCGAACGCTCGCTCGCGTCACGCACGCCGGCGATCTTCGGGACGGCGCTCTGGGTAGGACACGGCGGGCTGATTTCGTATGGCCCCGACGCGTACGCAGAGGGCGTTCAGGCTGCCTCGCTCGCTGCGCGAATCCTCGGTGGAACGAAGCCCGGCGATCTGCCGGTCGAAGGCGCGGAGCGCATCGATCTCGCCGTCAACCTGAAGACCGCGGAACGCCTCGGGCTCGTCGTTCCGCGGCGGATCCTGCTTCGCGCCGACGCGTTCCGCCGATAATGCGCGAGCACGTTCGCAGCCCGCTTCTGCGCAAGTACGTGCGCGTGCTGAGCGTCCTCGTCGGCGGGACGCTCATGCTGTCGGGCCTCGCCGAGCTCTATTTCTCCTACGCGCAGGCGCAGCGCGCGATCGTCGAAGTCGAACAGGCGCACGCGACGGCCGCGGCGTTGCGCATCGAGCAGTTCCTGAGCGAGGTGCAGGAGCAGGTTCGCGACACGACGCGCACGGCGTCCGACGATTCGTCGGCAGGTCCGCCCGGCGTCGCTGCGCTGGGGTTTCGTGAAGGCCTGGCGGCGTCGATCGCCGAGCAGCGCGAGCTCGACTTTCTGCGCGTCCTGCGCCGCGTGCCGGCGATCAGTGACTTGCGCCATCTCGACGTTTCCGGCCGCGAAGTGATTCGCGTCTCGCGCCTGCACCCCGACGTGATGGGCAGCGGTACCGACTACTCGTCCGCGCCCGAGTTCGTCGCCGCGCGCCGCGGTGCGACTTACTGGAGTCCCGTGCGATTGCGCGACGACGCCGAGCCGTACGTGATCGTCGCGATGCCGGTCGGGCGGTACGCGGTCGAAGTGACGACCGCCGAGGTGGGATTGCGCACGCTGCAACGCATCGTGTCGCGGCTCGCGGTCGGCGTCGGCGGGTATGCCTATGTGGTGGACGCGCAGGACCAGCTCATCGCCCACCCCGATGCCCGAACGCTGCGCGAGCGACGCGATCTTTCGCATCTCGCGCAAGTCGCGGGTGCGCGCATGCATCTCGCCGACGGAGCGACCGCGACGGCATCCGCCATGTTTGCCGATGGCGTCGCCGGTGGGCGCGTGCTTGCCGCGCATGCCGCGATCATGCCGCTCGGCTGGCTCGTTTTCGTCGAGCGTCCCGCGGCCGATGCCTACGCGGCGCTGCGCGAGCCGATCCTGCGCAGCCTCGTGATCTTCGTGCTCGGTCTCGCCCTCGCCGTGCTCGCCAGCGCATTCCTGGCGCGGCGCATGGTCGCACCGATTCGCAAGCTGCAGGCGGGTGCTGCGCGCATGGGAGCGGGCGATCTCGACCACCGCGTCGTCGTCGCGACCGGTGACGAGCTCGAAGCGCTCGGCGACGAGCTGAACCGGTCGGCTGCCGAACTCGCGGGAGCGCGGGCGACGCTCGAGCAAAAGGTCGAGTCGCGCACGCACGAGCTCGCACGCTCGCTCGAGGAGCTGCACGTGCTGGGCGAGGTCGCGCGCGCGGTGAGCTCGAGCCTCGATCTCGACACGGTGCTCGATACGATCGTCGCGCGCGCCGTGCATCTCGCCGGCGCGCACGGCGGCGTGCTGTACGAATACGATGCGGGCACCGAAAG
>DASTIY010000162.1:0-2492 GCA_035717085.1 Casimicrobiaceae bacterium | reverse complement strand
TACGCCATCGAGTGCTGCATCCAGTGCGCAACGATGTGACGGGCCTCGGCTTCGCTGACCTCGCGATAGCCGTGTTTGCACGTCGCGTCGGCCTCGCTTCCGGGGTGGGGCCCAACCGTGGTTGGCGTCGTCTGAGTGGTGCGGTCATGCGACTCGGGCGGGAATCTCGGGCGCGCGGGGAGTCGCGCGCGTGGACCCGACGCGGACGCTGGACCACGCCGCGACGGCGCGTGCGTGGCGCGCACACGCAAACCGCGGCGGAGCCGCGGGAGTCGGGTTGAAGGCCTCAAGTGCGTTCGGGCGGGGGCCCCAGAGTTCCTTCCGCGCGGCGTGAACCGATCGAATTCCGCGGCGTTGCGATCGGGCACACCTGATCACGTTGGTTGGAATTTCGGCCGCCCGCAGGTGGTTGGAGCTGGCGATGGGAACGCCAGCTCAGGTTACCGTGTCGCGGTTGCCGATCGCGACTTCGCTTCCGGACACGCGGTGGTTCGCGCCGTGGGGCAACGTCGTCGAGCGTGCTGGGCGTTGCCAGGTGTTCGTCGGCGGCACGCTGATCGGCGAGTTCGGCTTGCACGACCGCGATCGCGGGCCGCGCAACGTACTGGTCGTGACGCTGGCGAAGGATCCGAAGATGCATCTGGGTCACCTCTCGGCGGCCTTCCGGATCAGCGACGAGTACCTGCGGTTGCTGCGCCGGCTCGAGGAGAAGAGCGGTCTTGGAGCGGTGCTGACGTCGACGATGGACGGGCGCACGCGGCTGACGCCCGAGAAGCGACGCGAGCTACGTGAGCTCTTCGAAGCGGGCTGGAACGCGTCCGAGGCGGCGCGAAAGCAGCGGCGTGGTCGAGATCGCGTAAGTCGGCCGACCGTTTCGCGTGAGTGGCGGCGATGGAAGGCGGAGCGCGACAGCGCGGCGATCGCGGCGCCAGTGGCCACGGCGATCGCGCAGGCGAACGCCGAGCAACTGGCGCTATTTCCCGACGAGAACGTCGCGGCGCAGGCGCCGACGGTGAGCGGCGCAGCTACGGCAGCGAGCGACGAACGCCGCGGCGCGGTGATCCAGCTGAGGTCACGGCCGGTGGTCGGCGGCGGCATCCAGCACGTCGGCACGTGGCTGATGATGGCCCTCGCCCAACGCGACGGCCTGCACGACGAAGTCGCCAAGCTCGGCACCGGCGGCGAGAACCTGCAGATCGCACTCGACGCGACGCTGGCATCGCTTGCGATTGGGCAACGCACCGTGGAAGGTGTGCGGCGCCTGCAAACACCGACGGCGGCGCAGTTGCTTCGTGCCGATCACGCGCCCACGGCGAGCGCGGTCCGCCGTCGGTTGTGGCAGGTCGCGAAGGATCACGGCGTAACGCTGATGGCCCGCATGAGCGAGCGCTACGTCCAGGCGGCGCGCGCCGACGGCGAGCCCGCGGTCTTCTACGTCGACAATCACCTGCGGCCGTATTCGGGTCAGGAGGTCCTGCGCAAGGGCTGGCGCATGCAAGACCGCAGGGTCTTGCCCGGTACGAGCGACTATTACGTCCACGACGAGGACGGGCGACCACTGTTCCGGATCGACGCGCCATCGCACGACACGCTGTGCCACTGGCTCTTGCCCATCGCGCGGCGGCTGCGCGAGGCGGTCGGCGTCGACGAGCGGATCCTGCTCGCCTTCGATCGCGCCGCATCGTATCCGGACGAGCTCGCCGAGCTACGCGACGGCGGCTTCGAGTTTGTCGCATACGAACGCAAGCCGTACGCGACGCTTGCCGAGACTGCATTCGATCGTCGTGTGGCGGTCCGAGGCGAGGTCTACGGGATGTGCGAGCAGCGACTCGCAAATCTGGGCCGCAACCGCGGCCGCGTGCGGCGCATTTCACTGCGTACGCCCGACGAGCACCAAATCAACCTGCTCGCGGTCTCGACGCTGCCGCCTGAGGATCTCGTCGGGATCTTGCTCGGCCGCGAGGGCAAGGATGATCCGAGTGGCCGCTGGCAACAAGAGAACGCCTTCAAGCACGGCGTCGAGCGCTGGGGCACGAACCAGCTGGACGGCCGGAAGGTCACTCCGTATCCGCCGGGCACGATCATCCCGAACCCGCGAAGGCGTCGCATCGAGCGAGCGCTCGCGATCGCGCGCGCCGACGAGGGACGGGCGCGCTGCCAACTCGCCGAGCTGAAGCCCTTCGACAAGCGCCGCGAACGCGTCGAGGCGGACCTCGCCGACGCTATCCATCGGCGTGTCCATTTGGAGCTGATGCGTCCGCTGGTGCCGAAGCACGCTCCCATCGAGGACACCGAGCTGGCGGGCAAGCTCGTCCACCACACGGGCGAGCTGAAGATCGTCGTCGACACGATCCGGGTCGTCGCAACGAACATCGAGGCCGACCTCGCCGAGATGATCGCGCCGTTTCTCCGCAGACCGCGCGAGGCGAAGAAGGTGATCGCGAACGTCTTCGCCGCAGCAGGACGCGTCGAGGTCGCCGCCGACGAGATCC
>DASTIY010000161.1:0-5674 GCA_035717085.1 Casimicrobiaceae bacterium | reverse complement strand
GGCGAGCCCTCGTCGCCACGCATCGTGCTCCTGCACGGCTGGATGGACGTCGGCGCGTCGTTCCAATTTCTCGTCGACGCGTTGTCGCGCGACTGGTACGCAATCGCGCCCGATCTGCGCGGCTTCGGCCGCTCCGCTTGGCAGCCGCAAGGCTACTGGTTCTACGACTACCTCGCCGATCTCGAGGCGCTGCTGCGGCAGTTCGTCGCCGACGGGCCGGTGCGCCTGGTCGGGCATAGCCTCGGCGGCAACATCGTGATGGGCTACGCGGGCGCGCGTCCCGAACGTGTCGACCGCGTCGTCTCGCTCGAGGGCTTCGGCATTCCCGCCGAGCCGGCGGACGTCGCGCCGCGCAAGGTTGCCAAGTGGCTCGACGCACTCGCGAACCCGCCCGGCTTCAAGACCTATGAAAGCCTCGAAGGCGTCGCCGACAAGCTGCAGAAGAAGAATCCGCGGCTGCCGCGCGACAAGGCGGAGTTCCTCGCGCAGCGCTGGGCCGCGGCGTTCCCCGACGGTCGCGCCGAACTCGTTTCCGATCCGCGCCACAAGCTGCCGTTTCCGCACGTGTACCGGATGGACGAGATCTTCGCGCTGTGGCGCAACGTGAAGGCGCGCGTGCTGTGGGTCGCGGCAGAGGATTCGGAAATTCCGCGCTGGCTCACCAGTCATCCCGAAGGCGAGGCCGGCGCCGACGGCCTCGACGAAGTGCGACGACGCGTCGCGCACATCCCCGGCGCGCGCCTCGAGACCGTCGCCGACGCGGGCCACATGCTGCATCACGACCAACCCGAGCGCGTGGCGGCACTGATCGAGCCGTTCCTCGCGGCCGCGTGAAGTTTCGCTTTCACTCGCGCGGCGGCGCGTACGCGGCGCTCGCGCTCCTCACGCTTTTGTGGGGAATGAACTGGATCGTGATGAAGGCGGCGCTCTTCCACGCGCATCCGGTCGAGTTCAACGTGCAACGCACGTGGCTCGCAACGCTCGTGCTGTTCGGCGTGCTGATCGCGCGCGGAGGGCGCCTGCGACCGCAGAACCTCAAGGCGATCGCCGTCACCGGGTTCTTCCAGACGACGATCAATTTCGGCGCGACGACGATGGCGGTCGCGGGCGGCGGCGCCGGCCGCACGTCGGTGCTCGTGTTCACGATGCCGTTCTGGACGCTCCTCATCGCGCGCTTCGTGCTGCACGAGCGCGTGCGCGGACTGCAGGCCGTCGCGATCGTGTGCGCGTTCGCGGGTCTCCTGCTCGTCGTCGCGCCGTGGTCGTGGCAGGGCGACCTCACGCCGAAGCTGTGGGCGGCGCTGTCGGGCTTCGGCTGGGCGGCCGGAACCGTCGCGATGAAGTACTACCAGCGCGACGCCGATTTCGACATGCTCAATTTCGTCGCGTGGCAGATGCTGGTCGGCATCCTGCCGCTCACGTTCCTGCCGTGGCTGCTCGACGTGCCCGCGACGCAATGGAGCGTCGCGCAGGCGCTGCTGTTCTTCTTCACCGGCGCGATCGCGACCGCGGGCGGCTTCCTGTTGTGGATGGCGATCCTGCGCGTGCTGCCCGCCGGGACCGCGTCGCTCAACATGTTCGCCGTGCCGGTCATCGCGCTCGTCGCCTCCATGGTCATTTTCGACGAGCGCCTCGCACCCAACGAGTGGCTCGGGATCGCGCTGATCGGCGCCGGCCTCGCGCTCATCATGCTCGCCGCGCGGTTGTCGGGCCGCCGCGCGCCCCTGCCGGCCACGCCGACACCGGTCGAGGGCGGCTGATGTTGCAACTTCTTGACGGGGGTCAAGTCTTATTGCCTGAATGATAATCGTTCTTATTTACAACCGCATTTGCCTTTGCTATGCTCGCCGCCATGAGCTGGCCATCCCGGCCGGCCCGACGACATGGAGATCGCCTTGGACTCGATCCGGTCCTTTTCGCTGCGGTGGCTTGCCGCGCTCGGATTCGCTGCATTCCTGCTCGCGCCGGCGCTGGCCGACGACGTACCGCTGTTCAAGCTCGTCGCACGCGACGGCGTCTTCGAGCCGACGACCATCGAAGTCCCCGCCGGCAAGCGCGTCCGGCTCGAGGTGCATAACCAGGGGAAGACGCCGATGGAGTTCGAAAGCCGCGACCTGAAGCAGGAGAAGATCATTCCGCCGGGCGGCAAGGCGACGCTCACGATCAACGCGATGAAGGCCGGCGAGTACCGTTTCTTCGACGAGTTCCACGAGAAGACCGGGCAGGGCAAGTTCGTCGCGAAGTAAACCGACCGCTATCACGCACGCATCATGGGCAACGCTCTGTTCATCGTCTGGCGCGAATCGGCCGAGGCCATGCTGGTCGTCGGCATCCTGTACGCCTGGTTGCGGCAGCGCGCCGACGCGGCGATCGGCATGCGCTACCTGTGGGGCGGCGTCGCCGCGGGACTGGCACTTGCGCTGTCGCTCGCGCTCGTCATGCTCGGCATCGCGTCGTCGCTCTCGGGCACCGGTCTCGACTATTTCCAGCTCGCGATGATGCTGGTCGCGTCGGGCCTCATCGTGCAGATGGTGTTCTGGATGCGCAAGCACGGCCGCACGTTCAAGAAGGATCTCGAATCGAGCATGGCGAAGAACGCGCGCGCCGCGAACTGGTGGGGATTGCTCGTCGTCGTCGCGCTCGCCGTCGGCCGCGAAACCGCCGAGACGGTGGTGTTCCTGTACGGTCTCGCGGCGGGGAAGGGCGGCATCGCCGACCTGCCGCTCGTGCTCGTGCTCGGCCTCGCCGCGGCGTTCGCCACCTTCTGGGTGCTGCAGCAGGGCTCGCGCGTGCTGTCGTGGCGGCATTTCTTCCGCGCGAGCGAAATCCTCCTGCTGCTGCTCGCCGGCGCCCTGCTCGTCGGCGGCGTCGAGAAGCTGATCGCCCTCGACGTGCTGCCGGCGCTCGTCGATCCGGTCTGGGACACCTCGCGCCTGCTCGACGACTCGGGACGCGTCGGCGGCCTGATCGCGTCGTTCACCGGCTATCGCGCGCGGCCGGCGTTGCTGCCGCTGCTCGCGCTCGCCGCGTACTGGATCACGATGTGGGCGCTTCTCTATCGGCCGCGCCGTGCGCCGGCGGTGACGGCGGCGAGCAAGACGACGGTGCGCCCGGTCGCGACGCGGCCGGAGCACTGATCGGCGACGCATCTCGCGGCGGCAAAAGGAGCGCGAGGTACGCGCGGGGCACGGTTCCCGCTGACGTAAAATGACATTGCCGGCCTGTGAGGCCGGCAATTCATTTCTATGACCGCAACACCGCCCGATCTCGCGCGGCTTCGCATCGACCGCAGCCTCGCGCCCATTCGCCGCCGGCGACGTCGGCGGTGGATCGTGCTCGGCGTGCTCGCGCTCGTCGTCGTTGCCGGTGCGGTCTACTACTTCACCAAGCCGCGCCCGGTCGACGTGCAGACGACGCCGATCGTCACCACCTATCCATCGCAGCAATTCGTCGTGCTGAACGCGACCGGTTACGTCGTCGCGCAACGCAAGGCGGCGATCTCGTCGAAAGCCACGGGCCGCCTGGTATGGCTCGGCGTCGCCGAAGGCTCGCACGTGAAGGAGGGCGACGTGATCGCGCGCATCGACAACCGCGACGTCGTCGCACAGGCGCAAAGCGCCGAGGCCGCGGTACGCGCCGCGCGCGCGAACGTGCAGCAGGCCGCCGTCGAGCGCGACAACGCGGCGATCGAATTGCGCCGCAACGAGGAGCTCGTCGCCAAGAACTTCATCTCGCGCTCGGCGCTCGACACGGCGAAGGCGCGGCTCGATCGCGCGCAGGCGGGCGTCGCGAGCGCGCAGGCGAACCTCAACGTCGCGCTGGCCAACGCGCGCAACGCCGAGGTCGCCGTCGACTACACGCAGATCCGCGCGCCGTTCGATGGGGTGATTCTTTCGAAGAGCGCGAACGTCGGCGACCTCGTGACGCCGTTCTCGAATGCGACCGACTCGAAGGGCGCGGTCGTGTCGATGGCCGACATGAGCACGCTCGAAGTCGAGGCCGACGTGGCCGAGTCGAGCCTCTCCAAGGTGCACGTGGGACAGCCGGCCGAGATCGTGCTCGACGCGCTGCCCGACGTGCGCTTTCGCGGCCACATCGATCGGATGGTCCCGACCGTCGACCGCGCGAAGGCTACCGTGATGACGAAGGTGAAGTTCGACACCATCGACGATCGTGTGCTGCCGGAGATGAGCGCGAAGGTGAGCTTCCTGTCGCAGCCGGTGAGCGCGGAGCAGCAGAAGCCGGTCGTCGCCGTCGCCGAAGAGGCGATCGTCGATCGTGACGGCAAGCGCATCGTGTTCGTCGTGCGCGATGGGCATGCGGTCGCGGTACCGGTGACCACAGGCGCGAAGATTGGCGATACCGTCGCGATCGAAGGCGACGTGAAGCCGGGCGAAAAGGCCGTCGCGAAGCCCGGTGCGGCGCTGGCAAGCGGCGCATTGGTGCGCACGCCGAGCAAATGAACGCGGACGCGGTCGTCGAACGGCGCGACGAAGCAGGGGCCGTCGTCGAGCCGCTGGTCGCCATCCGCAACCTCTCGAAGTACTACCTGCGCGGCGATCAGGTGATTCCCGTGCTCGTCGACATCGACCTCGACGTTCCCGAGGGGGATTTCGTCGCGCTGATGGGTCCGTCGGGTTCCGGCAAGTCGACGCTGCTCAACCTCATCGCCGGCATCGACAAGCCGTCGTCGGGCGAGATCCGCATTGCCGGCGTCGACATCACGCAGCTCTCCGACGCCGACCTCGCGCTCTGGCGCTCGGCGAACGTCGGCTTCATCTTCCAGTTCTACAACCTGATGCCCGTGCTCTCCGCGTTCGGCAACGTCGAGCTGCCGCTGCAGCTGACGTCGCTGTCGCGGCGCGAGCGGCGTGATCGCGTCGAGACGGCGCTCGCGCTCGTCGGACTCTCCGATCGCGCGACGCACCTGCCGAACGAGCTTTCGGGTGGTCAGCAGCAGCGCGTCGCCATCGCGCGCGCGCTCATCACCGATCCGACGCTGATCGTCGCCGACGAGCCGACCGGCGATCTCGACCGGACGACGGCGGGCGAAATCCTCGGCCTGCTCGAGCGGCTGAATCGCGAGCTCGACAAGACGATCGTCATGGTGACGCACGACCCGAAGGCGGCGGAGAAGGCGCACCGGGTGGTGCACCTCGAGAAGGGCGTCCTCGTCCACTGACGAGGCGGCGAATGTTCGTTCCGCTCCTCGTGCTGCGCAACGCCTTTCGGCACAAGCTGCGCACCACGCTGACCGTCGTCGGCATCGTCGTCGCCATCGTCGCGTTCGGCATGCTGCGCACGATCATCGACGCGTGGTACGCGGGCGCCAACGCGAGCTCGTCGGCGCGGCTGGTGACACGAAGCTCCGTGTCGCTCGTGTTCCCGCTGCCGCTGTCCTACGCGCCGAAGATCCGCCAGGTCGACGGCGTGACCGGCGTCGCGTGGGCGAACTGGTTCGGGGGCATCTACATCAACGAGCGCAACTTCTTCGCGCAGTTCGCGATCAGCCCGTCGTACCTCGATATGTATCCGGAATTCGTGCTTTCCGACGCCGAGCGCCGCGCGTTCGTCGCCGATCGCACCGGCGCGGTCGCCGGCCGCAAGCTCGCGGAGAAGTACGGCTGGAAGGTGGGCGATCAGATCCCCCTGAGCGGCACGATCTTCCCCGGCA
>DASTIY010000160.1:0-16820 GCA_035717085.1 Casimicrobiaceae bacterium | reverse complement strand
GGACCGGGTGTTCTTCGGCATCCGCGACGCGCGCGGCCGGTGGTTCAGCGGCGGCGTGCAGGACATTCCGCGGCCGTCCGCCAATCTCTCGCCGCGCAAGCCGCAGTTCTACAGCGCCACGGTGAACGATGCCGACGTGCGCATCGCGGCCATGGTCACCGACGCCGGGTTCGAAGTCTACGTCGCGGAGACGACGAACAAGCGCGATCGCCTGGTGTGGGAGGTGATCCTCGCCGGCCTCGTGCCTTCGCTGCTCGTGGTGGTCGTGGCCGTCGCGCTCGTGTGGTTCGGCGTGAGTCACGGCCTGTCGCCGCTGCGCCGGCTGCATGACGAGCTCGCGCAACGTTCGCCGAACGACTTGCGCGACGTCGACCTGTCGCATGCGCCCGCCGAAGTCCGTCCGGCCATCGTCGCGCTGAACCGGCTGTTGCTGCGCATTCGCGAAACGAGCGAAGCCCAGCGTCGCTTCCTCGCCGACGCCGCGCATCAACTGCGCACGCCGCTCGCCGGGCTGCAGATGCAGCTCGAGCTCGAGTTGCGCGCGTCGACGTCGCCCTCGCTTCGCGCCACGCTCGCGAAAATGCGCGATGCGGTGCTGCGCACGGGCAACTTCACCAACCGCCTGCTCGCGCTCGCACGCGCGGAGCAGTCCGCGCCTGCCGCCCGCCACGATTCGCCGATCGACCTTGGCGAGCTCGCCGAGCGCGTCGGCGCGCAGTGGATCGCGCCCGCACTCGATCGTGGCATCGATCTCGGGTTCGACCTTTCTCCCGCAGCGGTGCAAGGAGATCCCTTGCTGCTTGCCGACATGCTGCAGAACCTGATCGACAACGCCGTCCGCTACACCGGATCGGGCGGCGTGATCACGGTCAGCAGCGGCGAGGACGTTGGCGATGCGTGGCTCGCCGTCGAGGACAACGGCATCGGCATTCCGGTGTCGGAACGCACCCGCGTCTTCGAGCGGTTCTACCGCGGGGCGGCCGCCGGCGGCGACGGTTGCGGGCTGGGACTCGCGATCGTGAAGGAAGGCGCGGAACGGCACCGTGCGACCGTGACGATCGACGATGCGCCCGGTGGACGCGGAACGCTCGTTCGCGTGCACTTTCCCGCCGCGTCGAAGCCTTCGTCGCCGTCGCACGAGGACGCGTACGCCACCGCGTAAGCGTGTCGTTGCGTCGGCGCGCGCGCACGCGCCCCTCGGTCCTCCGCCTACATGCCGATCCGCCCGCTCCCGGCAGCGCGGCGGCTTCGCTTTCTCCACAATCGAGGGGTGCAACACGCTTGGGAGAAGCCATGAAAGTCAGTCAATGGATGCAACTGGCCGCGCTCGTGTCGACGTTCGGGCTCGCGGGCTCGGCGGTCGCCGCGGATGCGGGGACCAGCACGGCGCAGATGCAAAACGGCGGGCCGTCACCGGGCGGCAGCGTGCAGGGCTACATTCCGCCGGGGCCGGCGTCGGTCGGCGGCACCGAGCGCGTCGACAATTCGAGCGGCGTGCCGCTGACCGATGCGCAGCGCACGTACGCGCAGGAAAATGGCGGGCATCTGCCCCCGACCGTCGTGGTCGATGCCGAGGGCAACGCGTGGGACGTCGTCGGAGTCGAGCCCTCGGACGCGAATGACGTCGACTCGACGCAAACGATCTTCCTGCGCCCGCATGGCGAGCGCGCGGTCGTCGTCGCGCCGAACGACGACGAAACCGTGTACCTCGCGCCCGAAGAGGATCCCACGATCGACCTGCTGCCGGGCGACGCCTATACGTTGCGCGCCGTCCCGCCAAACGGTCCGGGTGGAATGCAGGCCACGCCAGGCTACATGGGTCCGGGCAGCGACAAGGGTCAGTAACCGGCCGCCTCGAGCAACGTCGAGAGCGTACGTCGCGTTCGCGCGACGTACGCAGCACCGAACAGGTTGACG
Source organism: Casimicrobiaceae bacterium (assembly GCA_035717085.1). GTDB lineage: Bacteria > Pseudomonadota > Gammaproteobacteria > Burkholderiales > Casimicrobiaceae > VBCG01. Next base: position 14,903 of record DASTIY010000160.1, on the reverse strand, counting down.
TGGTTCAGCAGATGGTAGAAGTTGTAGACGTCGCGGCGTAACGCGTAGCCGGCGACCAGCGGCCACGCCTTTTCGTAGCCGCGGCGAAATTCTTCGCCGAATCCCCCGAACAATTCCGTCATCGCGAGATCCGTCTCGCGATCGCCGACGTAGACGGCCGGGTCGAACACGACACCCTCCCCCGAAGCGAGCATCGCCGCGTTTCCCGGCCACAGATCGCCGTGCAGAAGCGACGGCGTCGTCGCATGTCCGTCGAGCAGCGACGGCAACGCGACGAGCAACGGCTCAGCCTCGCGTACGAGCTCCGTGAAGCCATTCGTGCTCGCAAGCGCAAGTTGCGGCAGCAGGCGACGTTCGCGAAAAAACGTGCACCAGTCGTCGCACCACGCGTTCGTCTGCGGTGTCGCGCCCAGCCAGTTGTCGCGATGCCAGCCGAAGCGCTCGCCGTACGGCCCGTGCGGCGCTCGCGCGCGATGCAACCTGGCAAGCGCAGCACCGAGCGCGCGCGAGGGTGCTGCGCCGACCCTATCCAGCCATTCGAGCACCAGCCATGCGTCGTCGCCGGCACCGTCCTGCGCGACGACGCCGGGCACGCGGATCGTGCGCGTTTGCCCGAGCGCCCGCAGGCCGTCGGCCTCGCACGCGAGCAGCGTCGGATGGCGCGCCAGCTTGACGAAGTAGCGTTGCGCGCCGCCGGTGAGCGCGTACGTGCTCGCCCAGGCGCTTCCCCCGGTGCGTTGCCACGTCGCCGCACGCAGGCCGATGCGCGCTTCGATCGTCGCGCGAAGCGCGGCGTTCACGCGAGTGTCGCGCCGTGCCTCAGCGCGGCCGTGACAGCAGGTGCTGCAGATGCCGCTTCACGGCCAGCCACTCACCGTCCACGATGCTGAAGACGACCGTGTCGCGGCGGCTGCCGTCTGCCAGCAATTGGTGATTGCGCAGCACGCCGTCCTGCTTGGCGCCGAGCCGCAGAATCGCGGCGCGCGACGCGTGGTTGAACCAGTGCGTGCGGAACTCGACCGCGATGCAGCGCAGCGTCTCGAACGCGTGCGTGAGCAGCAGCAGCTTGCACTCGGTGTTCACGGCGGTCCGCTGCACGCGCTTCGCGTACCACGTATGACCGATCTCGAGCCGGCGATTGATGGCATCGACGTTGAAATAGCGCGTGCTGCCGACGACGTCGCCCGTCGCGTTGTCGCGCACGACGAACGGGAGCGCGCCGTCGCGCTCGCGCATCTCGAGCGTGGCCGCGAGCCACTGCGCCGCTTTCTCGGGCGCCGGCACCGACGTGTACCAGAGATTCCACAATTCCCCGTCGGCGGCGGCGGCGCGAATGGCGTCGAGATGCTCGTCCGCCAGCGGCTCCAGCGCGACGTGCGCGCCGCGCAGCGTGACGGGTTCGATGAAGCGCGAAGGCATGGTCGGCTCGCGGAAGATGGGCGAGCGCCGATCTTAGCCGACGTACGCGATGGCGAGCTGCAGCGCCCACAGCACGAGCATGCCGGTGGCGAGCGTCCACAGCGTGCTGCGCGTGAAGAAGGCGACGACGCCGGCGGCCAGCGCGGCAACGACGCGCGGCAGCGACGCCTGCGCTTGCGCGGGAATGACGACCACCATCGGCAGCACGAGCGCGGTGAGCATCGCCGCCGGCACGTAGCGGAACGCGCGTGCGAGCAGCGTCGGCACCTCGCGACGCGCGAAGATCGCAATGAACGAAAGTCGCGACAAGTAGTTGAGGAGCCCCACGACCGCCACGACCACCCAGAGCTTCAACGCGCCGTCCATCGCTCCTTCGTGAAATCGGCGAGCGTGCCGGCCACGATGCCGGCGACCCCGGCCACGATCAGGCTGAGCTTCATCGGCAACGACGCGAGCGCGAGCACGCCGAACCCCGCGACGAAGGCTGCGATGATCGTCGGCGAGTTTCGCAGGTGCGGCGCGACGAGCGCGATGAAGCAAAGCGGCACCGCGAAATCGAGCGACCACTCGGCCGGAATCAGGTTGCCGGCGAAGTAGCCGATCAGGTTCGTCACCTGCCACATGAGCCACAGCGAGAAGCCGCTGCCGAGGAAGTGACGTCCCGCGGCGTGCGAATCGCCACCGGCGTCGAAGCGCTGCACCGCAACCGCGAACGCCTGGTCGGTCAGCAGGAACGCGAGCGTCTTCTGCCAGTGCGCGGGCAGCGGACGCAGATACGGCGCCATCGCGGCGCTGTAGATGACGAAGCGCAGGCCCGCGACGAAGCACGTCAGCACGATGACCGCCACCGGCGCGCCGGCCGCGAGCAACTGCACCGCGAGGATCTGCGCCGCGCCCGAGAAGACGATCGCGGAGAGGCCCATCGCGCCGGCGAGCGATGCGCCGGCCGCGGCGGCGCCGACACCGCAGACGAGCCCGAAGGGCACGAGCGCGAGCGCCGCCGGCAGCATCTCGGCGAAGCCTTCGCGAAAATCGGAGTCGGTGACGATGCGGCGCACGCGGCGCGACGGACGGGCAAAAAAAGGGAGGCGACGAGCCTCCGCGCGCGAATTATAGCGGCCGCGACGTCTTGCGAAGCGTCGGCCTGGCGCGCGATCATGGCGGCCCTCGCCCGCCGTTCTTCCAAAGGCAACCGATGACGCGCCCGACGCTTCGCAGTGCGCTGGCCACCGAGCGGCCGCTCGTGACTCCGCTCGCGCACGACGCGCTGTCGGTGCGGCTGATCGAGCGCGCCGGCTTTCGCGCATTCGCGATCGGAGGCTCCGCGATGCTCGCGGCCCGCTATGCGCTGCCCGACCTCGGCATCGCGGCGCTCGGCGAAATGGCGGACGGCGTTCGCGACATCGCGGCCGCGACGTCGCTGCCGTTCCTCGCCGATGGCGACGACGGTTACGGCGACGCGAAGAGCGTGGCCCACACGGTCGCCACCTACGAGCGCATCGGCGTGGGCGGCATCCTGCTCGAGGATCAGCGTCGCGACCGCAAGCAGCCGCGCGCCGAGAAGGCGCGCGGTGTCGTCGAGATGACCGAGATGGCGCAGAAGCTCCGCACGGCGCTCGCGACGCGCGAATGCCGCGAAACGCTGATCATCGGCCGCACCGATGCGTACGGTGCGCTCGGGCTCGATGCTGCGATCGAGCGCGCGCAACGCTTCCTCGCGCTCGGCGTCGACGCGGTCTTCGTCGCGGGACTGAAATCCGAGGACGAGTACGCGCGCGTGGGCCGCGAGCTGAAAGGCGCGTTGCTCTCGGCGGCGATCTTCGAGGGCGTCGGCACGCCGTGGCTGACGCCCAAGGTCCTGGGCGAGATGGGCTACGCGCACGTGAGCTTCCCCGCGACGCTGATGTTCCGCATCGTCGGCACGATGCACGACGCACTCGCGCGACTGCGCCGTCACGCCGATGGTGTCGAGCCGATGACACCCGCCGACGAGAGCGCCCGCAATGGCGCGATCCTCGACGACGCGCTCGACTCGGCACGCTGGCAGGCGATCGACGCCCGCGCGTCGGCGGAGAACGCATGAACGCGCGCATCCCGGAACGAAGCGCCGTCGACGTCGAGCGCCCGCAGCCGAGCGCGGGCGACGCGTCGCGCTTCGGCAGCGACGCGATCGCCGACATGCTGCGCGCGCTCGGCGTCGAATACGTCGCGCTCACGCCCGGTGCGAGCTTTCGCGGCCTGCACGACAGCCTCGTCAACCATCTGGGCAACGCGCGACCGGCGATGCTCCTCGCCTTGCACGAGGAATCGGCGGTGGCGATCGCGCACGGCTACGCGCGCGTCACCGGCCGGCCGATGGCCGTCGCGCTGCACGCGAACGTCGGGCTGATGCACGCGACGATGGCGATCTTCAACGCATGGTGCGATCGCGTGCCGATGCTGCTGCTGGGCGGCGTCGGACCGATGGACGCCGTGCAGCGCAGGCCATGGGTCGACTGGATTCACACGGCGCGCGATCTCGGCGCACTCGTGCGCGGCTACACCAAGTGGGACGATCAGCCGGCGTCGGTCGAAGCCGCGCTCGAAGCGCTGCTTCGCGCATGGCAGATCACCCAGACGTCGCCGAAGGCGCCCGTTTACGTCTGTCTCGATGCATCGATCCAGGAAGAGCCGCTCGCGCGCGACGTCGCGCGCTTGCCGCTCGACCGCTTTCCGCTGCCCACACCGCCCGCCCCCAGCCCCGACGCGGTCGCGGCTGCCGCACGTGCGCTGTCGCAGGCTGCGCGACCCGTCATCCTCGTCGGCCGCGTCTCGACGGACCGCGACGATTGGCGTTGCCGTGTCGAGCTCGCGGAGCGCCTGCACGCGCGCGTCGTCACCGATTGGAAAACCGGCGCGAGCTTCCCGACGCAGCACGCGCTGCATCCGTATCCGCCGGGGATGTTCATCGGCGTCGAAGCCGCCGCGATGGTGCGCGACGCCGACGCGATCCTGAGCCTCGACTGGATCGACCTCGCGGGAACGCTGAAGGTCGCAGGCGACGGCACGTGGCCGCGCGCGACGATCATCCACTGCTCGCTCGATGCGTATTGCCACAACGGCTACAGCATGGATTACCAGTCGCTGCCGCCGGCCGACGTTCACATGCTCGCGAGCCCCGATCTGCTGGTGCGCGCGCTGCTCGACGTCCTCCCGCTGCACCCGACGTTGGCGATGCCGGCCGACGTTGCGACGCGCGAGAACGCTGCGCCGAGCGCGAACACGTCGGCACGAGCCGGCGCCGGCATCCCGATCGAGACGATGGCCGAGATCACCGTCGAGACGCTCGCCGCGCATGCGCCTTCGTACATCCGCCTGCCGATCGGCTGGCCGGGCCGTTTCAGCCGGTTCGCCGATCCGCTCGACTACATCGGCTTCGACGGTGGTGGCGGCATCGGATCGGGGCCGGGGATGGCGGTCGGTGCGGCGCTCGCGCTGGCGCAATGCGACCCCTCACCGCAGCCCTCTCCCCGCGTGGCGGGGAGAGGGAGCGACACCGACAGGGCGTGGCGCGACGTGGATCGGCTGCCCGTCGCCGTGCTCGGCGACGGGGACTACCTGATGGGCGTGACGGCGCTGTGGACCGCCGTGCACTATCGCGTTCCGCTGCTCGTGATCGTCGCGAACAACCAGTCGTTCTTCAACGACGAGCTGCATCAGGAGCGCGTTGCACGCACGCGCGAGCGCGAGGTCGCGAATCGCTGGATCGGCATGCGCATGAGCGACCCCGAGCTCGACCTCGCACGTCTTGCGCAAGGCCAGGGCGCGACCGGCTTCGGGCCGGTCACGACAACCGACGATTACGCGAAGGCGCTCGCGTCGGCGATCGATGCGGTCAAGGCGGGTGCCGTGTGCGTGATCGACGTGCACGTCGCGCCCGAATACGCCCGTGCAGTTTCGTCGGCGCTGCTGCGCAAACCACCCCTTCCCTCGAAATGAACGCACCCGATCTGCACCTGCAGTCGTTCGAGTTGCCGGCCCACCGTCAGCATTACTACGGCGGTGCGTGGCACGCGTCGGTGACCCACGGCATGCTCGACATCGAGAATCCGGCCACCGGCGAATCGCTCGGCGTCGCCGCGAACGCGGATGCGGCCGACGTGGATCGCGCCGTCACCGCGGCCGCCGCGGCGTTTCCCGCGTGGCGCGATACGCCGGCGCAAACGCGCGCGCAATGCCTGCGCGACGCCACGCGAATCATGCGCGAGCACCGTGACGAGCTCGGCTGGCTCGACGCGCTCGACACCGGCAACCCGTTGTCCGCGATGCGTTACGACATCGACATCAGCGCCGGTTACATGGAGCTCTTCGCGGGCCTCGTCACCGAGCTCAAGGGCGTGACGATCCCGATCGCACCGAACGTGCTCGACTACACGTTGCGCGAGCCGCTCGGCGTCGTCGCGCGCATCGGCGCGTTCAACCATCCACTGCTGTTCGTCGCAGGCAAGTGCGGCGCGCCGCTCGCGGCCGGCAACACGCTGATCATCAAGCCGGCGGACCAGACGCCGCTCACCGCCCTGCGCCTCGCCGAGCTGTGGGCCGACGTGTTCCCGCCGGGCGTGTTCAACGTCGTCACCGGCGGCCGCGAAGCGGGCGCAGCACTCGCCGAGCATCCGCGCGTGCGGAAGATCGGCTTCATCGGCAGCGTCAACGCCGGGCGCGCGGTGATGCGGGCGGCCGGCGGATCGTTGAAGGCGCTCACGCTCGAGCTCGGCGGCAAGAACGCGTTGATCGCCTGCCCGGATGCGTCGCCGGAGGAAATCGCCGACGGCGTCGTGCGGGGCATGAACTTCCGCTACGTCACCGGGCAGTCGTGCAACTCGACGAGCCGCATCTATCTGCACGATGCGATCCACGACGAAGCGCTCGCATCGATCGTACGCAAGGTCGGCGAGATCCGCCTCGGGATGCCGATCGACCCGGACACCGAAATGGGCTGCCTGTCGAGCAAGGCGCAGTACGAGAAGACGCTCGCCTACATCGCGCTCGGCCTCGAGGAAGGCGCGAAGCTCGCGTACGGCGGCAAGCGTCCGACGGACCCGCGACTTGCGCGCGGCTACTTCGTCGAGCCGACGGTGTTCGCCGGCGTGCGCGACGACATGCGCATTGCACGCGAGGAGATCTTCGGGCCGGTCGTCAGCATCCTCCGATGGTCCGACGAGGACGACGTCGTTGCGCGCGTCAATGCGCTCGACGTCGGGCTGACCGCGTCGATCTTCACCCACGATCTCGATCGCGCGCATCGCCTCGCGGCGCGCGTGGAGGCGGGTTACGTCTGGGTCAACAATGCCAGCACGCACCATGTCGGCGTGCCGTTCGGCGGCTACAAGCAGTCCGGCATGGGGCGCGAGGAGTCGATCGACGAGCTCCTCGCGTGCACGCAGATCAAGAACGTCAGCGTCACACTAAGGAGGACGACATGATGGACCGATGCATTCGCGCGCTCGCGGTCGCGGCACTTCTCTGCACGCTCGGCGTGGCGCGCGCCGAGAACATCGCCGTGGGCAACTACGGCTCGTCGGCGAACGGCATGCCGTTCGCCGTGGCGCTCTACAAGGGCTTTTTCAAGGAGGAAGGCGCCGACGTCACCGGCATCATCGCGTCGCAGGGCGGCGGCACGTCGGTGCGCAACGCGATGGCCGGCGTCGCGTACGGCGAGGCGAACCCCGGGGCGATCGCCGTCGCGATCCAGCAGGGCGCGGACATCAAGATCGTCAGCGACAACGTGCTGACGATCGCGGAGTTCGCGTGGATGGTGAAGAAGGATTCGCCGATCAAGACGATCAAGGACCTCAAGGGCAGGAAGATCGGCTACACGAACCCGCGCTCGACGAGCCAGGCGCTCGCAATCCTGCTTTTGCAGAAGGCGGGCTACAAGCCCGAGGACGCGGAGCTCGTGAAGACGGGTGGCTTCGGCCCGATGCTCGCCGCGCTCGATCTCGACCAGATCGACGTCGCGGCCGTCACCGAGCCGCTGTGGTCGAAAGTCAAGGACAAGTACCGCGTGCTGATCACCGGCGCGGAGGCGCTGCCGCCGCTCGACAACGTGGTCGGCATGGCGACCGGCGAAGCGATCAGGAACCGCGGCGACTTCATCCGCGCGGTGATCCGCGCACGCCGCCGCGCGGTCGAGTTCATGATCGCGCATCCCGACGAAGCGGGCGATCTCGTCGCCAAGGACTTCAACATTACGCCCGAGGTCGCGCGCAACGCGGTGCGCAACCTGACGAAGAGCTACACGCAGGGCATTCCGTACTGGGGCAACGGGCAGATCCACCTCGAGGGCATGAAGCGGATCATCCAGGTGCAGAAAATGGTCGGCGCGCTCGAGGGCGACATCGACATCACGAAGATGATCGACACGCAGTTCCTGCCCGACGACATCCGCACCCCCGTACAGGGGAAGTGACGGCATGAGCGCCGAAGGGCCGCCCCGAGGCGCGAATTGCGCCCCCTCGGGGGGCAGCGAAGCGGCGGAGCCGCGAGCGTGGGGGGGTCATAAGTCGCACGTCAGGTTGGCGGGGGTAGTGAAGCGCTTCCCGGCCCGCGCCAACGGACACGAGGTCCATGCGGTCGGCCCGATCGACGTCGAGATCCGCAAGGGCGAATTCTTCGCCGTCGTCGGACCTTCCGGCTGCGGCAAGTCGACGCTGCTCGAGCTGATCGCGGGCCTCCTTCCCGCTTCCGAAGGCCGCATCGAGTTCGAGGGACGTGCGATCGGCCGCGAGATTCCCGACGGCATCGGCGTCGTGTTCCAGGAGGACGCGTGCTTTCCGTGGCTCACGGTGCGCGACAACGTCGCGTTCGGGCTGCGCGAGGCGGGAACCGATCCCAAGGCGCGCGCGCAGCGCGTCGACGACGCGATCGCGATGATGGGACTCGGCGAGTTCGCGCGCGCGTACCCGGCGCAACTGTCGGGCGGCATGCGGCAGCGCGTCTGCATCGCGCGCACGCTGGTCGCCAAGCCGCGGTTGATCCTCCTCGACGAGCCGTTCGGGGCGCTCGACCAGCAGACGCGCCTGCTGATGGGCGACGAGGTGCTGCGGCTCTGGCGCGAGACGAACGCGACCGTATTCCTGATCACCCACGCGCTCGACGAGGCGGCGATGCTCGCCGATCGCATCGCGGTGATGTCGGCACGGCCGGGGACGATCATCGACCTCGTCGAGACCGACTGGCCGCGCGAGCGCGACAGCCGGATCGTCGAGCACGATCGCTTCGGGGCGATCACGAGCCGGCTCTGGCGACGGCTGCGTGACGAATCGATGAAGACGATGGGACGCGCCGCCACCGCATGATCCGCAAGGTCACGCTGGTCCGGCTCGGCATCGTGATGGCGCTCGTGGCGCTGCTCGAAGCGCTGTGCCTGGCCGGCGTCATCGACAAGATCACGATGCCGCCCCCGCACCGCATCGCGATCGACTTCGTCAAGCTGATGGTGTCGGGGAAGCTCTGGCCCGAGATCGCGAAGAGCATGGGCAACGTGCTGCTCGCCTTCGCGATCGCGTATGGGCTCGGCATCGTCGTCGGCACGGCGCTGCACGGGCACAAGGTCGTGCGCGACACGCTCGATCCGCTGTTCGCGACGTATTACGCGATCCCCGTGTTCGCGTTCTACCCGCTCTTCATCGTCATGTTCGGACTGGGCGACGGGCCGCAGGTGCTGATCGGCATCCTGCTCGGCATCGTCGCGGTGATCGTCACGACGCTGAACGGCCTCGACCACGTGCCGGCCGTGCTGCGCAAGACCGCGCAGGTCGCGCGGCTGGGGCCGCTCGCCACCGCGCTGCGCGTCACGCTGCCGTTCTGCGCGCCGTACCTGATCGGCGCGGCGAAGCTCGCGCTCGCCTATGCGTTCATCGGCGTCATCGGGTCCGAGTTCATCATGGCGCGCACCGGCATGGGTTACGAGATCGGCTTCGCGTACACGAATTTCGACAACGCGACGATGTACCCGCTGATCCTGCTGATCCTGATCCTGTCGATCGTCATGAACGGCGCACTCACCCGCTGGGAGAAGGTGCTGCTCGCGCGGCGGGGGATCGCGTGAGCGGCGGCGAGACGCATCGCCTGCGCAACGCGCTGGTGCTCGTCGTCGCGCTCGTCGTGCTGTGGGAGCTCGCGTATCTCGTCGTGGGCGACGTCGCGCTGCGCTCGCCCTGGCAGACGCTGCGCTTCACCGCGAAGCTCGTGCAGACCGAACTCTTCCACGAGCACGTCACGAACACGCTGCAGTCGTTCGCCGCGGCGCTCGCCATCTCCGTCGCGCTCGGCCTCGCGCTCGGTTTCGCGCTCGGCCTCGACCGGCTCGCCGGCGACGCGATGGAGCCGATGCTGGTCGCGCTCTACTCGATCCCGAAGATCACGCTCTACCCGATCCTGCTGCTCGCGTTCGGGCTCGGCATGTCGGCGAAGGTCGCGTTCGGCGCGATCCACGGCGTCATTCCGATCGCGCTCTTCACGCTCGGCGCCGTGCGCACGATCAAGCCGATCCTGCTGAAGACCGGCCGCGTGCTGAAGCTCCCGCGCGCCGCGATGATCCGCTCGATCCTCTTTCCCGCCGCGGTGCCGGAGATCTTCACGGGCCTTCGCGTCGGCTTCTCGCTCACGCTGATCGGCACCGTGCTGGGCGAGATGTTCGCCGCGCAGCACGGACTCGGCTACCTGCTGATGAACGCGATCAGCCTCTACAACATCGACGTCATCATGTCGGTGACGTTCCTGCTCGTCGTGTTCGCCGCCGGCGTCAACGCGGTGCTGCTCGCGATCGACCGGCGGCTGCACTTCCGTTCATGAAGCGCGGGAACGCGCCCTCACCCCGACCCTCTTCCCCTCGCGGGGGAGAGGGCGTGTCGGCTACTTCGGAGGTGCCGGGAAGTTCACGACGGGGCCCTTCGGTTCCTGCCCGGGCGGCACGTACGCCGGCGCCTCCTGGCCCGCGGGACCGAGCGCGCGGACATAGCGATAGATCGCGCGCAGGTCGCGGTCGGTCATCGTGTTCAGCGCCCAGAACGGCATCGGCGGGCGCGCCGTCAGGTGCTTCGCCTTCTCGACCCACGCCTTCTCGTCGAGCGTCTGCATGTACAGCCGCAGGTTGATCGGATAGGTCGTGCCCCACGGCCCGCTCCAGCCGAGGGCGTCACCGGTCAGCCACTGCTTTTCGGGCACCTTGCCTCCGCTCATCGCGTAGCCGGGGGTGTGGCAGTCGTTGCATCCGCCGATCTGGATCAGGTAGCGGCCGCGCGCGTTCGCATCCTTCGCCGGCTTGTCGGCGGCGAGCGTCGGGTTCGCCACGAAGACGAGCGCTGCCGTCATGGCGGCGGCCGCCATTGCGCCTTGAAACTGCACTTTCATCGATCTCCTCCAAGTCGTCGCCGCGTTCATTCGCGGCGGCGCATATTCGCTTCATTCGTACAATGCGCGCAAGACCCAACCGATGAATACGCTCGAACTCGCGACGGCTTCTGCGAGCGTTCGCGTCGCCCCGCGAATCGGCGGCGCGCTGACCGCGTTCACCGTCGCTGCCGTCCCCATCCTTCGCTCGACGCATGAAGCGGCACTCGCCGCAGGCGACGTCCTCGGCACGTCGTGCTATCCGCTCGTGCCGTATTCGAACCGGATTGCGAATGCGACGCTGCATTATGCAGGTCGCGCATGGACGCTCGCGCGCAATTTCGGCAACTCGCCGCACTCGATCCACGGTGTCGGCTGGCAGCGCGCGTGGCGCGTCGTCGACGCTTCGGCTCGGCACACGCTCCTCGCGCTCGATCACGACCCCGCACGCGACGCCGCCGCGTGGCCATGGCCTTTCCACGCGACGCTCGCGTACCGCCTGCACGAGGACGAGGGTCGCGCGCTTCTCACTTGCACGATCGGCCTGCGCAACACGGGGCGCGATGCGTTCCCGTTCGGGATCGGCTTTCATCCGTTCTTTCCCCGGCGCGAGGCAACGACGCTGCGCTTCACGGCGAACGCCGTGTGGCGCAACGACGCGTCGCAGCTGCCGATCGAGAAAATAGCGGTTCCCGACGCCTGGCGCTTCGACGCACCGCGCCCGCTCGAGGGCGTCTCGCTCGACAACGTCTACACGGGCTTCGGCGGCGAAGCGTCGATCGACGACGATCGCGCAACGCGAAGGCTCGAGGCCGACCGCGCGCTGGCATTCGCCGTGGTGTACGTGCCCGAAGACGGGGACGCGTTCGCGGTCGAGCCGGTGACGCACGAGACCGATGCGTTCAACCGCGCCGCGGCCGGCGCGCAAGCGACCGGCACGCGCGTGCTCGGTCCAGGCGACGCCTTTTCTTGTACGATGCGCATTGCCGCGCGCGCCCTTCCCGGCATCGTTCGATGACTTCCGAAGCGTTCACGTGCGTGCTCGACGCCGGCGCGAGCCTGGGCGAATGCCCGCTGTGGTCGGTCGACGAGCAGGTTCTCTACTGGATCGACATCAATGCGCCGTCGCTCAACCGCTTCGACCCCGCCACCGGCCGCAACGTCGCGATGCCGATGCCCGAGGCGATCGGCAGCTACGCGTTTCGCGAAGGCGGCGGATTCGTCGTCGCGCTGCGCAGCGGCATCTGGCTTTGCGATCGGGACGGCCGCGTCACGCGGCGCGTCGCGGAAGCGCCGTACGACACGCAGCATTTCCGCTTCAACGACGGCCGCTGCGATCCATATGGCCGCTTCCTCGTCGGCACGATGAACGAGCGGCAGGACGCGCCGACGGCCGCGCTCTATCGTGTCGATCGCGATGGCACCCTCGCGCAGCTATTCGACGGCATGACGATCAGCAACGGCCTCGCGTGGAGCCCGGACGGGCGCACGATGTTCCACAGCGACACGCCGGCCCGTGCCGTGCGCGCCTACGACTACGACGAAACGACCGGCACGCCGAGTCACGGTCGCGTGTTCGCGCAGTGGACCGGAGAGGGCGAGCGCCCCGACGGCGGCACCACCGACGCACGCGGTCACTATTGGTCCGCGCACTACGGCGGCGGGCGGCTCGTCGAGCTCGCGCCGGACGGCATGCGCGTGGCCGAGCATTTCCTGCCGGCGGTCTGCCCGACGATGTGCGCGTTCGGCGGTCCGGATCTGTGCACGCTGTACGTGACGACGGCACGCCAGAAGCGCGACGCGGCCGAGCTCGCGAAGTATCCGCAAAGCGGCGGCATCTTCGCCAAGCGCGTGCCGAACCCGGGACGAGTCGAAATGCGGTTTCGCGGCTGATCCGCGCACCGATGCGGATCGATCCGGCCGACGCGCTGCGCCTCGACGTTTTGCACGCGCTCGGCACGAGTGCGACCGGCGCGTCGTTCGCGACGTCGAGCGGCGACGTGCTCGACGTGCAGTGCTACGGCGCCGGCGCCTTCCGGCTTCGCGTCGGGCCCGCGGCGCGTGCGGACTACGGCATCGTGGCCGCGCGGCCGCAAGCGGCGACGACGACGCAATCCGCGCGTGGCGCGTGGGCGATCGCCGCCGGTGACGCGCGGCTCGACATCGCGAGCGGGCCGCTCGCGTTTCGTCTTCTGTGGAAGGATCGGCTCGTGCTGTGCTCGGCGACCGATCACGATCGCACCGGTGCGCCGCGATTGCCTGCGCTCGGCCGCGTGCGCCAGGGCGGTCTCTGGTCGGCGGCGTTCGCGCTCGCAACCGGCGAGCCGGTCTACGGTCTCGGCGAGAAATTCGGCGCGCTCGACAAGCGCGGGCAGCTGTTGCAGTCGCGCGTCGAGGACGCGCAGGACGTCAACACGTCACGCTCGGGGACCAACACGCCGTTCGCGTGGAGCGTCGGCACCACGCAGGGCGCGTGGGGCGTGTACGTGCATACACCGGCCGACGTGACGCACGCGATCGGGCATCCGGACTGGTCGCATCGCAGTTACGCGCTGGTCGTCGAAGACGATGCGCTCGACCTGTTCGTCTTCGCCGGCGATCAGCCGGCCTCGATCCTCGATCTGTACACGCAAATCACCGGTCGACCCGCGCCCGTCCCTCGCTGGAGCCTCGGCCTCGCGCTCGTGCGCGCGCGCGACGAGGCGCCGGACGCGAGCGCAGTCGCCGCGACGCGCTTTCGCGAGCGACGCATTTCCGCCGACGTGGTGGCGCTCGCAGGCGATGCGTTCGGCGATTTCGCCGCGTCGATCGTCGAAGGGGCCAACGCGGCCGAAGCGCCGGCGTGGCTTGCGAAGCTTCGCGAGCGCGCGTTCAGGCTGTGCCTGCGCGAGACCGCGGAAGTCGACGTCGATTCGCCGCTCTTCCACGAGCTCGCGTCGCAGCAATACCTGCTCGCCACCGACGAAGGCGAGCCCTACATCTGTGCGCGCGCCGAGGGCGACGAGGCGCAGGCGACCTGGCGCGAGTTCGCGCTGGTCGACTTCACGCACGCCGACGCCTTCGCGTGGTGGCGCGACGCGCATGCGAGCGTGTTCGAGGCCGGCATCGACGTGGTGAGCGTCGAAGCGCGAACCGAGGTGCCCGACGACGTCGCCGCATGGAACGGCGACGCCGGGTCGCGCCTTTCCAATGCGTATGCACTGCTGCACACGCGCTGCGCGTTCGAGGCGACCGCGCGTTATCGCACACCGGGCGGCGGCGCGCCGGCGATCTTCGCGACGGCAGGCTGGACGGGGAGCCAACGCACGCCGCTTGCGATCGGTCCCTTCGCGCAAGCCGACTGGGAAGGGCTCGCGGCGACGCTGCGCGGCGCGCTGTCGTCGGGCATGAGCGGCGTCGCGTGCTATGCGGCGACGGTGGGCGCCGACCTCGGCGAGCGCGCGCCGCCGGAGCTCTTCGTGCGCTGGCTCCAGGCCTCGGTGTTCCTGTCGCATCTGCGGCTCGCCGGCGGTGGCGACCGCGACCCGTGGCTCTACGGCGCGGAGGCCGAAGGCATCGCGCGCAAGTGGCTCACGTTCCGCTATCGGCTGATTCCGTATCTCGAGCAGGCGATCACCGAGGCGACGCGCACGGGCGTGCCGGTCGCGCGGGCGATGCCGCTCGCATTTCCCGAAAGCCGCCTCGTGCGCGACTTCGAGACGCAGTTCATGTGCGGCGACGCGCTGCTCGTCGCGCCGATCCTGCGCGAGGGCGGCGAGATCGACGTCGCGCTGCCCCCCGGCGCATGGTACGACCTCAACACCCGCGCACGGTACGCGGGGTCGCAGGTGCTGCGCTACGCGGCGAAGCTCGACCAGTTTCCGGTGTTCGGCCGCGAAGGCTACGCGCTGCCGCTCGGCCGCGGCGTGCAGCACACGGGCGAGATCGCGTCGGATCTTCCCCTCGAAGCGTTGTGGGTGTTCGGCAAGCCGGTGCGACCGCTCGAGGGCTTTCGACAGGCGCGCGTCGAGAGCGACCGCATCGCCGGCTTCACGGTGCGCGCGCTGCTGAACGTCGACGTGCAGGTGTTCGGCGACGCCTCGAGCGTCACCGTGCTCCCGCTGTGATGAGCG
>DASTIY010000159.1:0-11164 GCA_035717085.1 Casimicrobiaceae bacterium | reverse complement strand
GTGATGTGCGCGCTCGCCCCGTGAGGGCAACTGGGGGGCGACGGTATACTCGGCAGTCTCCGCTTCGAGGGAGTGACCGATGCCATCGCGTGATCGTCAACGCGGCTGGGTGGGCCTGGTCCTGATCCTGCTCGCGCTCGTGATCGTCGCGCTTTCCGCGAAGAGCGCGCTCAAGGGCTATGGACTGCTCGACGACAAGGACAAGCCCGCGCACGCCGCCGCACCGGGCGCGACCGAGGTCGAGCAGGCGGCGGCGATGACGCCGCGCAATGCGCTCGACAAGGCGAAGAGCGTGCAGCAGCTCGTGAACCAGGGAGCGATCGAGCAGGAGAAGCGCATCGACGATGCGATCCCCAAGTGACGCGGTGCGCGACGAACGCGTATCCGCCGCCGTTTGCGCATACCTCTGACGATGCGCCGCTATCCGCATCCGATCATCGCGCGCGAGGGCTGGCCGTATCTCGGTGTTGCCTTCGTCGTGGCGCTGGTGCTGTCGCTGCTGGGGTGGTGGGTGCTCGCCGCGCTCGCGTGGATTGCGTTCCTCTTCGTCCTGCAGTTCTTCCGCGATCCCCCGCGGCCGATTCCCGATGATCCGAACGCCGTGCTCGCCCCGGCGGACGGCCGGATCGTGCGCATCGGTAATGCGCGCGACCCTTGGCTCGACCGCGACGCGCTGCTCGTCAGCGTGTTCATGAACGTGTTCGACGTGCATTCGAACCGCAGTCCGGTCGACGCGGAGGTGAAGGACGTCTGGTATCACCGCGGCAACTTCGTCAATGCGGCGCTCGACAAGGCGTCGTCGGACAACGAGCGCAATGCGCTGAAGCTCGTCACGCCAGCGGGCGTCGAGGTGACGTGCGTGCAGATCGCCGGCCTGATCGCGCGACGGATCCTGTGCTACGTCAAGGCCGGCGACCGGCTTTCGCGCGGCGAGCGCTACGGCTTCATCCGCTTCGGTTCGCGCGTCGACGTCTATTTGCCGCCGGATGCGCTGCCGAAGGCCGCCGTCGGTGACAAGGTGTATGCGAGCCGGTCGATCATCGCGCAGTTGCGTGGGTCGTCCGGGACGGCCGGCGAGGCGGCGCGATGATCGGCGACGACGACCTGCAGGACGAGCGGCGGCTCGAGAAGATCCGCGTGCGCCGCCGCGGGATCTACCTGCTGCCGAACATGTTCACCACGGCTGCGCTCTTCGCGGGCTTCTACGCGATCGTGCAGGCGATGAACGTCAACTTCGAGCAGGCCGCGATCGCGATCTTCGTCGCGATGGTGCTCGACGGGCTCGACGGCCGCGTCGCGCGCATGACGCGCACGCAAAGCGCGTTCGGCGCCGAGTTCGACAGCCTCTCCGACATGGTGAGCTTCGGCGCGGCCCCCGCGCTCGTCATGTACGAGTGGGTGCTGCGCGACCTCGGCAAGCTCGGGTGGATCGCGGCATTCGTCTACGTCGCGGGGGCGGCGCTTCGCCTCGCGCGCTTCAATACGCTGCTCGAGGTCGCCGACAAGCGCTACTTCATGGGACTGCCGAGCCCGTCGGCCGCCGCACTCGTCGCCGGCCTCGTATGGGTCGTCGACGACCTGGGCTACGACCCCGATGCGCTGCGCTGGGCGGCATGGGCGGTCACGCTGTTCGCAGGCCTGACGATGGTGTCGAACCTCAAGTACTACAGCTTCAAGACGATCAACCTGAAGAAGAGCGTGCCCTTCGTCGCGGTGTTCCTGGTCGTGCTGTTCCTCGCACTGCTCTCGTACCAGCCGCCGCTCGTGCTCTTCGCGGCGTTCGTCGCGTACGCCGTGTCCGGGTTCGTCGTGTCCGGTTGGATGCTGCTTCGCGCGCGACGCCCGCGCGCCGCGTGATCTCGCCAGGCGGCGCGCGCACGCGCGCGGGGAGCGGTCGCTCGTGTCCATGAAAGGCTTCGCGCTGGTCCTCGCCTGCGTCGTGCTGATCGGTGTCGGCCAGATCCTGTTCAAGTCGGCGGCGTCGCAATTGCGGCTCGATGGCGGCGCGTGGACGGCACTGCGCAGCGCCGCGAACGCTCCGCTCGTCGTCGCGCTCGCGACCTACGCACTGGCGACGGTTCTCTGGCTCCTGGCGCTGCGCAGCACGCCGCTCGGCATCGCCTTTCCGGTGTACGCGCTGACGTTCGTCATCGTGCCGCTGCTCGCGCACGTATTTCTCGGTGAAACCGTGGGATGGCGAACGTTGGCCGGTGCGCTCGTGATCATCGTCGGCGTCGCGATCTCGGTCAGCTGATGCCGGCGGCGATTCTCGAGCGTGCGCGAAGCGGTGCGGTACCGATGCCGGTGTCGCTCACCTGTCCGGCGTGCGAGGCGCCGATGAAAGGCCCTGTCGGCGGCTTCCGGTTCGAATGCCGGCGATGCGGATGCTTTCGGTCGACGCTTCCGATCGCCATCGTCGCCGATCGCATCGCGGATCGCGGCGACGAAGCCGCGTTCGGCGCAGCGATTGCGGGTACGCGGGAGCGGAATTTCGACATCGTGCTCGACCGGCTTCAACGCTACGTCCCCGCGCAGGGCGCACGTCTTCTCGAAGTCGGCTGCGCCTATGGCTCGTTTCTCGCCGCCGCCGCGCGTCGCGGATACGTTGCGTTCGGCATCGAGCCGGATGCGGCGCGGGCGACACGCGCGATGGGTAGCGTCGCCGGTGGCGGCACCGTGTGGTCGGGCTACTTCCCGGCGGACCTTCCGCACGGGCAGCGCTTCCACGCGATCGTCTTCAACGACGTGTTCGAGCACCTGCCCGATCCGTTGAGCGCGGCGCGCGCGCTGCCGGCGTTGTTGCACGACGGAGGCGTCGTCGCCATCAATCTTCCGAACTGCACGGGTATCTTCTTTCGCGTCGCTGACGTGCTTCGCCGCATCGGCGTCTCCGGCCCTCACGATCGTCTGTGGCAGATCGGGTTTCCCTCGCCTCACCTGTCGTATTTCCAGCCCGACGCCTTGGCGAAACTGCTCGAGCGCGCGGGGTTTCGCGAGTGCGAGCGGCGAAGCCTGCAGACGCTTTCGATCGGTGAGCTGTGGCCGCGCCTTCGCTACAACAACCGGATGCCCGTTGCGGCGCTGCGCCTGATCTGGCTCGGCGTCGTCGTCGCCTCGCCGCTTCTCGCCGTGTTGCCCGCCGACATTTCGCTGCAGATTTTCGACCGGCGAAGCGACGACGCCCGCGCATCGCGCGGGGCGACAGGCGCATCCTGAAATGGACCGTCCCCCGCTTTCACCGATGCGGGTCGCGGAAGCGACGCCTGTCGAAGGGGCGACGCCTTCCCGGCGCGTCGATGTCGCCGTTCTCATCCCGTGCCGTAACGAGGCGGCGACGATCGCACGTGTCGTCGGCGATTTCCAGGCGGCGCTTCCTGGCGCGCGGATCTACGTGTACGACAACGGCTCGCAGGACCCGACCGGCGAAGTGGCGGCCGCGGCGGGCGCGATCGTTCGGCACGAAGCGCGTCCCGGCAAGGGCGAGGTATTGCGGCGCATGTTCGCCGAGATCGAGGCGGACGTGTACGTGATGGTCGACGGCGACGCCACGTACGACGCGCCGAGCGTGCGCCGAATGCTGCACGTGCTGACGAGCGCCCGGTGCGAAATGGTGACGGGCGTGCGCGACGAGCGGGGACAGGCCGCGGCGTATCGTCGTGGCCACCGCTTCGGCAACCGGCTGTTCAATCGCTTGCTGGGGTTTCTGTTCGGTACAAAGCCGACCGATATGTTCTCCGGCTATCGCGTGCTGTCGCGACGTTTCGTCAAGTCGTTCCCGGCCGCGTCGACCGGATTCGAGATCGAAACCGAGCTCACCGTGCACGCGCTGCAGCAGCGGCTGCCGACGGCGGAAATCCCGACGCCGTATTTCGAGCGGCCGTCCGAATCGCCAAGCAAGCTCGCAACCTACCGCGACGGAACGCGAATCCTGCTCGCGACGCTCCTGCTGTTCAAGGACGAGCGACCGCTCTCGTTCTTCTCGATCCTGGGCGTCGCGCTCGCTGCCGTCGGCCTCGTGCTCGGCATCGACGTCGTGCGCGAGTTCATGCGCACCGGGCTCGTGCCGCGCTTGCCGACGGCGATTCTCGCGAGCGGGTTGATGATCCTGTCGTTTCTCGCGTTCAGCTGCGGCCTGATTCTCGACAGCGTGGCGCGCGGGCGTCGCGAGTTGAAGCGCCTTGCGTATCTTGCCGTACCCGCGCCCTGGCGCGATCACGGCACGGAGGCGTGACGCCCGTCATTTCGTTCGACGCACGAGCCGGCAAAGCTCGAGGGGCCACGACGACATGTTCGTCGAAAGAGGCGCGCACGACGACTTGACGAGGCCGTAGAAATCCAACGCGAGCGCCGGATTCTGCGGCGGCTGCGCGAGCGAGTAGAGCGGACCTTCGTGACGCGCGATGCGGTCGGCGATCGCGTCCTGCAACCGGTTGTGCAGTTCCGGGTTGACGAGATTCGTCGCGATGCCGACGTTGACGGCGGATGCGGGCAGGAACGGCAGGACATGCGCCATCGGCGCGCCACTCGCGAGCAGCACGAGCGCGTGATCGTCGACCGGCGGCACTTTCAGCTCGAACCAGCGATCGCCAAAGGGAACGCGGCCCCAATCGCCCGGCTCGGTCGTCACGATGACGACGATCGCGACGACAGGCACGATGGCAGCGGCATGCCGTGCGGGGAGGCCGCGCGCGATCAGCGCGACGATGAACGCGCCCGAGAGCAATTCGAGCGGCACGAGATAGCGTGCGATCGAGTGGACGTATGCCCAGATCGCGAACGCCGCCACGAAGAACACGCCGAGAAACATCCATTCGCGACGGTTCGTGAATCGGAGCGCGTTGCCTGCACGCGGTCGACGCGATAGCGCGACGATCGCGCCGGCGATCGCCAGCAGGCAAAGCAGCGGAAACCGGGGATCGCGGTATTTCACCTCGGCAACGAAGCCCGCGGGCGGTGAATAGAGCTCGAAGGGAAAGAGCAGGACTTGGCGAAGATCGTGCGGACCGAACTTGCGCGGGAGCAGCGGCGCGACCTCCCACCATGGCGATCGAAACCACTGGTTCGCGTATGGGAAGATCGGATTCCCGTAATGAGTCCAAAGCTGCCAGCACCAGAAGCCGATCGTTGCGAGAAGTCCCGCCAGCACCCCGACGCAGAACATTGCGACCTCGCCGACATTCGCGCGAATCGGCATGCGGCGAAAGAGCAGCGCGATCGCCAGCGCGAGCGCGTACGTGCCGGCCGTGAGCTTGAAGCCCGATGCGGCGCCGGCGAGAAAGCCGGTCCCCACCAATGCCCAGCGTGAGAGATCGACCCCCGCGTCGACCTTTCCGCGGCACAGGAGGCCGTACAGCGCCGCCATCGTGAACATCGCGCCGGGCCATTCGTTCATCGTCGTCGCGAACTGCGAACGCCCCATCGCTCCGCCGAGGCCGATCGCGCACGCGGCGACGATCAGCCATGTGCCCGTCGCTCGCGGCAAGTCGCGGAACATGCGTTCGCACAGCTTGATGAGGAAAAACGCCGCCACCGCCGTCGGCAGCGCGAGCACGCACGCGATGAAGCGTGGATCGAAATCGGCGCGCACCATCGCATAGAACGGCACGTCGAGCAGTGGATTGTGGAACGTCTGCAGCTGGGCGGCTGCGATGTCGGGTCCGAAGATTCGCCCGCTCAGCCATGCCCACGGGTCGTAGAAGTGGTAGTTCTGCAGGTCCCAATTCGCGTCCTGGCGCACCGAGAGGGCTGCGATGCACGTGCCGAGCACGCACGCGAACAGGATCGCCGCGTCACGAAGGCTCGTGCGTGCCTGCTCACCATGTCGGTCGGCGACTCGGCGCGGGTCGGCGGCAACGCCTTCGAACCGGCGAACCGCGAACGCGCGCCCCTCGGCCGTTTCGGTCGTCATGCAGCGTGGCGACGGGGCAAAAGGCGGCAAGTGTCGCACGCGAAAGCCGCGAGGGGCCTCGACTTGCGCGGCATCCCGAATGGGTGTAAGGTGGATTTGATGAGCAAATCCTCCATCGCCGCCCGCGCCCTCGCGCCTGCCCTCCTTTCGGGCGGCCTGCTGCTGCTTCTGCGCCCCGCGCGCAGATAACGAACCCGCCCCTCGCTTCGAGCAGTGCCCACGCCGTCCGACAGGACGGTCGAATCGTCGTCGTCACGACCAGGACTCGACCATGCTTTCCGTTCCCGCGCGCAAATACCGCCCGTTCCAGCCGATCGACCTTCCCGATCGCACCTGGCCCACGAAAACCATCACGGCGCCGCCGATCTGGCTTTCGACGGATCTGCGCGACGGCAACCAGGCGCTAATCGAGCCGATGGATGCGACGCGCAAGCTTCGCATGTTCCGCCAACTGGTCGACATCGGCTTCAAGGAGATCGAGGTGGCGTTTCCGTCGGCGTCGCAGACGGACTTCGACTTCGTGCGGCAATTGATCGAGGAGGACCTGATTCCCGCCGACGTCACGATCCAGGTGCTTACGCAATCGCGCGAGGAATTGATCCGGCGAACGTTCGAGTCGGTGCGCGGTGCGCGCACGGCGATCATGCACCTCTACAACCCGACGTCGCCGCTCTTCCGCCGCGTCGTGTACGGCAAGGATCGCGCCGGGATCATCGAGATCGCGGTCGAAGGCGCGAAGCTGTTCGCGCAGTGCGCCGCCGAGCAGCCCGAGACCGACTGGCGCTTCGAGTACTCGCCGGAAACGTTCACGATGACCGAGCTCGACTTTGCGCTCGAGATCTGCGAGCGCGTCGTCGACGTGCTCGGCCCGGCGAGCCGGCACCCGATCATCCTGAATCTTCCCGCGACGGTCGAGGTCGCCACACCCAACGTCTTCGCCGACCAGATCGAGTGGATGCACCGGCACCTGTCGCGGCGCGACCAGGTGATCATCTCGGTCCATCCGCACAACGATCGCGGCACCGGCGTCGCCGCCGCGGAGTTCGCCGTCATGGCCGGCGCCGATCGCGTCGAAGGTTGCCTGTTCGGCAACGGCGAGCGGACGGGCAACGTTTGCGTCGTGACCCTCGCGATGAATCTCTATTCGCAGGGCATCGACCCCAGGCTCGATTTCAGCGATATCGGAAGCGTCATCCGCACCGCCGAGTACTGCACGGCGCTGCCGGTGCATCCGCGGCATCCCTACGCGGGCGAGCTCGTGTTCACCGCGTTCTCGGGCTCGCATCAGGACGCGATCAAGAAGGGCTTCGCCGCGCAGCATGCGGCGGAGGCGAACGGCAACGCGATCTGGGAAGTCCCGTATCTGCCGATCGATCCGGCGGACGTCGGCCGTACGTACGAGGCGGTCATTCGCGTCAACAGTCAATCGGGCAAGGGCGGCATCGCGTACCTGCTCGAGCGCGATTACGGTCTCGCGCTGCCGCGCCTGCTGCAGATCGAGTTCAGCCAGGTCGTGCAGGCGATCATGGACGCGACCGGCAAGGAACAGACGCCCGCCGACCTGCACGCGACGTTCGAGCGCGAATACATCCGCGTCGACGCGCCGATTCGCTACATCGACCATCGCTCGGGCCACATGGCAGGCGGCCTCGAGCAATTGACCGCTCGCCTCGCGGTCGACAGCATCGAAACGCTGGTCGCCGGCGCCGGCAACGGCCCGGTCGACGCTTTCGTGCACGGCATGCGCGAGCAACTCGGCGTCGACGTTCACGTGCTCGCGTATCACGAGCACGCGACCGGCACCGGCGAGGACGCGACGGCGGTGGCGTACGTGCAGTTGCGCGCCGGCGATCGCAACATTTATGGCGTCGGACTCGATCCGAACATCGTGACGGCGACGCTGAAAGCCGTGATCGCCGCCGTGAATCGCGCGCACGCGCAGGGTGCGATCGCGATCCGCGTGCCGGTCGGAGCCGAAGCCGCCTAGCCGCATCGCGCCTTCGGCATTTCGTACGGACGCGCGTCGAGGTTGCCTCTCCCCGCCGTGCGGGGAGAGGGTGAGGGGCGCATCGACGCCACCGCTTGATCCCGATCAAACGCGCCGCGATGGTTCGCGGACGCACCCGGTACCATGGCGGTGCCGCGACGTCTCGCGGCGCCATGCGCGTGCGGCTCGCCGGCGCATGGATCCCTCGTCCCCGGAATCCATCGTCCATGAACGCTCCGCGTTACGGCCCCGGCATCGAAATCACCGGGCAAATCACCGAGCAATTCGCCGAGATCCTCACGCCCGACGCGCTCGCGTTCGCCGCGCGTCTGCAGCGGGCGTTCGGCGCGCGCCGCACGGAGCTGCTCGCTCGCCGCGTCGCGCGGCAGGTGCAGTTCGATGCCGGCGAGCTGCCCGGCTTTCTCGACGAGACACGCGAGATTCGCGAAGACGACTGGACCTGCGACCCGGTGCCCGCGGAAATCCAGGACCGGCGCGTCGAGATCACCGGGCCCGTCGACCGCAAGATGATCATCAACGCGCTGAATTGCGGCGCGAACGTGTTCATGGCGGACTTCGAGGACGCCAATACGCCGACGTGGTCGAACAACGTCGAAGGACAGTTCAACCTGCGCGACGCGATTCGCCGGCGCATCGACTACGTGTCGCCCGAGGGCAAGACGTACCGGCTGAACGAGAAGACCGCGGTGCTGTTCGTGCGCCCGCGCGGCTGGCACCTGCCGGAGAAGCACGTGCTGATCGACGGCGAGCCGATGTCGGCCTCGATCTTCGACTTCGCGCTCTATTTCTTCCACAACGCGAAGCCGTTGATCGCGCGTGGCGGTGCGCCGTACTTCTACCTGCCCAAGATGGAAAGCCACCTCGAGGCGCGCTTGTGGAACGACATCTTCGTGATGGCGCAGGACGATCTCCTGATCCCCCGCGGCACGGTCAAGGCGACGGTGTTGGTCGAGACGATCCTCGCCGCGTTCGAGATGGACGAGATCCTCTACGAGCTGCGCCATCATTCGGCGGGGCTCAACGCCGGGCGCTGGGACTACATCTTCAGCTGCATCAAGAAGTTCCGCAGCAACCGCGATTTCTGTCTTGCCGATCGCGCGCTCGTCACGATGACGACGCATTTCATGAAGAGCTACGCGGAGCTGCTCGTCAAGACCTGTCATCGCCGCGACACGTTCGCGATGGGCGGCATGGCGGCGCAGATTCCCGTGAAGAACGACGAGGCGGCGAATGCCGAAGCGTTCGCGAAGGTGCGCGCCGACAAGGAGCGCGAGGCACGCCAGGGACACGACGGCACGTGGGTCGCCCATCCAGGACTCGTTCCCGTCGCCAAGGACGCCTTCGATCGGCTGATGCCGTCGCCGAACCAGATCTCGACCGCGAAGCGCAGCGACGTGCGCGTCACCGCGGCCGATCTGCTGCGTTTCGAGCCCGAGCGGCCGATCACCGAGTCAGGCCTTCGTCTCAACATCAACGTCGCGATCCAGTACGTCGGCGCATGGCTCGCAGGCCAGGGCGCGGTGCCGATCTACAACCTGATGGAGGACGCGGCGACGGCGGAGATTTCGCGCTCGCAGGTGTGGCAATGGATCCGCTCGCCGAAGGGCGTCCTCGACGACGGTCGCAAGGTGACGAAGGAACTCGTCGCGACGATGGTGCCCGAGGAGCTCGCGAAGGTGCGTGCGTTGCTCGGCGCGGCGTTCGCCGAGGGCCGCTACGACGAGGCCGCGCGAATCGTTGCGGATCTGGTCGAAAGCGACACGTTCGTCGAATTCCTCACGCTGCCGGCGTACGACCGGCTGGAGCGATGAGCGTCGCTGATAAGCACTATTTATCGAAGGCATTGTCACAGTCGATTGGACATTCGATAGCCGTCAATCGACAATGAACCGGTCACCGGCCCCGGCATCGGCACGCGATGTCCACGCCGGCGCAGGCAACGTCAGCGCGTCGCATCGAATCGCGCATTCACTCGAAGGAGCACGCCATGAAGCCGCTCAAAGGCACGAAGACCCATGACAACCTGAAAGCCGCGTTCGCCGGCGAATCGCAGGCGAACCGCCGCTATCTGTATTTCGCGAACAAGGCCGACGTCGAAGGCCAGAACGACGTGGCCGCGCTGTTCCGCTCCACGGCGGAAGGCGAGACGGGCCACGCGCACGGCCACATGGATTACCTCGCCGCGATCGGGGATCCCGCCACGGATCTGCCGATCGGCACGAGCCGCGAGAATCTGAAGGCCGCGGTCGCCGGCGAAACGCACGAATACACCGACATGTATCCGGGCATGGCGAAGGCCGCGCGCGGCGAGGGCTTCGACGAGATCGCAGACTGGTTCGAAACGCTCGCGAAGGCCGAACGCTCGCACGCCAACCGCTTCCAGAAAGCACTCGACTCGCTGGCCGATTAGGCGATGGGTGGTCCCCCCACGCTCGCTGTGCTCGCTGCCCCCCGGGGGCCGCATCCGCTTGGGTCGGCGCTGCGCGGCTGATCGGCATGCCGTCGACGCCCGAGCGCGAAGGCAACCTCCAGGCACCGACGCGCCATCCGCTCGACTGGAAGAGCGCCGCCTTCTACGACGAGGCGGCGCTCTACAAGGAGCAGGAACGCATCTTCGACATCTGTCACGGCTGTCGCCGTTGCGTGTCGCTCTGCAATGCGTTCCCGACGCTGTTCGATCTCGTCGACAACAGCGCGACGATGGAAGTCGACGGCGTCGCGAAGGAGGACTACCGGAAGGTCGTCGAGCAGTGCTACCTGTGCGACATCTGCTACATGACGAAATGCCCGTACGTTCCGCCGCACCCGTGGAACGTCGACTTTCCGCACGTCATGTTGCGCGCGAAGGCGGTCCGGCACGAAAAGGGCGAGTTCACGCTGCGCGACCGGGTGCTGACGAGCACCGACGCGGTCGGAAAGCTCGCGACGATTCCCGTCGTCGTGAAAGCGGTGAACGCGGCGAACAAGTCACCGCCGATCCGCGGCGTCATGGAAAAGACGCTCGGCATCGCCAAGCAGGCGTGGCTTCCGCCTTATGCCGGGCGCCGCTTCCGCTCGTCGTTCGTGCCGTCGCAGGACTGGCCGGTGCGCGACGGCACGCGCACGCCGGGCAAGATTGCGATCTTCGCGACCTGCTACGTGAACTACAACGAGCCGGGCATCGGGCACGACCTGCTCAAGCTTCTCGCGCACTTCGAGATCCCGTATCGCGTCGTCGAGAAGGAAGTGTGCTGCGGCATGCCGAAGCT
>DASTIY010000158.1:0-4467 GCA_035717085.1 Casimicrobiaceae bacterium | reverse complement strand
GGTCCCGACCCTGGTGCTCAACGCGCGTAACGACCCGTTCATTCCCGCCGCGTCGCTGCCTGCGCAAAGCGAGGTGAGCGCATGCGTTACGCTCGAGCAGCCGTCGGGCGGCGGCCACGCGGGATTCGCGCACGGACCGTTTCCCGGCCGCGTCGAATGGCTGCCCGCGCGATTGCTACACTACTTCGCGTCGATCGTCGGCGACGACCGATCCCGTCCCTGATCCGCCTTCACCATGCCCACGCTCGCTCCCGAGATCTTCAAGGCTTACGACATTCGCGGCGTCGTCGGCCGCACGCTCACCCCCGACGCGGTACGCGCGATCGGACGCGCGCTCGGCACGCTCGCCGCCGAGCGATCGCGCACGGCGATCGTCGTGGGTCGCGACGGCCGGTTGTCGGGACCGGAGCTTCTGCAGGCGCTCTCCGAAGGCATCCTCGCGGCGGGCCTCGACGTGATCGACATCGGCATGGTGGCCACGCCGATGACGTACTTCGCCGCCGAGCATCTCGGCACGAAATGCAGCGTCATGGTGACGGGGAGCCACAACCCGCCCGACTACAACGGCCTCAAGATGGTAATCGACGGCAACGCGCTGTCGGGCGACGACATCCAGGCGCTGCGCGCGCGCATCGAGCGCGGCGACGTGCGAAGCGGCTCCGGCGCGCGGCGCACACAGGACATCGCGCCCGCGTACTTCGACCGCATCACCGGCGACGTGCACCTCGCGCGGCCGATGAAGGTCGCGGTGGATTGCGGCAACGGCGTCGCGGGCGCCTTCGCACCCGAGCTGTATCGCCGCCTCGGTTGCGACGTCGCCGAACTGTTCTGTGAGGTCGACGGCCGTTTTCCGAATCATCATCCGGACCCCTCGCAGCCGGCGAATCTGGAGGATCTGAAGCGACGGTTGCGCGAAGGCGATCGCGAGCTGGGATTGGCGTTCGACGGCGACGGGGATCGGCTCGGCGTCGTCACGCCGCAGGGCCACGTCATCTTCGCCGATCGACAGCTGATGCTCTTCGCTGCCGATTTGCTGTCGCGCGTGCCCGGCGCGACGATCATCTACGACGTCAAGTCGACGCGGAACATGAAGCCGTGGATTCGCGAGCACGGCGGCGTGCCGATACTGTGGAAGACCGGACATTCGCTGATCAAATCGAAGATGAAGGAAGTCGGTGCCGCGCTCGCCGGCGAGATGAGCGGCCACACGTTATTCGGCGAGCGCTGGTACGGCTTCGACGACGGCCTGTACGCGGGTGCACGGCTGCTCGAGATCGTTTCGCGGCACGTCGATCCCGCAGCGGTTCTCGATGCGCTGCCCGACGCCGTGTCGACGCCCGAGCTGCAGATCGCGTGCGACGAGGGCGAGCAGCATGCGTTGATCGCCAAGCTCAAGCAGATCGCGGAATTCCCCGGGGCGCAGGATGTGATCGGCATCGACGGCGTGCGCGTCGAGTACGCGGACGGCTTCGGCCTTGCGCGCGCGTCGAACACGACGCCGGTGATCGTGCTCCGCTTCGAGGCCGACGACGACAAGGCGCTTTCGCGCATCCAGCAGGAGTTCCGGCGCGTGCTGACCGCCGTCAAGCCGGGCATTCGGCTGCCCTTCTGATGGTCGCCGACCCCAGCGTGACGCTCGCCGACATCGAAGCGGCGCGCGAGCGCATCCGCGGCGGCATCTACGAATCGCCGTGCGTCGAGTCGATTCCGCTGTCGCAGCTCACGGGCGCGCACATCTACTGCAAGCTCGACTACCTGCAGCGCACCGGAAGCTTCAAGGAGCGCGGCGCGCGCAATGCGTTGCTGCAATTGAGCCAAGCCGAGCGCGCGCGCGGCGTGATCGCCGCCTCGGCCGGCAATCATGCCCTCGGCGTCGCGTACCACGCGTCGCTCCTCGGCATCCCGGTGACGGTCGTCATGCCGCGCTTCGCGCCGCTCATCAAGGTCGCCAACTGCCGCGCGCTCGGTGCGAACGTCGTGCTCCACGGCGTGGACTTGTCGGAGGCGCGCGTCGAGGCCGAGGCGATCGCTGCGCGCGAAGGCTTCACGTTCATTCATCCCTTCGACAACCGCAACGTCATCGCCGGACAGGGCACGATCGGCCTCGAGATCCTCGAGCAGGCCCCGTCGGCGCAGGCGATCGTCGCGCCCGTCGGCGGTGGCGGACTGCTGGCCGGCATCGGCACGGTGTGCGAGGCACTGAAGCCCGACGTGCGCGTCGTCGGCGTCGAGCCGGCTCATGCGGCGTGCCTCACGGCCGCGCTGGCCGCCGGACACCCCGTGCCCGTGACGTTGTCGTCGACGCTCGCCGACGGCCTGGCCGTGATGCAGGCGGGCGCGATCGCCTTCGACGTGCTGCGCCGCGTGGTCGACCAGGTGGTGACGGTCGACGAGGCGACGATCGCGCTCGCCGTGCTGCGCCTGATCGAGCTCGAGAAAAGCGTCGTCGAAGGCGCCGGCGCCGCACCGCTCGCGGCGTTCCTCGCCGGCAAGCTCGACACGCTGAAGGGCAAGGACGTCGTGCTCGTGCTTTGCGGCGGCAACATCGACCTCACGATGCTCGACCGCGTGATCGAGATCGGACTCGTCGCCGACGGCCGCATCGCCCGCTTCACCGTCTCGATCAGCGATCGGCCCGGCGGTCTCGCGCGGCTTGCCGAAGTGATCGCGTCGACGGGCGCGTCGATCAAGGAGATCGTGCACGACCGCGCGTTCTCGGGCCCCGATCTCTCCGCGGTGCGCGTCGTCTGCGTCGTCGAGACGACCGGGCACGAGCACGTGCGCGAGTTGCACCGCGCGCTCGCCGGCGCGGGCGTCCACGTCGAAAAGTAAGGTCCCGGCTCGAACGCTCGTCGCACGTGGCGCGGGAGCGTCGCCTGCTTTCAATATAATCCGGCATCCAACGCGCCTGCCGCATACGGTCGGCGACATCGTGCGTGCGGCCCGCGCGAGCTTGCGGCGCCGCCTTTCCCGGGAGAACTCATGCGATTCGTTCGTCATACCTTGCGCGCGCTGCTCGTTGCCGGCGTCGCGTTCGCCGCGCCGCTGGCATCGGCGCAGACCTTCATCAACGTGCTGACCGGCGGCACGAGCGGGGTCTACTACCCGCTCGGCGTCGCGCTCGCGAACGTGATCGGCAAGTCCATCCCCAACGTCAAGACGTCGGTCCAGGCGACGAAAGCGTCGGTCGAGAACCTGAACCTCCTCGAAGCGGGCCGCGGCGAGATCGCGTTCACGCTCGGCGACTCGTTGTCGGACGCGTGGAAAGGCAACGCCGAGGCCGGCTTCAAGCAACCGCTGAAGAAGCTGCGCGGCATCGCGGCGATCTATCCGAACTACATTCAGATCGTGGCGCGCGCCGACTCCGGCATCAAGTCGCTCGCCGATCTCAAGGGCAAGAAGATCTCGGTCGGCGCGCCGAAGTCGGGCACCGAGTTGAACGCGCGCGCGGTGCTGCATGCGGCGGGCATCGAGTACAAGGACTTCGCGAAAGTCGAGTACCTGCCGTTCGGCGAGTCCGTCGAGCTCATGAAGAATCGCCAGATCGACGTGACGCTGCAGTCGGCGGGCCTCGGCGTGTCGTCGCTGCGTGACCTCGCCGCGTCGGTGCAGATCGTCGTCGTGCCGATCCCCGAGGAGATCGTGAAGAAGATCGGCGACCCCGCGTACATCGGCGCGGTGGTACCGGCGAACACGTACAACGGCCAGTCGGCCGACGTGCACACGGCGGCCGTGCAGAACTTCCTCGTCACGCACGACGGCGTGTCGAACGACATCGTGTACGGCATGACGAAGGCGCTGTGGACGAACCTCGATCAGCTGGTGGCCGCGCATTCGGCCGCGAAGGCGATCGACCTCCACAAGGCGACGAACGGCATGCCGGTGCCGCTGCATCCCGGCGCCGAGAAGTACTACCGCGAGGTTGGCGTCATCAAGTAGCCGAGGCAGACGAAAATCGAGCCTGGAACACTCGCGAAGCCGGACGCCGCGGAATTCGACGAAACCGGCGCGAAGCGGACCCTCACCGGCTGGAACGCACGCATCGTCGCGGCGATCGCGCTCGCGTTCTCGACGTACCAGCTCGTCATCGCCGCGTACGCGCCGCTTTCGAGCCTGCCGACGCGCTCGATCCACGTCGGCTTCCTGCTCGCGCTCGCGTTCCTGATCCATCCGATCGGCGGCTGGTCCGATCGCCATCGGATCGTGTGGTACGACGCGATCATCGCGCTCGTCGCATTCGCGATCGGCCTGTATCACCTCGTGTTCGAGGCGGAGCTGATTCAGCGCGCGGGCGACCCGAGCACGCTCGACCTCGTCGTCGGCGCCGTCTTCATCCTGATGCTGTTCGACGCGGCGCGCCGCGTGCTCGGCATCGCGCTGCCGATCATCTGCGCGACGTTCCTCGCGTACGGCATCCTCGGGCAATACCTGCCGAGCGCGATCGCGCACCGCGGCTACGGGCTCGAC
>DASTIY010000157.1:0-5112 GCA_035717085.1 Casimicrobiaceae bacterium | reverse complement strand
GTCACGTGCGCGACGGTCGCTTCGATGCTGCGCTCGCGAAGCTCCTCGACGATTTGCCGATCGGCATCGCGCCGCGCATCGCCAGCGGCATGATCGGCAGCCGGCAAGGGTGGGTCGAGGCGCCGTACGTCGATTGCCCCGCATCGCTCGTGGCGCTCGCCGATCGAATCGTGCAGGCGCCGTTCGGCGTCTTGTCGATCGTACCCGGCGTCATCACGCGCGATCGTGCGGGCGTGCCCGACGTGATGCGCGGCGAGGAGACGCAGCTGCTCGGCGCGATCGCGACCGATGCGCCGCCGCTGCTCGCCGTGCTGCCCGGGACGCACAGCAAGTGGGCGCGCGTCGAGCATGGCCGCATCGTCGACTTCACGACGTTCATGACCGGCGAGCTTTTCGCGATCCTGATGGACCACAGTCTGCTCGGCCGCCTGTCCGGACACGAGCCGCGCCGCTTCGTCGGCGCCGCCTTCTCGCGCGGCGTCGCGCGCGGCCTCGACGACGGCGAGCTCGCGCACGACCTCTTCGGTGCGCGTACGCTGTCGCTCACCGGCGCGCTCGTCAGTGAAGATGTCGGCGACTGGCTGTCGGGCTTGCTGATCGGGCGCGAAATCCGGGCGGCGCGCACGTGGGCGACACGTGCGGGCGTCGACGTATCCGTCGTCCACGTGATCGGCGCGAGCGCGCTCGCCGAACGCTACACGCTCGCGCTTGCGAGTGCGGCGATGCTCGCGCAACGCGCGGACGACGACGCGGCCGCGCATGGCCTGTGGCGCATCGCGCATCGCGCCGGAATCGTTTGAAGGAGTGTCGATGAAGCTTGCCGATTACCTCGCGCCGCTGCCGCTCGTGGCCGTGCTGCGCGGCATCACGCCCGACGAGGTCGACGCGGTCGGCGACGCACTCGCCGCCGAAGGTTTCCGCATCCTCGAAGTGCCGCTCAATTCGCCGCGTCCTTTCGAATCGATCCGCAAACTCGCGCAGCGCTACGGCGAGCGTTGCCTCGTCGGCGCGGGGACCGTGGTCGAAACGGCCGACGTGTCGCGCGTGCAGGAGGCGGGCGGCCGCTTGATCGTGATGCCGCACGCCGATGTCGCGGTCGTGCGCGAAGCGAAGCGGCTCGGGATGACCTGCATGCCCGGTGTGGCGACGCCCACCGAAGCGTTCGCCGCGCTCGCGGCCGGCGCCGACGGCCTCAAGCTCTTTCCCGCCGAGGCGATGATGCCCGCGACGCTTCGCGCATGGCGTGCGGTGCTGCCGAAAGGCACGCTGGTGTTCGCCGTGGGCGGCATTCGTCCGGACAACATGACGGCGTGGTGGGCGCAGGGCGCCGACGGCTTCGGCACCGGATCGAACCTCTACAAGCCGGGCGCCGACGCCGCGCAGGTGCGCCGCGCCGCCGCGGCGTACGCGGACGCGTTTCGCGCGCTGCCCGCAGGGCACGCGTGACGTCGCGCTTCGACATCGTCGGCTTGGGCGAGGCGATGATCGAATTCAACGCGACGCGCGCGGGCGACGCGAGCACGTGGCTGCAAGGCTTCGGCGGCGACACGTCCAATGCGATGGTGGCAGCCGCACGGCTTGGCGCGCGCACCGGCTACGTGACGCGCGTCGGCGACGATGCGTTCGGTCGACGACTCGTCGACCTGTGGCGCGACGAGGGTGTGGCGACCGACGGCGTCGACGTCGATGCCGATCGGCCGACCGGCGTTTACTTCGTGTCGCACGGCGCGCAGGGCCACGAATTCTCGTATCTGCGCCACGGCTCCGCCGCATCGGCGATGACGCCTGCGCGCTTGCCGCAGGACGTGCTGCGTTCGACGCGCATGCTGCATCTGTCGGCGATCAGCCAGGCGATCTCGACGTCGGCGTGCGATGCGTGCTTCGCGGCGATCGACGTCGCGCGGCGAAGCGGCGCGAGCATCGCGTACGACACGAACCTGCGCCTGAAGCTGTGGCCGCTCGCGCGGGCGAAAGCCGTGATCTTCGCGACGCTGCGCTGCGCCGACTACGCGTTGCCGAGCCACGACGATGCGCGGCTGCTGTTCGGTGACGAGCCGCTGGATATCGTCGCGCAATGCCACGCGCTCGGCGCGCGTGTCGTCGTGCTGAAGCTCGGACGCGACGGCTGCTTCGTCTCGGATGGAATGCACACCGAACGCATTACGGGACATCGCGTGGCGAGCGTCGATGCGACGGGCGCCGGCGACTGCTTCGACGGCGCGTTCGAGGCGCGCATCGCCGCGGGCGACGATCCCTTCGCCGCCGCGCGCTATGCGAACGGCGCCGCAGCGCTCGCGACGACCGGCTACGGCGCCGTCGCGCCGCTGCCGCGGCACGACGACGTGCTGCGTTGGCTGCGTTAAGCGAACCGGAGCAGACGCGTGCCCGGTTTGGGTTCGTGGTTCGCCGTCGGAGGCGGCGCCGCCGTGGGCGCGTGGATCCGCTGGGCGCTCGGCAGCGCGCTC
Organism: Casimicrobiaceae bacterium; assembly: GCA_035717085.1. GTDB lineage: Bacteria > Pseudomonadota > Gammaproteobacteria > Burkholderiales > Casimicrobiaceae > VBCG01. The sequence continues at coordinate 2,647 of DASTIY010000157.1, read as the reverse complement.
AATCCGCTGTTTCCGACGCTGCCGCTCGGCACGGTCGCCGCCAACCTCGTCGGTGGTCTGCTGATGGGGTTCGCGATGGAAGTCATGACGCGGCACGCGATGCTGTCGCCCGAGCTGCGCCTGCTCGTCACGACCGGCTTTCTCGGTGGCCTGACCACCTTTTCGACGTTCTCGGCCGAGATCACGACGCTGCTCACGCGCGGCGAATGGTTCTGGGCCTGCGTCGGCATCGCCGTGCACGTCGTGGGCTCGCTCGTCATGACGATCCTCGGCATCCTGTTGATGCGCGCCATCTTCGCGTGGGGAGGCTCGCCATGAACGGCACGCTGCTTCGCTTCTACGCGCACGAGAACCGCAAGCACGGGCATTTGCTGCTCTACGAGTTCCTGCTCGAGCACGCGAAGCGCGTCGGCATCCACGGTGGCTCGGCGTTTCGGTCGATCGCCGGCTTCGGGCGTCACGGCGTCCTGCACGAGGAGCACTTCTTCGAGCTCGCGGGCGATCTCACCGTGGAGATCGAGTTCGCGGTGACCGACGAGGAAGCCGATCGCCTTCTCGAGTTCATCCGCAGCGAGCGCATCACCATCTTCTACGTGCGCGTGCCGATCGAGTTCGGTGCGATCGAGGGCAACACGTAGCACCGTGCGCTTGCGCGATAATCGGCGCAGGCGGTGCATGGATCCATGACCGCGACTTCGACACATCCAGCAGGGGAGTGAACGACATGGCGCAGGCAATCCGTTTCCATCGTACCGGCGGTCCCGAAGTGCTCACGCTCGAATCGGTCGACGTCGGCAAGCCCGGACGCGGCGAAGTCCGGATGCGCAACACCGCGATCGGCGTCAACTTCATCGACACGTATCAGCGCAGCGGCCTGTATCCGATGCAGTTGCCGTCGGGACTCGGCACCGAAGCGGCGGGCGTCGTCGAGGAGGTGGGCGAGGGCGTCGACTGGTTGAAGCCGGGCGATCGCGTCGCGACGTGCACGAGTCCCGTAGGTGCGTACAGCACCGAGCGCAACCTGCCCGCCGACAAGCTCGTGAAGCTGCCCGACGGCATCGAGGACCGCACCGCGGCCGCGATGATGCTGAAGGGACTCACCGTGCAATACCTCTTCCGGCAGACGTATCCGCTGAAGGCAGGACAGACGATTCTCTTTCATGCGGCGGCCGGCGGCGTCGGGCTGATCGCGTGCCAGTGGGCGCGCGCACTCGGCGTGACGATGATCGGCACGGCCGGTTCCGACGAAAAGGCCGCGCTTGCCCGGCAATACGGATGCGCGCACACGATCGTCTACACGCGCGAGAACTTCGTCGAGCGGGTGAAGGAGATCACCAACGGCAAGGGCGTGCCGGTCGTCTACGACTCGATCGGCAAGGACACGTTTCCCGCGTCGCTCGACTGCCTGTCGCCGCGCGGCTTCTTCGTGAGCTTCGGCTCGGCGTCGGGTCCGATTCCGCCGTTCAACATCATGATGCTGTCGCAGAAAGGCTCGCTGTACGCCACCCGACCGACGCTCTTCACGCACGCGGCGAACCGTGAGTCGCTGAACGCGATGGCGTCGGAGCTCTTCGGGCTCGTGAAGGAAGGCAAGATCAAGCCCGATGCGCGGCAGACGTTCCCGCTGGCGCAGGCGGCGGAGGCGCACCGTACGCTCGAGTCGCGGAAGACGACCGGCGCAACGCTGCTGATTCCCTGACCCGACGTCGCCGCTCCGGCATCAACGCTGCGCCGGCTCGCGCGTCGCCTCGTTGACGAGCGCGCGCGCCGCGTCGATCACTTCCGACGCGGTCACGCCGAGCGGTCCCACGCGCTGCGCGACGAGCGCGTCGGCGGCAGCACCGTGCAGGCAGACGCCGATGCGCAGGGCGTCGGCTGCGTCGATGCCTTGCGCGAGCAGCGCGCCGAGGATGCCCGAGAGGACGTCGCCCGAGCCCGCCGTGGCGAGCGCCGGATTGCCGCTCGCGTTGATGTCGAACGTGCCGTCGGGTTGCGAGACGATGCTTCCCGCGCCCTTCAGCACGACGTGTGCGCGTAGCGACGTCGCGAGCTTCGTCGCCGCCGCCACGCGGTCCGCCTGCACGTCGCGGGTGGTGCAATGCAGGAGGCGCGCGGCTTCGGCGGGATGCGGCGTCAGCAGCGTCGGCGCCTCGCGTCGCGCGACCGCGGCCGCAAGGTCCGCATCGTTCGCGATCGCGTTGAGTCCGTCCGCGTCGATGACGATCGGTGCCTCGACGCCGAGCGCCTTCTCGACGAGCGCGCGTGCGCGCTCGCCACTGCCGAGGCCGGGACCGACGACGAACGCGTCGTGCTCGGTGCCGATCGCGTCGGCTTCGCGCAGCATCAGCTCCGGCGACAGCAGGTCGACGAGCGGGGGCTGACGTGCGGCGAGTCCGACGACCACGCGACCGGCGCCGAGTCGCAGCGCGGCGCGACCGGCGAGCAGCGCCGCGCCGACGAGTCCTTCGGCACCGCCGACGATGCACGCGCGGCCGTAGGTTCCCTTGTGCGATTTGCGCAGCGGCCGCGCCAGGATCGCAGGCAACGCGCCGACGAGGCCCGGCCACGCAAGGCGAAAGCCCTTGGCGACGTCGTGAACGTCGAGGCCGAGATCGTGAATCGAGATCGTGCCGCACCGGTCGGGACC
>DASTIY010000156.1:0-10427 GCA_035717085.1 Casimicrobiaceae bacterium | reverse complement strand
CGCGCGCGATCATCGCTTGCCGGATCGCGAGGCTCGTGGTGTACCGATGGTTCGAGTCGGCGCGCCCATTCCAGAGTCGATAGACAGGCATCGTCCCCAGCTGGCATCGGCTGGTCAGGGCATCGATGCCGGAGTACACCTCGAAGGCATCGAAGGTCTCGACCGCCCACTGGTCACCCAACGCGCCAGCGCGAAGGCGCGCGTCCTCCGGTGTCGCGGCCAGCGTGTAAAAGTGCGTGCTCGCGCCCGGCGCTCGCGCATAGCGCACGACCGCATTGAGGTAGCCGTTGGTCTGTCCCGGGCCATAGGCGAGCATCGATTCGCCCGTACGGACCCACCCGGGATGGACGCCGGTGTCGAGGTCCCGAATCTCCGATGGATCCTGGGTCATGAAGTAATGATCGAGCCCGGCGTGGTAGTACTCGACCACCGGTTCGATGCCCGTCGTGGCGTACACCTGGAGTGTCGACGTTTTCGAGCACAGTGCCTTCGCCGGGGTCGACGCTGTTTCGACCGACACCGTGGTCGTGATCGAATAGTCGCCAACGCTCAGCGTGCCCAACGTTCCCCCGACCTCGATGACGGTGCTGTCGATCGTGCCGATCACTCGGGCCGCCGCGTAATCGGGATGGCGCGACGGCGTCGTCGTGACGAGCACATCGAGGCTGATCGCCTTCGCGCTGGATTGCGTCGCCCGCGTCAGGGACACCGCCGACGGATCGAACGAGTCCACTTCGGGTTGTCCGTAGCTCACGCCGAACTGCACCGCGTCGGCGGGTCGCGGATGGAAGGGTGCGAAAATCGTGTTCCCCGTGAACGTGCAGGGGAAGAAGAACGCCGACGCGACCGAGGGCACGAACGCGAGTCCAACGAGGAGCGCCCATCGATGGCGACCGCCGAGTACGCGATGGGTGGGCGCCATGCGATCCCCTCGTCGACGCCCGAAAGGCGTCGCTTTGCCAGTATAGCCGTGCAAAACGGCACGGCCCTCGTTCGAGGGCCGCGGGTATCAGGGCCCTGTTCAGAAACCTAGTTCTTCGTCTGGTCGACGAGCTTGTTCTTTCTGATCCAGGGCATCATCGAGCGCAGCTTCTCGCCGACGACTTCGATGGAGTGCTGCGCGGTCATGCGGCGCCGCGACATGAGCACCGCGGCGCCGGCGCGATTCTCGAGAATGAACTCGCGCGCGTACTCGCCCGACTGGATGCGCGTCAGCGCCTCCTTCATCGCGCGCTTCGTCTCGGCGGTGATGATCTTCGGCCCGGTGGCGTACTCGCCGTACTCGGCGTTGTTCGAGATCGAGTAGTTCATGTTGCCGATGCCGCCTTCGTAGATGAGGTCGACGATCAGCTTCAGCTCGTGCAGGCACTCGAAGTACGCCATCTCCGGCGCGTACCCCGCCTCGACGAGCGTCTCGTAGCCGGCCTTGATGAGCTCGACGGTGCCTCCGCAAAGCACCGTCTGCTCGCCGAAGAGATCCGTTTCGGTCTCTTCGCGGAAGTTCGTCTCGATGACGCCGGCGCGCGTGCCGCCGATCGCGGCGGCGTACGACAATGCGACGTCACGCGCGCGCTGCGACGCGTCCTGATGCACGGCGATCAGCATCGGCACGCCGCCGCCCGCGACGTACGTCGAGCGCACCGTGTGGCCCGGCGCCTTCGGCGCGACCATGACGACGTCGAGGTCCGGCCGCGCGACGACTTGTCCGTAGTGAATGTTGAAGCCGTGCGCGAACGCGAGCGTCGCGCCCTTGCGGATGTTGGGCTCGACCTCGCTCTTGTAGACGGCGGCGATGTGCTCGTCGGGCATCAGCATCATCACGACGTCGGCGCCCTTCACGGCGTCGGCGACCTCGGTGACCTCGAGGCCCGCCGCACGCGCCTTCTCCCACGACGCGCCGCCCTTGCGCAGCCCGACCGTCACGTTGACGCCCGAGTCGTTCAGGTTCTGCGCGTGCGCGTGGCCCTGCGAGCCGTAGCCGACGATCGTGACCTTCCTGCCCTTGATGAGGGAGAGGTCCGCATCCTTCTCGTAGTACACCTTCATGTGAATGTCCTCGGTTGTCCTAAATGCGCAAGATGCGCTCGCCGCGCCCGATGCCCGACGCACCGGTGCGCACCGTCTCCAGAATGACGCCGGGCTCGATCGCCTGCAGGAACGCGTCGAGCTTCGCGCCGGTGCCGGTGAGCTCGATCGTGTAGCTCTTGTCGGTCACGTCGAGGATGCGGCCGCGGAAGATGTCGGCGAGCCGCTTCATCTCGTCGCGATCCTTGCCCGCGGCGCGCACCTTGACGAGCATCAGCTCGCGCTCGATGTGGTTGCCCTCGGTCAAGTCGACGACCTTGACCACCTCGACGAGCTTGTTCAGCTGCTTGGTGATCTGCTCGATCACGTCGTCGGACCCGCTGGTGACGATCGTCATCCGCGACATCGTCGGATCCTCGGTCGGCGCCACGGTCAACGACTCGATGTTGTACCCGCGCGCGGAGAAGAGCCCGGAAATCCGCGACAGCGCGCCGGCCTCGTTCTCGACGAGGATGGAGAGGATGTGTCTCATGCGTTCTTTCGCGCGTTCGACTCGCGCGGCCCCTCACCCCAAGCCTCTCCCCGCTCGCGGGGAGAGGGAGCCAAGCGGAAGCGATCCGGGTGGGAGGTGTTCACAGCTCCTCCGCGAGGATCATCTCGGTCAAGCCCTTCCCGCCCGGCACCATCGGAAACACGTTCTCGGTCTGGTCGGTGATGAAATCCAGGAACACCAGCCGTTCCTTCTGCGCGAGCGCTTCGCGCAGCGCACCCTCGACGTCGCGCGGCTGCTCGATCTTCAGGCCGACGTGGCCGTACGCCTCGGCGAGCTTCACGAAGTCGGGCAGCGCGTCCATGTACGACTCGGCGTAGCGGTTGCCGTAGAAGAACTCCTGCCACTGCCGGACCATGCCCATGTAGCGGTTGTTCAGGTTCACGATCTTGATCGGCAGGTGATATTGCTTGCAGGTCGAGAGCTCCTGGATGCACATCTGGATCGACGCCTCGCCGGTGATGCAGACCACCGGCGCATCCGGATTCACGAGCTGCACGCCCATGGCGGCCGGCAAGCCGAAGCCCATCGTCCCGAGACCGCCGGAGTTGATCCAGCGTCGCGGCTTGTCGAACTTGTAATACTGCGCGGCCCACATCTGGTGCTGGCCCACGTCGGAGGTGATGAACGCGTCGCCCTTCGTCAACTCGTACAGCGTCTGGATGACGAACTGCGGCTTGATGAGCTTGCTTCCGCGGTCGTAGCGCAGGCAGTCCTTGCGCTGCCATTCCTTGATCTCGGCCCACCACGCCTTGAGCGCAACGGGATCGGGCCGGGCGGGCGACGACTCGATCTGCTTCACCATCTCGGCGAGCACGTCCCCGACGTAGCCCACGATCGGCACGTCGACCTTCACTCGCTTCGAGATCGAGGACGGGTCGATATCGATGTGGATGATCTTCCGGTCGGCGCGATAGAAATGCTTCGGATCACCGATCACGCGATCGTCGAAGCGCGCGCCCACGGCGAGCAGCACGTCGCAGTTCTGCATCGCCATGTTCGATTCATACGTGCCGTGCATTCCGGGGAGCCCGGTGTACTGCGGGTCCGTGCCGGGAAAGGCGCCGAGGCCCATCAGCGTCGTCGTGCACGGGAAGCCGAGCAGGCGCACGAGCCGCGTGAGCGCGTCCGCCGCGTCGTTCAGGATTACGCCGCCGCCGGCGTACACCATCGGCCGCTTCGCCTCGAGCAGCAACTGCACGGCCTTGCGGATCTGCCCCGCGTGCCCCTTGGTCACCGGGTTGTACGAGCGCAGCGTGATCGTCTTCGGATAAGCGAAGGGCGCCCTCGCCTGCGTGACGTCTTTCGGAATGTCGACGACCACCGGGCCGGGCCGCCCCGTCGTGGCGAGGTAGAACGCCTTCTTCATCGTCGCCGCGACGTCGGCCACGTTCTTCACGAGGAAGTTGTGCTTGACGCACGGGCGGGTGATGCCGACCGTGTCGCATTCCTGGAACGCATCCTGTCCGATCGCCGCCGTCGGCACCTGGCCGGTGATGACGACCATCGGGATGGAATCCATGTACGCGGTGGCGATCCCGGTCACCGCGTTGGTCACGCCGGGGCCCGACGTGACGAGCGCGACGCCGACCTTCTGCGACGAGCGTGAGTAGCCGTCGGCCGCGTGCACGGCGCCCTGCTCGTGGCGCACCAGCACGTGCTTGACCGCGGTCTGCTTGAACAGCTCGTCGTAGATGTTGAGAACGGCCCCGCCGGGGTAGCCGAAGACGTACTCGACGCCTTCTTCCTGCAGACAGCGGATCAGGATCTCCGCGCCGGTCAATTCCATGATGTATCCATGCCTCGCGTGTACCGTCGCGCCGTCGCGGCGAACGGATAGGTCATCGGTCGCACTCGCGTGGAGCGCGCGCCCGCCAAGGCTCGATCGGGTAGAAAGCCGAACTTGGGGCATCGGGGCCGACTCCAGGGAGGCTCGTCGGCGCTTGTGGCGCCTTCGAGGGAGCGTACGGCCCTTGCTGCACGACAGCATCCGGCTTGCGACCGGAGGCGAGACAGTACCGGCAAAGGCGCCCGCCGGTCAAGCCGACGATGCTTCACCGCAGCAAATTTTCGCTTGTCGGCGCTTGAACGCGCCGCCCGACGCGCCCCACCTTCCGCCTATAATCGCGCGCACTCTCGACCCCCCGCTCGATCTGGCCAGCCCCCGCGAAATCTCAGCCTTCCTCGCCGACGTGGAGCGGCGCGCCTTCAAGCAGGCGCTGTTCGCCGTCCGCGACGAGGACGCGGCGCTCGACATCGTGCAGGACGCGATGCTGAAGCTGACCGAGAACTACGCCGGGAAGCCCATCGGCGAGTTGCCGATGCTGTTCCAGCGCATCCTCCAGAACGCGATCCACGACCATTTTCGCCGCCAGAAAGTGCGCTCGACGTGGACGATGCTGCTGTCGGCGATCGGGCAGCGCGACGACCGTGACGAGGACCACGACGCGCTCGACACGCTGCAGGCGGACAGCGACGCCGAGGGCAACGTCGACCCGGCCGCCAATGCCGAGCAACGGCAGACGATGCATGCGATCGAGCAGGCGTTGGCGAAGCTTCCGGCGCGTCAACGCGAGGCGTTCCTGCTGCGTTACTGGGAGGAACTCGACGTCGCGGAGACCGCCGCCGCGATGGGCTGCTCGGAAGGCAGCGTCAAAACGCACTGCTCGCGGGCCGTGCACGCCTTGGCCGAAATGCTCAGGGCAAAGGGAATCACGCTATGAACGAACGGGAATTCGCGCGGAAGGTCGTCGAGACCCTCGATCGCAGCGCCGCGGAGCTGCGGCCGGGGACCGTCTATCGCCTGCGGCAGGCGCGCGCCGCGGCGATGGACGCGGTCGGCGCCACCGTGGCGGTGGGCGAGCTCGCGACCGCCCAGGGACCGGTCAGCGGGTGGTTCGCGGGAGGCCGCGCCAGCGCGGTGCGCTGGCTCGGCGTCGCGCTCGCCGTGGCGACGCTCGGCCTCGGTTATCAGCAATGGCATACCGTGCAGCAGGTGCACGAGTTCGAGGATCTCGACATGCACCTCCTCGCGTCGGATTTGCCGATCGACGCCTATCTGGACAGGGGATTCCAGAATTGGCTTCGTACGAGCTACGAGCGCTGACCCGACTCGTCGCCGTCCTCGCGCTGGCCGCCGCATCGGCGCAGGCGCAGATCACGCTCAAGTCCCCGTCCTGGAACCAGCTCTCCGAGCATGATCGCCAGATCCTGGCGCCGCTCGCCTCGGACTGGGATCACCTCGACGCGTCGCGCAAGACGAAATGGCTCGGGCTCGCCAAGCGCTACCCGACGCTGCACCCCGACCAGCAGGCGCGCATTCAGAGCCAGATGCGCGAATGGGCGCAGCTCACGCCGGCGCAGCGCAACGCCGCCCGGGAGCGCTACAACGCGATGAAGGCGCTGCCACCGGACAAGAAGAGCGAAGTGCGCCGCAAGTGGCAGGAGTACCAGAGCCTGCCGCCCGAGACCAGGCGCGAGCTCGCGACGAAGCCCGGGGCGAAGGCGCCGCCTGCGCGAGGCGCGCCGCCCCAGGCAGCACCAACGCCGGGCCCGCGCCCGGCGCCGCCAGCCCCGGCGCCCCCACCGAGCGCGCCACGCCCGCCCGGTTGATGGCACGCGCCATGGCGGCGCCACCGGGCAATCTTGCGCCGCTGGCACGCCGCCTCGGTGCGCTCGCCTACGAGGCGCTGCTGTTCGTCGCGATGGCGTTCGTCGCGGGCTTCGTATTCCTGCCCTTCGTTTCGCCCGAGCGCCGCGATACGCTGACGCTGCCGAGCCATGGTGCGCGCGTCGCGATGCTGGTGGTGCTCGTCGTCGCGTTCGCCGTGTATTACGGATGGTGCTGGAGCCACGGGCGACGCACGCTGCCGCAGAAGACCTGGCGCCTTCGGCTCGTCGACATGCAAGGGGGGCCACCCTCGTGGCGACGCGCGCTCGCGCGCTACGCCGCGGCGTGGATCGCCCCGGCGCTCGCGTTGACCGTGTACGGCCTGCTGCATACGTCCGCCCACGCGCGAAACCTGCTCGCGATCGCGCTCGCGGGCTACGCGTTCGCGGTCGTCGATCGCGATCGCCAGTTCCTGCACGATCGGATCGCGGGCACCTACGTCGTACGCGACGCGTAAGCTGGCGGCCTCAGCTCGGTTCCCGCATGCACGTCCTGACGACAACCTCCGGCGACCGCGCAGCGCTCGCGGCGGCGTTCGCCGATCCCGCGCATATCGTCGTCGTCGCGCTGTGCGCCGCATGGTGCGATACCTGCCGCGAATTCCGCGGCGCGTTCGACCGCCTCGCGCAGTCTCGTCCGCAGTTCACGTTCCTTTGGGTCGACGTCGAGGACGACGCGGAGCTCGCCGGTGACGTCGACGTCGATAATTTCCCCACGCTGGCCATCTTCCGCGGGGACGAGCCGATTCATTTCGGCGTGTCGCTGCCGCACGAGACGACGATCGGCCGGCTCGTCGACGCGCTCGCGACGCATGCGCGGCGCGTCGCCGTCGACGAGGCGGTCAGCGCACTGCCCGCACGGCTCGCCGCAACGGAACGCTGACGCCGCTGACGCGGCGGGCGAGCGCGACGCCGACGCAGATCAGCGCCATGCCCGCGAGCGCGAGCGCGTCGAGGCGCTCGCCGAACAACGCGAACGCCATCAACGCCGTGACCGGTGGCACGAGGTAGAAAAGCCGCGCCACGTCGGCGGCGGCGCCCCGGCGCAGCAACACGTAGAGAAGATTGATCGCGCCGACCGACAGCACGAGCACCGACCAGCCGAGCGCGAACACGAACGCGTGCGTCCACACGATCGGAGGTGCGGCCTGCCACGCGACGAGCGGGGCGTACAGGAGCGTGCACGCGGTGAACTGCACGACCGCGCCGGTGCGCAGGTCGACGTGCGATGCATGACGCTTCTGATACAGCGTGCCGATGCTGATGCCGAAGAGCGCGGCGACGATCGGCAGCCAGGCGGCGGGATCGCCGGCAAGCGCGACACGGTGGCGCACGACGAAATAGACGCCGACGAGACCGAGCACGAGACCGAGCCACTGCCGCGGCGCGATCGACTCGTCGAGCCAGGCGCGCGCGAGGACGACGGTCAGGATAGGCTGCAAGCCGACGAGCATCGCGCTCGTGCCCGCCGGCATGCCGTGCGCGATCGAGACGAAGACGCCGCCGAGGTAGACGCCGTGCACGAGCCACGCGGCGATCGCGACGTGCAGCACTTCGCGCCACGTCGCCGGCCATTTCGCGCGCGTGGCGAGCGCGACGATCGTCATCAGCAGCGCGACGAGCGCGAAGCGGACGAGCAGGAACGAAAGCGGCGGCGCGTAGGGCAGCCCGTATTTCGCCGCGATGAAGCCGGTGCTCCACAGCACCACGAAGAGCGCGGCCGACATCCGGGTCAGCGAGGCGTTCCCGACCTTTCCCATCAAGCGCACGCCGCCCGGCAATGCATCCCCTGGCCGGGGCTCCTCTACGCGACGTCGCCCTGCGCGTCGCGGTAGCGCGAAACGCTGTCGCTCACTTCACGCTTCGCGGCGTCGGCGCCCGCCCAGCCGGCGAGCTTCACCCACTTGCCGGTCTCGAGGTCCTTGTAATGCTCGAAGAAATGCGCGATCTGCGCGAGCTGGATCTGCGGCAGGTCCTGCGGAGCCCGAATCGCGCTGTAGAGCGACGACAGCTTGTCGATCGGCACGGCGAGAATCTTCGCATCGCCGCCGGCCTCGTCGTCCATGCGCAGCATGCCGATCGGCCGACAGCGCACGACGACCCCGGTGACGAGCGGAACGGGCGAGATGACGAGCACGTCGCACGGATCGCCATCGTCGGAAAGCGTCTGCGGGATGTAGCCGTAGTTGCACGGGTAGTGCATCGACGTCGACATGAAGCGGTCGACGAACACCGCGCCGGTCGTCTTGTCGACTTCGTACTTGATCGGCTCGCCATGCATCGGGATCTCGATGACGACGTTGCAGTCGTTGGGCACGTCGGCGCCGGCGGGAACGCGATCGAGGCTCATCGGGGAACGGATGCGAGAACGCCGGTGACGCTGCACGGCGGAAGCGGGAAATTATACGGGCCTGATGCGCCGGACCGGCTATCATCGGGCGGATGAGCGAGCCGCGTACGATGCCGGCGATGGCGTCGCTGCAGCCCGCGCCGACGATCGTCGAGCAGGTATACCGCACGATCCTCGACGCGATCTGCGACGGGCGCCTCGCCCCCGGCGAGCGACTGACGCAGGAGTCGGTCGCCGAAAAGCTCGCCGTATCGCGGCAGCCCGTCGGACAGGCGCTCCTGCTCCTCAAGCAGCAGAAGTTCGTGAGCGAGGCCGGCCGGCGCGGGCTCATGGTGGCGCCGCTCGATCGGGACTTCATGCGCTCGATCTACGAGCTGCGCGTGGGCATCGAGCCGCTCGCGGCGACGCTCGCGGCGCAACGCGCGACGAAGGACGACATCGCCCGCGGCGAGGCCCTGATCGGCGCGGGAAGGGACGCGGTGCGCGCGAACTCGGTGGGCGAGCTGATCGACGCCGACATGCGCTTTCACATGTTCCTCTACGAGCTGTCCGGCAATCGCCTGTTCGTCGACCTCATGGCCGACCTGTGGAATCACCTGCGCCGCGCGATGCGCGAGGTGCTGCAGCATCGCGAATACCGGAAGGCGATCTGGGCCGAGCACGAGCAGGTGCTGCGCGCGATCGCGAAGGGCGACGGCGCGGCGGCCGCGGCGCTCGTGCGCGCGCATCTCGAGCATGCGGCGGTGAACGTGCAGGTCGCGCTGCCGTAATCGCGTGTCGGAGGTGCAATTCATTCGCGCGCACCGTCGCGCGAATCGAGCTCCTCCGATACGCGCTCGAGCGGAACCGAAAACTAGGGTCTACCCGGGCCAGACCCTACTTTTCCTACACGCCGCATTACCCCTTGCGGTAATCCGCCGAATACGTGACGTAGATATCCCGGGCGCGCGCGAACTCCTTGCGCTCCTCGGGCTTCAGTTGCCGGAAGGCGCGTGCGGGACGTCCGGCCCAGATCCACCCTTCGGGCACGACGGTGCCCGGCTCCACCCAGGCGCCGGCACCAATGCACGCGCCGCGCTCCACCACGACACGGTCACCGACGCGCGACCCCATGCCGATCAACGCGTCGTCGCCGATCGTGCCGGATCCAAGCTGCACGTTGTGCCCGATCGTCACGCCCTCGCCCAGCACCAGCTCGCCGCGCGACGCGTCGGTGGCGAGAATGCAGTTGTCCTGCACGTTCGTGCGCGCGCCGATCACGATGCGTCCGTCGCCTGCGCAAACCGCGCAGCCGAAGAACACGCTCGAATCGACGTGCATTTCGACGTCCCCCGCGACGATCGCCGTCGGCGCGACGTACGCATCGACGATGCGCGGCGCGCGGCCGTGCAACGTACGCAACGTGCCACCCGGCACCGTGCGCAACCGGCCGACCACGACATCCCACGCCGGCAAGTGCGCCGAGACCACTTCCTCGGCCGGGCGTCCGCGTCTCACGTCGGCCGCGAGATCACGGGCGAAGGCGGCCGTGATCGGGCGCACGGGCTTCGCCGGATGGCCCGAATAAAGGAAGCCACCGGGAAGGTCCTTGCGCGGTGGTACGACGCTGTCGCCCGCGATGACGGCGTACGCGCCGACGTGCGCGTCGTCCATCACCATCGAGGATTCGCCGATGACGACGCCGTCGTCCAGCGTGCACGCATGCGCAACGCCGTAGCGCGCGACCGTCACGTCGTTGCCGATCACGGCGCCGCGAATCTGATCGGCGATGTGCACGGTTGAATGCTCGGCGAACCAGCAGCGCTGCCCGATGCGAATGTCCTCGCCGTCACC
>DASTIY010000155.1:0-7590 GCA_035717085.1 Casimicrobiaceae bacterium | reverse complement strand
TTGCGCGCGTACTTCGAGGTCGATCGCCGCCACGTCGTCGTCGCCGCGCTCGACGCGCTGGCGAAGCAGGGGACGATCGCGCGTCGGGTCGTCGGCGAGGCGATCGCGCGCTACGGCATCGACGTCGACGAGCGCCCGCCGTGGTCGCACTGAAACCGGTGTCGGAGGAGTGTCGGAGAAGTGTCGGAGGAGTGTCGAAGGTGCCTCCGAGACCATGGGATTACTTCACCATCGCCACGGGAACGTTTTGCTGCGGCGATTTATCGGGTTCGACCGCCTCGAACTTCTGCAGCACGTCGTCGCGCATGATCGGCCGGAACCGATAGCCTGGACGCAGCAGTCCGCGCTCCTTCTGCAGAAACGCGAGCACGTTCGCCGCCGAGTGCGTCCAGTTGCGCGCGCCCGATTCGGCGAAGCCCGGCCCTCCGTCGGTGCCGCGGCTGCCGAGCGCGTGGTCCTTCGAGTCCTTGCCCATCCAGAAGCCGAGCACGACACCTTTCTCCGGATGCTCCGGCGGACCGGGCACGAACAGGATCAGCCACACGTCCGACGTCTTGCCGTCGGCGTTCGTCGCCGTACCCGTCTTGCCCGCGATCTCGCCCGCCTCGTCGAACGGAAACGCGAGTGTTCGCTTCTTCCGCTCCTGCGGCTTGAGCTTCCACACGGCGTCGCTCAGCGGATCCATGCCGGGAATGACGCCGGTGCGTAGCGAGCTGGCCGTGCCCGTCGGGCTGAGATCGAGCGGCGATTTCAGCAATTCGGTCATCGCCATCGCGGCCGCCGGATGGATCAGCCGCTCCTGCAGGGGATGGTTCTCGCCCTTGATGTCGCACGGCTTCGGTTGCCCGGCGTCGTCCTTGTAGAGCAGCGAGCGTCCGTCGCGGCACACGTCGTTCGCGAAACGCGGCGTCACGCGAAAGCCGCCGTTCACGAACGCGGCGGTCGTCGACATCGCGAGCGGATTCACTTCCGATGCCCCGATCGCGGTCGTCGGATACGGCTGCAGCGGATGCTTCGCATCGCGCGGCATGCCGAGCCGATACGCGAGCTCGATGACGTTCCTGATGCCGGCGCGCGCGCCGGCGCGCATCGCCGCGGTGTTGCGCGATTCGCCGAGCGCGATGCGGCACGGAATGTCGCCGCGGTATTCGGGTTCCGAGCGCGAGTGGAAGTTCTCGATCTTCTTGAAGCCGCGCCCGCGCCCGAGCGGCACGAACACCGGCGCGTCGAGCACCGTGCAGCGCTCGAGCACCTGTCCGACGATGCCCTCGAGGCTCGCGGGAACCGCCTCGTCCGCCAGCACTTCGTTCGTGAGCCGCTCGACCAGCCCGCCATACGTGAAGATCTTGAACGTCGAGCCGGGCTGCCGCCAGCCGGTCGCGATCACGTCGTACTTGAAGCGCGCGAAGTCGACGTTGCCGACCTCGGCCAACACGTCGCCCGCGAAATCGACCGCGAACGCGCCGGCGCGCAGCTCGTCGTTGTCGGTGTCGCCGCCGTGACGCGCGAGGTACGTCGAAAGCGTCAGGTCGACGGCCTTCTCGAGCACCTCCTGCAGCGCGTCGTCGCGCGTGATCGAGATCGTCAGGCCGCCGGTGTTGATCGGAAAGCGGTCCTTGTAGAGCAGGCGCACGCGCTCGAGGAAGTGGTCGCGCGTGCCGCAGCCCGCGCCCGGCGCGACGATCTCCTTGCGCAGCGTCGTCTGCACGAGGTTCGCCGCGCGCTCGAACTCGACGTCGTCGATCACGCGCTGCTCGTGCATCAGGTCGAGCACGCGCACGGTGCCGCGCGCCGCTTCCGCCCAGTTCGCGTCGCGGATCTCGGCGCGCGTCTTCAGCAGCGGATCGGTCGCGAACGAGCGGTCGGGCAGCGCCGGCTTGTTGATCAGCGACACGATGAACGCCGCCTGGTGCAACGCGAGGTCCTTCGCCGGCTTGCCGAAATACGCGCGGCTCGCCGCCTCGATGCCGTACTGGCCGCGGCCGAAGTACGGCATGTTGACGTAGCTTCGCAGAAGCTCGCTGCGCGTGAACTCGCGCTCGAGCCGCAGTGCCATGACGATGTCGCCGACCTTCTCCATTTCGGTCGACGCGCGCCCGGTGCCGCCGCGCAGGTGCTTGGCGATCTGCATCGTCAGCGTCGATGCGCCCGAGCGGCTCTCCTGCAGCATCCGCTTGCCGAGCGCGCGCACGATCGCACCCTTGTCGATGCCTTCGTGCCGGAAGAAGTTGCGGTCCTCGGAGGCGAGGATCGCGGTTACGAAAAGCGGCGGGATGTCGGCCGCGTCCGCGATCAATATCCGGTGCTCCGGCGACGAGATGCAGGCGACGGTGCGCGCGTCCTCGTTGACGAGCACCGATTGCTGCGCGAAGTAGGCGGGGTCGCGCAGCCGCGCGAGCGTCGAGCGATCGAGGCCGAGCCAGTCGTCGATGCGGTCGGCGTAGCGCGCGTCGACGTACTCGACGATCGCTTCGAAGTAGACGTAGCCGGCAACGGCGAGCGCTGCCGCGACGCCGACGACGACGAAGCAGCGGCGCAGCAGCCGGCCGGCGAAGCACGCGAACCGCCACGGCAGTGCAGCAAGCGCGCGGGCGAGGCCCGCGCGCTCCTGCTGCTGCACCTTCTTTTCTCCCATGTCCCTCGACGCCGAACGTGCGCGCGGGGAGAAGCAGGGCGCGTACCACGCAACCGGCGCGCTTCCGCGTTATAGGGAAGACACGCGCCCTACGCCGAGACGAACTGATGAAAAGCGGCACTTCGCTGCCGCGATTGGTCGCGTCCCGGCACGAGCGCGGTCGTCGCTAAAGATCCAAGCGCCGCGCCGAAAGTCGCTTTCGCCCGTCGCCACTAGACGCGTTCAAGCGAAGAAGACGTCGAGCGTCGGGAACGTCGCACCGCCTTCGATGCAGTTCCACAGGTAGATCGCGAGCCCGAGGTCGCCAGTCCATAGCGAGTAGCGCAGCTGGCCGTAACGGCTCGCATGATCGTCGAACTGGTCGATCGCGTGCATGGCGAAGGCGCGTGCGCGTGCGAGCCACTGCGCATCGCGCATTCGCCGATGTAGCTTCAGGAACGCGTAGCCGTTGCCCGCCGTGCCATGGCACAGATTCGATCCTTTGCGCACCGGTCCGGCCACCCACGTCGCCTCGCCTGCGGCGACGAGCAGTTCGTCGAGGTCCGTGCCCGGCAGGTCCGCGAGGCAGACGACGAAGCCGGGCGCACCGTGGCAGTACTGCATCAGCAACGCACGGTCGGAAGTCGCCGGGTACAGCCACGGGCGCCAGTTCGCCAGATCGCCGTCGCGCGTCGCCGTCCGCGCGACGGTCGCGACGATGCGCGCTGCCCAGTCGTCCCACTCGTACGGTGGGAACAGGTCGCGACCGTGAATCAGCGGCAGCGCGGTTCCGACGAAGCCGTGCACGGCGTCGATGTAGCTCGTCGTCTGGCCGTACATGTCCTGCGTCCAGTAGTCGCAGTCGAATTCGCGCGAATGCACGAGCTGCGACTTCAGCCTGCGCGCGGTGGCGACGAACGCGTCGGCGAAACGCGCCTCGCCGGTGTGCCGGTACAGCAGCAACGCGGCGAGCATCGTCCCCGGCGAGCCCCACATCAGCTCGCGCGTCGGGTTGTCGATGTTCTCGGCGATGAGACGATGCAATTCGTCGAGTACGTCGGCGCGCGGAGCGAGCCAATGCCGCAGCATGAGGATCGGCGTGTCGCCCATCAGGTACGACGCGAAATCGCGGCTGCCGGACCCTTCGAGCCACGCGCGGTTCAGCGGCAGCAGGAGGGGAACGTCATCGCGATAATCGCGCGTGGCCGACGCGGCACCCACGGCGTCGAGGTAGTGCAGCGCCCAGATGACCCCGCACGCGCCGAAGTAGAGCGGGAACAGCGGCGCGCGCGGCCCGCCATCCGCGTCGAGCGGATGCACCGGCCACCAGGCGTCCTGGTCGAAGCGCGCCTCGGTGTCGTGCACGATGCGGGCGATCGTCGCGCGAGCGCGGTCCTCGTCCCATTGCGAGGCGCGGAGAGGTTCGTGACGTTGCGGATCGAACAGCATCTGGCCGCCGAACGCTATTTAGCGCACGCGTTTGGTGTCAGACTCGTGTCGGACAGGTGTCTGACACGTGTCAGAGGTGCAAGGGGGCGGCTCATGCTATCGTCGCGCGGGACTTGCAAATTCCGGCTTGCCGCCCCATTGTAGGGCCAGCGATATTCAAGCAGTGCCGTTGTTCCAAGCCGCCGCGTTTCGTGGCGGCCTCCACACCCGCCCCGTCTTGATCGTCGCCCCAACAGGGGCCATTCCCCGTTCTTTTCATTTCGATTCAAGGACTTTCAAGACATGGCAACAGGTACCGTGAAGTGGTTCAACGACGCCAAGGGTTTCGGATTCGTCACGCCCGAAGGCGGCGGCAAGGATCTTTTCGCCCACTTCTCCGCAATTCAGGGATCGGGCTTCAAGACGCTGCGCGAAG
Organism: Casimicrobiaceae bacterium; assembly: GCA_035717085.1. Taxonomy (GTDB): domain Bacteria; phylum Pseudomonadota; class Gammaproteobacteria; order Burkholderiales; family Casimicrobiaceae; genus VBCG01. The sequence goes on along the minus strand of DASTIY010000155.1, from coordinate 3,112 downwards.
GCCAGCGCGTTCAGTTCGACGTGACGGCCGGCCCGAAGGGCGACCAGGCGGCGAACATCCGCGCGATCGACTGACCGCGCTAAAACAAGGACCGGCTTCCGCGGAAGCACGGTCGTAATTCGAAAGCCCGGCCTCGCGGCCGGGCTTTTTTCCGTCTGGCGCCGGACCCTCCCGCATCACGCATGGTCGTACGTGAGGCTGCACGTGCGGGCGACATGGCGTGCCGGCGTCAGCGGATTTCCCCAGGAATCGAACGACGAACATGCCGCACCGGGCGGCCGACGACCGACGTTATCTCGATACGCTCCAGCGCCTGCTGGAGATGCCGGCGACCGACCTCGCGGCGGCGCTCACGCACGCCGCCGACACGCTCGCCGAGGTCCTCGCCGCCGACAAGGTCGACGCGTTCCTGTTCGACCCGTCGCGCGATTCGCTCGTCGCCGTCGGCACCAGCACGCAACCGCTCTCGGCGCTCGAGCGTCATCTGGGGCTCGACGTGTTGCCGCTTTCCAACGGCGGCCGCAGCGTCGACGTCTTTCGCTCCGGGCAGGTCTACGTCTGCGGCAACGTGCTCGCCGACGCGGGCGAAGTGCGAGGCATCAAGGAGGGCCTTCGCGTCCAGTCGATCGTGGCGGCGCCGCTCGGCGCGGGCGAGCAGCGCCGCGGCGTCCTGCTCGTCTCGTCGCTGCAGCGCGATTTCTTCACGGAGCTCGACGCGACGCTGGTCGCGAGCGCCGGCCACTGGATCTCGAGCGTCGCCGAACGCGCCGAGCTGGTCGAATCGATCCGCCGTGCCGCGGTCGAGCAGGCGCGGCGCAATACCGGTGACGAACTGGTGAGCATCGTCGCCCACGACATCCGCAACTACCTGCAACCCATCACCTGGCGCCTGCACGCGCTCGTGCATCGCGCCGGCGTCGCGCGCCGCGACGACGACGTCGCGGACCTGCGGTCGGTGCACGACATCCTCGGGCAGCTTTCGTCGCTCGTTTCGAACCTGCTCGACGTGGCGCGCCTCGACAGCGGCGTCTACCAGCCCGCGCTCGAACCCGTCGATCTCGTCGAGCTCGCGCACGCCGCGGCGCACGCCTGCTCGTCTCCCGAGCATCCGGTGAACGTCCGGCATTCGCAGCCGGTCGTCGTCACCGGCAACGCCGTTCGCTTGCGCCAGTGCCTCGACAACGTTGTGATGAACGCGATCGCGCACTCGCCGTCCAGCGGGCACGTGCACGTGTTCGTGTCGCGCGACATCGGCAAGGACGGACCGTGGGCGCGCGTCGAGATCGTCGACGAGGGTCCCGGCATCCCCGAATCGATGCTCCCGCACGTATTCGAAAAATTCTTCAGCGGCCGCGCCGAGGGCCGCGGCCTGGGGCTCGGGCTCTACATCGCGAAACGCATCGCGTCGGCGCATCGCGGCGACCTGACCGCCGATCGCTACGAGGGCAAGGGCGCGCGCTTCACGTTGCGCATCCCGGCGCTTCCGTAGCGGCGTCGCGTCGCGGTCGAATCACAGCAGTGCCGGGTTGGCGCGCCAAACCGCCCAGGTGAGCGCGGTCGCGAACGCGACCCACGCGAGATAGGGCACGAGCAGCACGCCCGCGATGACACGCACGCGCATGAACGCCGCGATCGTCATCGCGATCAGCACGAGCAGGACGACGACGTCCACGAAGGCGAGCGCGCCACGATGCCATGCGAAGAAGAGCCACGACCAGAGCGCGTTCACGACGAGTTGCACGACGTAGAGTGCGAGCGCGACACCGCGCATGCGCCGGCCGTGCTCGCGCCAGACGAGCCACGCCGCGACGGCCATCAGCAGGTACAGCGCCGACCAGACGGGCCCGAACACGCCCGAAGGCGGCGCCCACGGCGGCCGTGCGAGTTGCGCATAGAACGACGGAGCATCGATCGATGCGATGGCGCCGCAGGCCGCCGCGACGAACGTCAGCGCGAGCCAGCCGACGAGCCCGATCGCTTGCGCGAGCGTCGAACGCCGCGCCGTCGCACCTGCCTCGAACTCCGCCTGCGCGCGCATCAGATTTCGCCGATCCAGTAGTCGAGGTGATGCTCGCGCCGCGTCATGTGGCGAAGCCCGTCGGCGAAGCCGCCGATCTTGTCCGAATCGGGGTATTCGCAAATCTCCGCCGGCATCATCGTGCTGATCGACAGGTAGGCGAGCTCCGCGTCCGAATCGTTGACGATCTGGTGCGCCGTCTCCGGACCGCCGGTCGGGCAGCAGATGACGTCGCCTGCGCGGAGCTTCCGGGTCTCGTCGCCGTAGCGCAGCGTCCCGGTCCCTCGGAGGATGAAGAACATCTCCTCCTCGCCGCGGTGACTGTGGAACGGGCAGGCACGCTTGCCCGGCGGCACGACGTCGTACGAATAGCCGAGGTCCTTCGCGCCGAGGAGCTTGCCGATGCGCGCGTAATCCGCCGCGAACGCATTGCCCTTCTCGAAGTGCTCGAGCTTCACCTCGTCGATGTTGATGACGCGCTCGTCGATCGTGCCCATGGTCGATCCCCTCCCGATACAAAAGAAACAAGACGCCATGCCGGTGAAATGCGGCCGACACGCGTCGCCTCTACGCTGACTTCCATCGTTCGCGGCAAAACCGCGACAGTACACAAACAGGAGATGAAATGGGAGCGATTTCAGCGTTCGTATTCGGCGCGTTCGCGTACGCGTGCGGCGTCGCCGCACTCGTGTATTCGATGGGATTCGTCGGCAACGTCGTCGTGCCGAAGTCGATCGACGCCGGCGCGCTCGTGGATCCGGGCGAAGCGGTGGTCGTGAACTTGCTGTTGCTCGGCCTCTTCGGCGTGCAGCACAGCGTCATGGCGCGGCGATCGTTCAAGCGATGGTGGACGCGCATCGTGCCGCACTCTGTCGAGCGCAGCTCCTACGTTCTGGCGGCGGCCCTCGTGCTGGGCCTGCTGTTCTGGCAGTGGCGGCCCCTCCCCGAGCCGGTCGTGTGGCAGGTGGAAAGCCCGGCGGTGGCGCTGCTCCTGTGGTCCATCTATTGGCTGGGCTGGACGGTCCTGCTCGTCAGCACCTTTCTCATCAACCATTTCGAGCTCTTCGGCCTGCGCCAGGTGTACGCGCGTGCCAC
>DASTIY010000154.1:0-6082 GCA_035717085.1 Casimicrobiaceae bacterium | reverse complement strand
CCTAGTACGAGAGGACCGGAGTGGACGTACCGCTGGTGTACCGGTTGTGACGCCAGTCGCATCGCCGGGTAGCTATGTACGGAAGCGATAACCGCTGAAAGCATCTAAGCGGGAAACGCGCCTGAAGATGAGGATTCCCGGGGGCTAGACCCCCCTCAAGGGTCGTGGCAGACCACCACGTTGATAGGCCGGGTGTGGAAGCGCAGTAATGCGTTGAGCTAACCGGTACTAATGGCCCGTGCGGCTTGACTCCATAACCGCAGCGGTTATCGATGCGCCGACAACCAACCCGCCTTACCTTCCCACCCTCCACGCCTGACGACCATAGCCCGCCGGTCCCACCCCTTCCCATCCCGAACAGGACCGTGAAACGGCGGCGCGCCGATGATAGTACGGACTGCCCGTGCGAAAGTAGGTCATTGTCAGGCACCCACCCAGCAAACGCCCCGGCATCGCCGGGGCGTTTTGCTTTGCGTCGCTGCCTGGAAATGACCCAATGACCCAATCACCGACTTCGGCGTTCATTCGGACTACAATCGCGCCCCCGCCCTCGCAGCCGCACTTTCCGGGCGGCCATGGAACCAGAAACCAACAAACCAACGGGGAGCGACACGATGAAGTTCGAATCACTCGCACAGGCGATGGTTGCGGTGACGTTCGGCATTTTCGTATCCACCGGCGTTGCGCACGCCGGCCTGTTCCGTACGTATCTTTCCTTGAACGGCAGCGACGCTAATGCTTGCACGCTACAGGCCCCCTGCCGTCTGTTGCCCGCCGCACTCAACGCCGTGAACGACGGCGGCGAGATCTGGATACTCGATTCCGCAAACTTCAACACCGCAACGGTCGCGATCTCCAAATCCGTGACGATCCTCGCGGTGCCCGGCGCGCTCGGAAGCGTCGTCGCAAACGGCGGACACGCGATCGTGGTCGACGCGCCGTCCGCGCGCGTCACGTTGCGCAACCTCGTGGTCCTCAATCTCAGTGGCGGGACCGTCGGCCCATCGGGGTTTGACGGCGTACGCGTTCTCGCGGGTGCGAGCGTCACGATCGAGGATTGCGAGGTTTACGGGATGTCGGCGCGCGGCATGACGGTGTTCGCTTCGTCGAACATCGCGATCGCCGTCAAGCGCTCGACGTTCCGCGACAACGGGTTTCGCGGCTTGAGCTTCGCCGGCCCTGTGACGCTTACGATGGACGGCGTCCACGTGCTGAACAGTCCGCTGGGTGTGATCGTCGGACCCGGGCTGAACGCGACGATCAGCAACAGTGTCGTGGCGAACAGCAGCGACGCGGGAAATGGCGTCGCCCTCAAGGCCCAGACGGACGCCGCGCAGACAACGAGGCTCGCCATCGAGAACTCGGTCATTCGCGGCAGCGACGTCGGCCTCGGCGTGACGTCGGAGGGAGGCGCCGTGGCGGTGACGATCAGCCGTACGTCGATCTCGCAGAACGCCACGGGCGTCTCGACCGGAATCAGCGCGGGGTCGGCCGTCGCCGTCCTGAACGCGAGCACCGTGAGTCATAGCACGGTCGCCGGGGTCGATACCACGCAAGGCGGCGTCGTTCAGAGCGCCGGGAACAACGTGTTCCAGTTCAACACGCAGAACGTCAACGGGACGATGACGCCATTGACCACCCTGTAGGCTTGGACGCGGGAAACGTCGCAGCGACGGTTCCCGCCGTCCGGCGCATTACCGACCCCACGCCTCGACCTCGGTGATGCGCGACCACGCGCCGTCCTGTGTGGAGTTCACGACGATGCGGATCGCATTCGTCGCATAGGCCGGGAACCACGCGGTTCGCTTGACGAGGTTGTTCCCCGAGACGCCCGCGACCGTCGTCCACGCGGAACCCGTCCACGCCTGCACGTCGAACGACGATACGACGAAGCGCGTGCCCGTCATCGTATCCGTCGGCTCGACGGGACTCAGGTAGTTGTCCTGCACCGAGTAGAGGATCACGTGGTCGATCGTCCTCGTCCCGTTGAAGTCGATCTGCACCCAATCGGGATACGCGGATTTCGTCGCATCGGCCCACCCGGCGTAGAGTCCCCAGTTCGCGCCCGAGCGGCTGTTGTCGACGATCGTGCTCACCGGGAAGCTCGGTCCGAGCGTCGACGATGCGCTCGCCACGCCGCCGTTCGCGGACAGCGCATAGTTCTTCGACGTAAACGTCGCCGAACTCCACGCCTCGACCTGCGTGATCCGCGACCACGTGCCATCCTGCGTGGAATCGACGACGATACGGAGGCGATCGGTCGTGTACGACGCGAACGAGACCGTTCGCTTGATTCGGGTGTTGCCCGTCACGCTCGCAAGCGTCACCCACGACGAACCGTTCCAGCCCTGCACGTCGAACGACGAGACGACGAAGCGGGTACCGGTCATCGTGTCGGTCGGCTCGACCGGGTTCAGGTAGTCGTCCTGCACCGAATAGACGACGACGTGGTCGATCGTCTTCGCGCCGTTGAAGTCGACCTGGATCCAATCCGGATACGCGCCCTGCGTGGCATCGGCCCAGCCGCCGTAATTGCCCCAGTTCGCACCCGAGCGACGATTGTCGATGATCGTGCTCGCGGCGAAGCTCGGCCCGAGCGTCGACGAAGCGCTGGCGACGCCGCCGTTGCTCGCGAGTGCGACGTTCGTTCCGTTGACCGGAGCGGTGACGTTCTGACCAAGCGTCGCGCTCGACGGGAGGTTCGCCGAATCACCCGTATAGGCGGCGACGATCGAATGCGCTCCGGCGAGGAACGCGTTGGTGGCGCAACTCGCGCTGCGCGCGTTCCCGCTTCCTGAAAGGGCAACCGCCGCGCAATCGGCGATCGCGGTTCCGTTGTCGGTGAATTTCACGCTGCCCGTGGGATTGCTGCCGCTCACGCTCGCGGTGAATGTGGTGAGCGCGCCGGCGATGGCGGGATTCGCACTGCTCGCGAGGCTCGTCGTGGTCGCCGCTGGCGTTGGTGCGACCGACGTGGTGCCGGTCGACACCTGCACCGTCAGCGCATTTGCGGATGCTGCGAGGACGCTGATGTTGATGCCATAGTTCGGATCGGTGAACGTGCTGCCGGCGACCAGCGCCGCGTCCGAGAAACTCGTCGTCGACGGTGTCATGTCGACAAGTTGCGTGTCGTCGCTCCAGCTGTCGCACCCCGAGCACAGCGTCTCGAGCGGCGCGGCGACGCGCACCTGTGCACCGTTGTTCGGCACCGACGCGAGTCCCGCATCGAATCCGATCGGCTGGCGAAACTCGACCCAGTACGTGCGTTTGCTCGAGGCCGTCGGCACCCTCACCGCGTACGTGCTGCCGCCTGCACTCTCGATCGGGCTCAACGTGTACTGCGCGGAACCGCCGGTGTACGTCGATACCGTGGCGCTCGGAATCCAGCCGAGCTTCGCCTTCTGCATCGCGTTGTAATGCATGGCGCTCTTGTTGCCCATCGTGTCGAACGGATCGCCGTATTCGCTGACGCTGCACGTTCCGCCGATGCTGCCCCCGCAGCGAAGGCTCCCCGCATGCAGCAGGCCGAAGTTGTGTCCCATCTCGTGCGCGATGGCGTTCGTGCGGGCGGCGTTCGTGCCGTTGATCCAGGCCTTGTGCGGAGAGCCGATGTAGCCGAGCCCGAGCCAGCCGCACGCGGGCACGTTCGTGAAGACATAGACGACGAAGTTGTACGCGGCGGGATCGTAGGCGGTGCCGAGTTTTTTCGCGCCGGCCTCCGCCGCGCTGGCGATGCCCTGCCAATCGGTCGAACCGCAGGTGCTCGGGAGCGCGAGGTTCATCGTGACCCAACCCGGCGTCACGGTGACGTTCATGATCTGCTGGCCGTACGACGCCTCGCGAAAGAAATTGGCGACGCTGTCGGTGTTGCTCGTCATCACCTGCTGCATCTGCGCCGACGAGAAGCTCGGCGCGGTCGTGTCGTTGAAGTTCGCGAGGATGACGAGGACGCTGTTCGCGGTGGCCGCCTTGGCGACCGCGTCGGTCGTCGATAGGGCGCTCGTCGGCTCGGCGAGCACGGTGATGCGCTCGGGGTCCAACATGCTGGCGTCGTTTGCCGCCGGACGCCCGAGCACGCGGATGCGCGTTCCGGGTGCGAGCTCGCCCGGGAGCGAACCGATGCGAAGTTGCCGTGCATGGCCCGTGTTGTCATGCAACTCGTAGATCCAGTGACTCCTGCCGTTCGCGAAATCGTCGGCGTGGAGAACGCGGAGCGTCCCCTCGGCCTCCACGCTCGCCTTCGGCGCGCCACGGCCGGGCGCGACGGTGACGACCGACGAGACGACCAGTGCCTTGCCATGCGTAATGCCGCTCGCCTGCACGCGCGCGCCGATGACCGCCGTCTCGGCGATGGGCCCTTCCAGCGGCAGCGACGTGCCGTCGTCCAGCATGAGCTCGACGTGGCGCGTCGACGTACCACGGCCGGGGTTGTCGACGACAAATGCGTGCACCACCCCGGTGGCGTTGCGCGCCTCGCCGGCCGCATCGGCTGCGGCCAGCGTGACCTCGTGTGCGATTGCAGGACACGCGACGAACAGGATCGTCAGCGCGACGAAGAGGGCGGGCCAGCGAGGCACGGCACGTCGTGGGGTCATCGGACTTTCTCGGCAGCGAACGCTGCGCGCAGTTTATGCCAAATGCATCGGAGTCTATGCCAGATGCATAAGGCGAGCCCACCGCGTCCGTCGACCTGTCGATGACGGTCGTCGGGGACGAGCGGCGCCGTCGCGGGGGATAATGGCGTTCTCCGTCGCCTCGATCCCCCATGCCACGCGAAGCCTTCATTTGCGATGCCGTGCGCACGCCGTTCGGTCGCTACGGCGGCGCGCTCGCGCATCTGCGCGCCGACGACCTCGCGGCCGTCCCGATCCGGGCGCTCGCCGCCCGCCACCCGGGCATCGACTGGCGCGGGCTCGACGATGTGGTCTACGGCTGCGCGAACCAGGCGGGCGAGGACAACCGCAACGTCGCGCGCATGGCGGCGCTGCTCGCCGGCCTGCCCGTAGACGTGCCCGGGGCTACCGTGAATCGGCTGTGCGGCTCGAGCATGGATGCGGTGACGATCGCCGCGCGCGCGATACGTGCCGGCGAGATGAATCTGATGATCGCCGGCGGTGTGGAAAGCATGTCGCGTGCACCGTTCGTGCTGGGCAAGACGGCGGAGCCGTTTTCGCGCACCGCGAAGCTCGAGGACACGACGATCGGCTGGCGCTTCGTCAATGCGCGCATCAAGGAGCAGTACGGCATCGACTCGATGCCCGAGACCGCGGAGAACGTCGCCGAGGAGTTCGACGTTGCGCGTGGCGACCAGGATGCGTTCGCGCTGCGCAGCCAGCAGCGCGCGGCCGCAGCGATCGCGGAAGGACGGATGGCCGAGGAGATCACGCCGGTCGACGTGCCGCAACGCAAAGGCGAGCCGATCGTCGTCGCCCGCGACGAGCACCCGCGCGCGACGTCGCGCGAGGCGCTCGCGAAACTTCCGGGCATCGTGAAGCCGGGCGGCAGCGTCACGGCAGGCAATGCGTCGGGCGTCAACGATGGCGCGTGCGCGCTGATCGTCGCATCCGAAGAAGGCGCACGTCGCCACGGTCTCGCACCCCTCGCGCGCGTGGTCGCCGGCGCCGTCGCCGGCGTTCCGCCGCGCATCATGGGCATCGGTCCCGTCCCCGCCACGCGCAAGGTGCTCGCACTCGCGCAGCTGTCGCTCGACGACATCGACGTGATCGAGCTCAACGAGGCGTTCGCTGCGCAATCGCTCGCGGTCACGCGCCAACTCGGTCTCGCCGACGACGACGCGCGCGTGAATCCCAACGGTGGCGCCATCGCGCTCGGACATCCGCTTGGCGCCAGCGGCGCGCGGCTGGTGACGACCGCGACGTATCAATTGCGTCGCACCGGCGGCCGCTACGCGCTTTGCACGATGTGCATCGGCGTGGGGCAGGGAATCGCGCTCGTGCTCGAGCGCGTGTGAAGACGATTTTCGACGAGGCAACACGGATGACGAACCGCAGCGACGCCGCGCGCCCGATCGGCTACCGCACCGCCGACGAAGGCACGCAACCCGAATATCTCTATCCGCCGT
>DASTIY010000153.1:0-14085 GCA_035717085.1 Casimicrobiaceae bacterium | reverse complement strand
GTAAGGATTCGCGCGCCGATGGCGCGAATCCTTACCGCTCTGACCCCGTTCCGGCACTGCGTCTCGGCCTGCGTCTCGTCCGCGGCCTCACCGAAGCCGGTGCACAGCGTATCGTCGTCGCGCGACGCGAGCGCGCGTTCGCCGACGTCGCCGACCTCGCGCACCGCGCGAAGCTCGATCATCGCGATCTCACCGCGCTCGCCGACGGCGGTGCGCTCGCCCAGCTTGCCGGCCATCGTCACGAAGCTGTGTGGAACGTCGCGGGCGTCGAGCGCTTGCCGGCGCTGCTCGCCGGCAGTGCGTTCGACGAAGCGCAGCCGAAGCTTCGTGCGCCCACCGAAGGCCAGGACATCGTCGCCGACTACCGCCGCCTCGGCCTCACGCTGCGTCGTCATCCGCTCGCGCTGCTGCGCTCGCAATTGCGCGCGCGCCGCCTCACGACGTCGGAAGACATCCGTGCCGCGCCGCACGGACGCATCGTGCGCACCGCCGGCATCGTCATCGGCCGCCAGCGACCCGACACCGCGAGCGGCGTCGTGTTCGTGACGATCGAGGACGAGACCGGCGCGACGAACGTCATCGTCTGGCGCGATCTCGGCGACCGCCAGCGCCGCGAACTGCTCGGCGCGCGGCTCCTCGCCGTCTATGGTCGCGTCGAGCGTGAAGGCAGCGTCGTGCACGTGCTCGCCGGTCGCCTCGTCGATCTCACGCCGATGCTCGGCGCGCTGCCGACGCGCTCGCGCGACTTCCACTGATACACCCCTCACCCCGACCCTGTCCCCGCTCGCAGGAAGAGGGAGCCTGGCGTCATCGCTCGTCGTTGAACGCACCCGCCATCCCTCGGGTCTGAAGAACGTGCGCCGGAGGCCGTGCATGGCCGGCGATGCCCCCGACGCGTGTTCCCTCGAGGAAGGAATCGCGTGAAGCCCGAATTCGATCTCGCCGTCATCGGCGCAGGCGCCGGCGGTCTCGCCGTCGCCGCCGGGGGCGCCAACCTGGGTGCGAAAGTCGCACTGATCGAGAAGAACCGCCTCGGCGGCCAATGCCTCTGGCATGGCTGCGTACCCTCCAAGACGCTGCGCAAATCGGCGCGCGTCGCGCATACGATGCGGCACGCCGACCGCTTCGCGCTCACGCCCGCCGATCCGAAGCCCGACATCGCACGCGTCATGGAGCGCGTGGCGTCGGTCGTGGCGAGCATCGCGATCGAGGACAGCCCGGAGCACTTCCGCGCGCTCGGCGTCGACGTCGTCCACGGCAGCGGCCGCTTTCTCTCGTCGACCGAACTCGACGTCGACGGCCGCACGATCACGGCGAAGCACTTCGTGCTCGCGACCGGCTCGCGTCCCGCGATCCCGCCGATCGCAGGCCTCGCCTACGTGCCGTACCTGACGAACGAGAGCGTCTTCGACCTGCGCGAGCCGGTGCCGCGCCTGATCATCGTCGGCGCCGGCCCCGTTGGCTGCGAAATGGCGCAGGCATTGCGCCGCCTCGGCAGCGACGTGCTCGTCGTGGACATGGCGACCAGGATCCTGCCGCGCGAGGACGCGGACGTCGCCGCCGTCGTGCAGCATCAACTCGAGGAGGAAGGCATTCGCTTTCGTCTCGGCATCACCGTCGGCGGCGTGCAACCCGGCGAGCCGCACGCCGGACGTATCCGCATGACGCTACGCAACGCGAACGGCGCGGTCGAGCAGACGGCGGCGACGCACCTGATGCTCGCCGCGGGCCGCGTCCCCAGCGTCGAAGGTCTCGGCCTCGACGCCGCCGGCGTGCACCTCGACAACGGACGCATCATCGTCGACGACGTGCTCACGACGACGAATCCGCGCATCCACGTCATCGGTGACGTCGCCGGCAAGTTCCCGTTCACGCATGTCGCGGAGCACCAGGCGGGCATCGTGCTGTCGCAGACGATCCTCGGCAAGAGCTGGGCGAAGCCTTCGCCGGTCGTGCCGTGGTGCACGTACACCGACCCCGAGCTCGCGCGCGTCGGACTCTCTGAAACCGATGCGCGACGACACGGCCTCGAGCATTGCGTCTATCGCTTTCCGTTCGTCGACGTCGATCGCGCGCGCGCCGAAGGCGAGACCGAGGGGTTCGCGAAGCTCGTCACCGACAAGCGCGGTCATCTGCTCGGCGCGGCGATCGTCGGCGCGGATGCGGGCGAGCTCATCGCCGAATGCGTGCTCGCCATCGACAAAGGCCTCAAGGTCGACGACATCTCGGCGTCGATCCACGCCTATCCGACACGCTCGCAGGTCGCGCGCCGTTGCGCGGACGAACGCCGCAACGAGGCGATGCGCACCACGCACCGGCGCGGACGTCGGATGTTCGGATTGCGGCGCGCCGCCTGATCGAATCTTCGCGAAATCGCCCCTCGGGTGATCGCACGTGCGCTCGTCGTCGCGCTCGTCGTCGCGGTGCTCGTCGCGTTCTTCGCGTTCGACGTCGAGCAACACCTCACGCTCGAGGCGTTCGCGGCGCATCGTGAAGTGCTGATCCGGTTCGCCGACTCGCATCGGCCCACCGCGGTCGCGCTCGCTTTCGTCGTCTATGCCCTCGGCGTCGCGCTATGTTTGCCCGCGGGCCTCGTGTTCGCGCTTGCATGCGGCCTGGTATTCGGGCGCGCGCTCGGCACGTCGATCGGCGTTGCAGGCGAGACCGCCGGCGCGACGCTGGCCTTCCTCGTCGCCCGCTTCCTGCTCGCGAACGCCGTGCAACGCCGTTTCGCGCCGCTCATCGCACGCATCGACGCGGCGCTCGCGCAAAACGGCTTCTGGTGGCTGGTGTTCTTTCGCGCCGCACCGATCTTTCCGTACGCGGTCGTCAACGTCGCGCCGGCGCTTTCGTCGGTGCCTGCGCGCACGTTCGCGCTCGCGACGTTCGTCGCGGCGATCCCGGCGACGTTCGTCTACGCGAATCTCGGCGCGACGCTCGGCGGCGCGACGACGCTCGACGAAGCGACGTCGTTGCGCACGGTCGGCGCGCTGGCGCTCGTCGCGCTGCTCGCGCTGCTGCCGATCCTCGTGCGCCGGCTGCAGCGCCGCGCGTGATCCAAAATCAAACCGTGCGCGCGCCCACGATCCTGCCGCGCACCTCGCCGAAGCCCACGCGATAGTCCTTCGCTTGCGCGAAGCCGGTCAGGATCACTTCGTCGTCGTCCTCTAGAAACCGCCGCTCGCCGCCGTCGAGCGCGAGCGGGTTCGCGCCGTTTTTCGTGATCTCGAGCAGCGATCCGCAACTCTCGGGCGTCGACCCGCTGATCGTGCCGGAGCCCATGAGGTCGCCGACGCGCGTGTTGCAGCCCGAGACGGTGTGATGCGCGAGCTGCTGCGCGATCGACCAGTACAGCGTGCGGAAATTGGTGCGGCTCAGCGTCTGCGGCGGCTTCGCGTCGATCGCGAGCGCAGCTTCGAGGTGAATGTCGTATGCCTGCGGACCGTTCGTCGCCAGATACGGAAGCGGCGGCGGATTCTGCGCGGGACCGTCGACGCGGAACGGCTCGAGCGCATCGAGCGTGACGACCCACGGCGAGATCGACGTCGCGAACGTCTTGCTGTTGAATGGGCCCAGCGGAATGTATTCCCACTGCTGCAGGTCGCGCGCGCTCCAGTCGTTCATCAGCACCATACCGAAGACGTGCGACGGCGCGCGGTCGACCGGGATCGGCTCACCGAGCGCATTTCCGACGCCGACGATAAACGCCATCTCGAGCTCGAAGTCGAGGCGCTCGGAAGGCCCGAACACCGGCTGCGTCGCGTCGGTGCGCTTCTTCTGTCCGTTCGGCCGCATGACCGGCGTTCCGGAGACGACGACCGAGCTCGCGCGTCCGTTGTATGCGATCGGCACGTACAGCCAGTTCGGCAGCAGCGCGTGCGCCGGATCGCGGAACATCGAGCCGACGTTCGTCGCGTGCTCCTTCGACGAATAGAAGTCGGTGTAGCCGGGAATCGCGAGCGGCAGCAGCATCTTCGCCGCCGATTGCGACGTGAAGGCCCGCGCACGGAGCAGCACGTCGTCGCGCAGTCGCGCATTCTCCGCGCGCAGCAGCTCGCTGATCGCCTCGCGCGCGCGGCGCCACACCTCGGGACCGCGCTCGATGAACGGGTTCAGCGTGGGCCGATTGAAGATGCGCTCGCCGGGCACGACTTCGAGCAGCCCGGCCTGCTCCAGCACGGCGAGATCGAGCACGAGGTCGCCGATCGCCACGCCGACGCGCGGCGCATAGTTGGCGGGCGTCGTGAAGACGCCGAACGGCAAATTCTGAATGGGAAAGTGCGAATCCCGCGCGACGGGAACGAACGACTTGAGCTTCGGATCGCTGGGATTCACGGATGACGGAACTGCTTGCGCAATCCCTGCCAGCACGACGCGTAGTCGGCCTGCAGCTGCGGCGCCGCGAGCGCTCGCTCGGTCGGCTGGATCACGTAGCGGCTTTCGAACATGAACGCGAGCGTATCGGCGAGCTTCTGTGGCGCGAGCTCGGCGTTCGACGCGCGCTCGAACGTCGCAGCGTCGGGACCGTGTCCCGACATCGCGTTGTGCAGGCTTCCACCGCCCGGCAGGAATCCTTCGGCCTTCGCGTCGTAAACGCCGCGGATCAGCCCCATGTACTCGCTCATCACGTTGCGATGAAACCACGGCGGCCGGAACGTCGCTTCGGCCACCATCCAGCGCGGCGGAAAGATGACGAAGTCGACGTTCGCCGTGCCCGGCGTGTCGGACGGCGACGTCAGCACGGTGAAGATCGACGGGTCCGGATGGTCGAACGTGACGGTGTTGACCGCATTGAAGCGCGCAAGGTCGTACTTGTACGGCGCGTAGTTGCCGTGCCACGCGACGACGTCGAGCGGCGAATGATCGATCGGTGCGCGCCAGAGCGTCCCGCCGAACTTCGCGATCAACGCGAAGTCGCCTTCCCGCTCGTCGTACGCCGCGACCGGATAGAGGAAATCGCGTGCGTTCGCGAGCCCGTTCGCGCCGATCGGCCCGAGTTCGGGCAGGCGAAAGCCGGCGCCATAGTTCTCGCAGACGTAGCCGCGCGCGCGATCGCCCAGGAGCGCGACGGCAAAGCGCACGCCGCGCGGAACGACGACGATCTCGCCGGGTGCAACGTCGAGCACGCCAAGCTCGGTCGCGATGCGCAGTCCGCCTTCCTGCGGAACGATCAGCAATTCACCGTCGGCGTCGTAGAAGAAGCGATCGCGCATCGAGCGATTGCACGCATAGACGTGCACGCCCATGCCGGCCTGCAACGCCGCGTTGCCGTTGCCGGCGATCGTCAGCAGGCCGTCGATGAAATCGGTCGGCGCGGTCGGAAATGGGAATGGATCCCAGCGCAGCTGATCGGGCGGCGTGTCGACGGCTGCGAGCGGCGCCGTCGCGAGCGCCGGCTGCTCGAACGGCGCAAAACGCCCGTGCAGCACCGCCGGCCGGATGCGGTAGAGCCACGCGCGCCGGTTCACATGGCGCGGCGCGGTGAACGCCGTTCCCGAGAGCTGCTCGGCGTAGAGACCGTGCGGCGCGCGCTGCGGCGAGTTGCGGCCGACGGGAAGCGCGCCGTCGAGCGCCTCCGTCGCCAACTCGCTGCCGAAACCGGACAGATAACGTCGCTCGCTCATCGTTCGCATTACGCGTCGCTGCGCGCAGCCTCCGGCTCGAGCACGCTGCACACCGGCGACTTCGCAAGCGCAGCCTTCCCCTCGGCGACCGACATGATGCGCGCCGGATCGACGCCGTTCTTGATCGCGGTGATCTCGGCGAGGATCGAGATCGCGATCTCGGGCGGCGTGCGGCTTCCGATGTACAGCCCGATCGGCCCGTGCAGGCGCGCGATCTCGTCGACGGTCACGTCGAAGTCGCGCAGCCGCTCGCGCCGCTTCTCGTTGTTCGCGCGCGAGCCGATCGCGCCGACGTAGAACGCGCGCGACTTCAGCGCTTCCATCAGCGCGAGGTCGTCGAGCTTCGGGTCGTGCGTGAGGGCGACGACCGCCGAGCGCTCGTCGAGCTTCATCGCCTGCACGGTGTCGTCGGGCATCGTGCGCACGAGCCGCACGCCGGGCAGATCCCACGTCTCGGTGTACTCCTCGCGCGGATCGCAGATCGTCACCTCGTAGCCCAGGCCGACCGCCATCTCGGCGAGGTAGCGCGAAAGGTGCGACGCGCCGATGACGAGCATGCGGTAGCGCGGCCCGTGAATCGTGCGCAGCACCTTGCCGTCGAACGCGAGGCCGTCGGTCGCCTGCGCGGGATGCAGCGTGGCGAAGCCGGATGCGAGGTCGAGCCGGCGGGCGACGAGGTGGCCGGTCTCGACTTCGCGCAAAAGCGCTCGGATCCCCGATTCGCGCGAAAGCGGCTCGAGCACGAGCTGGATCGTGCCGCCGCACGGAAGTCCGAAGCGGTGCGCCTCGTCGGCGCTGATGCCGTAAGTCACGACCTCGCATTTCGTCGCGTGCACGCCTTCGCGCCGCGTGCGATCGACGATGTCGTCCTCGATGCAGCCGCCCGACACCGAGCCGGCGACGAGGCCGTCCTCGCGCACGGCGAGCATCGCGCCTTCGGGGCGCGGCGAACTGCCCCACGTCTTCGTGACCGTGACGAGCAAGACGCGCCGGCCGTCGTCCACCCATTCCGCGCTCTTGCGCAACACATCGAGATCGACGCTATCCATGTCCGGTTCCTCTTCCCGCGCGCTTCAGTGCGTTCCGCGCGCGTACAGCAGAATGATGACGATCGCGATCGCAACGATCGCCGCGTAGCGGATCCAGGCGGCGCCGCCCGGTGGCGCGAGCCGCGTCACGCCTTTCGCTGCCGGCACAACCTCCGCCGGCGCACCGGCCGGCGTCGTCGCGGTGCCTGCGACACCCGGCGCTGCCGGGGCGAGCCGCTCGGTGAAGCGCGCGAAGAAGTCGTCGACGAGTTTCGCCGCGGCACCGTCGACGAGCCGCGACCCGATCTGCGCGAGCTTGCCGCCGACCTGCGCCTTCGCCGCGTACGTGAGCGCGGTGTGTTGCTCACCCTCGGGCGCGAGCGTCACGCGCGCCTCGCCGCGTGCGAAGCCCGCCGCGCCACCCTGCCCTTCGAAGCGCAACGTGTAGCCGTTCGGTGCATCGACATCGGTCATCGTCATGTTGCCCGTGAACTTCGCCGAAACCGGGCCGACGCGCGCAGCCATCACGACCTTGTAGCTGTCGTCACCGGTTCGCTCGAACGATTCGCAGCCGGGCAGGCACGCGGCGAGCGTCGCCGGGTCGTTGAGCGCGGCCCATACGACGGACGGCGATGCAGGGACGATGCGCGTATTCGCGAGTTCCATGCCATGACCTCGATCAAGCCGCGTGGACGAGCGACGCTGGCGGAGGCGCCCGATCCCCGGCAAGGGCGCGCGCGAGGCTCGTCAGCGTATCCAGATTGTGCACCGGAAGGAAATCGTCGACGTGCGGCAGGATCGCGCGGATTCCCGCGGGCCGCGCCTCGAAGCCCGCGTAGCGCAGCAGCGGATTCAGCCAGACGAGGCGTGAGCACGACTTCGCGAGGCGCTCCGCCTCGAAGGCGAGGCCCTCGCCCGCATCGGCGTCGAGGCCGTCGCTGATCAGCAACACGACCGCATTCTGGCCAAGGAGGCGCCGCGACCACTTGCGGTTGAATTCCTCGAGACACGCGCCGATGCGCGTGCCGCCCGACCAGTCCTCGACGGCGCCCGCGACGCGGGCGAGCGCGACGTCGACGTCGCGGTGGCGCAGATGGCGCGTGATGTTCGTAAGCCGCGTGCCGAACGTCAGCACGTGCACGCGATGGCGATCGTTGGTGATCGCATGCAGGAAATGCAGCAGCATGCGCGCATAGCGGTCCATCGACCCCGAGATGTCGCAGAGCACGACGAGCGGTGGCGGCCGCCGCCGTCGCGCGCGATAGCGCAGCGGCGTGATCGACGCGTTGGCGCCCACGCTCTGCCGCAACGTCGCGCGCAGATCGATCGCGTGCCCGCGCGGCGACGCGCGCGTGCGCCGCACCGGACGGTCCGGCAGCGGCAGCTGCATCCGGCGCAGCAGCGCCTTCGCTTCGGCGAGCTCCTCGACGCTCATCGTCGCGAAGTCCTTCTTCTGCAGCACCTCGCGCGCCGAGAACGACAGCGTCGCGTCGAGCTCCGTCTCCTCGCCTTCGGCGTGACGCGTACGCACGGGCGCCGGCAGCATCGCCTGCGCGAGCCGCGCCGGAAGCTCGTCCTCGGAATGCCCCCCGGGTCCGCGCACCTTCGGCAGCAGCGCCGCGAGCATCTTCTCGAGCAGTCGGGGATTGCGCCAGTAGAGGTCGAATGCCTGCTCGAAGATGGGCAGATGCTCGTGCCGCGAGACGAGCACCGTCGCGAGCGCTTCGCGAAAGTCGCTGCGCTCGCCGATGCCGACGGCTTCGACCGCGGCGAGCGCATCCTGGACTTTGGCGGGCCCGAGCGGCAAGCCCGCAGTGCGCAGCACGCGCACGAAATGCAGCACGTTTTCCGCGAGCCGGCCGTGCGGCAGTGCGTCGAGGAAGGCGTTCGCGCCAGACATGACGCGTCCCGCCGAATGCGAGACTCCGCTCGTCGTCATGCCTTCGCGGTTTCCGCCTGCGCCTCGCGCACCAGGCGCACCGCGACGTCGGGCGTGATGGCGCCGACGTCGTCCTGGTACTTGAGAAGCGCGCCCAGCGTGTCGGCCACCGTTTGCGGATCGAGCGTGATGCGGTCGAGTGCGACGAGCGCCTCCGCCCAATCGAGCGTCTCCGCGATCCCCGGCGACTTGAAGAGGTCGAGCGTGCGCAGCCGCTGCGTGAACGAGACCACTTCGCGTGCGAGCGACTCGGCCGCGTGCGGACACTTGCGGCGCACGATCTCGAGCTCGCGCGCGGCGTCGGGATAGTCGACCCAGTGATAGAGGCAGCGCCGCTTGATCGCATCGTGGATTTCGCGCGTGCGGTTGGACGTGATCACCACGATCGGCGGCGTCTCCGCCCGGATCGTGCCGAGCTCGGGAATCGTCACCTGGTAGTCGGACAGCACCTCGAGCAGATACGCCTCGAACGGCTCGTCGGTGCGATCGAGCTCGTCGATCAGCAGCACCGGCGCGGCACCCTCCTCGGGCGACAGTGCCTGCAACAGCGGGCGGCGCAGCAGGAAGCGCGTGGTGAAGATGTCGTGCGCGAGCTCGGTGCGCTCGACGTTGCCTGCGGCCTCGGCGAGGCGGATCTCGATCATCTGCCGCGGATAGTTCCACTCGTACACCGCGGCGGCCGTGTCGAGCCCTTCGTAGCATTGGAGGCGCACGAGCGGGCGCTGCAGCCCGGCGGCGAGCACCTTCGCGATCTCGGTCTTGCCGACGCCCGCCTCGCCTTCGAGGAAGAGCGGGCGTGAAAGCTTCAGCGCGAGGAAGACGGCCGTCGCGAGACGACGATCGGCGACGTAATCCTGTCCGGTGAGGAGCGCGAGGGTTTGATCGACGGACGCAGGGACTTGGGCGGAAGGCGCCATGGCGAGCGCCGTCGTCGTGGATGAGGACGGCGATTCGATTCTACGACACGCAGCGGAAGCGAAACGGGCGGCTCCTGGCCGCCCGTCCAAATCGCGCGAGGAGTCGGGCGTCAGTCCATCGCGGCGACCGCACGCGACGCCATCACCGAGATCAAGTGCGCGCGGTACTCGGCCGAGCCGTGCAGGTCGTTGTTGAGCCCGTTCGCGCCGATCTTCACGCCCTTCGCCGCCACGGGCGTGAAGCTCTTCGCCAACGCGTTCTCGATGGCCGTTGCGCGAAACACGGATGGCGCGGCCCCTGTCACCGCGACGCGCACGCTGCCGTCCCCCAGTTGCGCGACGAACACGCCGACCAGCGCAAAGCGCGACGCCGGGTTCGGAAACTTGGCGTACGCGGCGCGGCGTGCGACCGGAAAGTCCACGCCGACGATGATCTCGTCGGGCGCGAGCGCCGTCTCGAACATGCCCCGAAAGAATTCGTCGGCGCCGAGCGCGCGCTGATTCGTGCGGATCGTCGCGTTGCACGCCACGACGGCCGCGGGCCAATCGGCCGCAGGATCGTTGTTCGCAATCGATCCGCCGATCGTGCCCATGTTGCGGACCTGCCGGTCACCGATGCCTTCGGCGAGACCCGCGAGCGCGGGCATGGCGGCCTTCACCATATCCGACGACGCGATCTCCGCGTGCCGCGTCATGGCGCCGATCGCGAGCCGGTCGCCATCCTTGCGAATGCCCTTGAGCTCGGGAATCTGCGAAAGATCGACGAGCGTTCCCGGTTGCGACAGCCGCAGCTTCATCGCGGCCACGAGGCTCTGCCCGCCTGCGAGCGCACGGCCTCCGGTCGATGCGAGAAGCGACGCGGCGTCGGCGATGTTGTTCGGTTGCTGATATTCGACGGCGTACATGACTCTTTCTCCTTACGCGTGACCGTGCGCCTGCCGGATCGCGTTCCACACGCGATAAGGCGACGCGGGCATGTCGAGATGGGTGACGCCGACAGGTGCCAGCGCATCCATCACGGCGTTCATCATGGCGGCCGGCGCACCGATCGCGCCCGCTTCGCCGCAGCCCTTCGCGCCGAGCGGATTGTGCGTGCACGGCGTCACCTTCGTGCCGACCTGGAAAGAGGGCACGTCGTCGGCGCGCGGCAGCGCGTAGTCCATCAGGCTTCCGGTCAGGAGTTGCCCGCTCTCGCGGTCGTAGACGCACTGCTCGCGCAGCGCCTGCCCGAGGCCCTGCGCGACGCCACCGTGCACCTGCCCTTCGACGATCATCGGGTTGACGATGTTGCCGAAGTCGTCGCACGCCGTGAACGCGACGACCTCGACGACGCCGGTGTCCGGATCGACTTCCACCTCGCAGATGTGCGTGCCCGCCGGATAGGTGAAGTTCGTCGGATCGTAGAACGCGGTTTCGTCGAGCCCCGGCTCGAGCGTGGCGAGCGGGTAGTTGTGCGGGACGTACGCGGTGAGCGCGATCTCCGCGAACGTCTTGCTGCGATCGGTGCCGGCGACGGTGAACTTGCCGTCGCGAAACTCGATGTCGGATTCCGCGGCTTCCAGCAGATGCGCCGCGATCTTCCTGCCCTTCGCGACGATCTTGTCGAGCGCCTTCACGATCGCGGTGCCGCCGACGGCGAGCGAGCGCGAGCCGTACGTGCCCATGCCGAACGGAATGCGACCGGTGTCACCGTGCACGACCGTCACGTTCTCGATGGGCACGCCGAGCCGGCCCGCGACGATCTGCGCGAACGTCGTCTCGTGTCCCTGGCCGTGGCTGTGCGAGCCGGTGAAGACCGTCACGCTGCCCGTCGGATGCACGCGCACCTGCCCCGCCTCGAACAGCCCGGCGCGCGCGCCGAGCGAGCCGGCGATGTTGGACGGCGCGAGCCCGCACGCCTCGATGTAGGCGGCGTAGCCGAGGCCGCGCAGCTTGCCGCGCTTCTGCGCGTCGGCCTTGCGCGCGGGGAACCCGGCGACGTCGGCCATCTGCATCGCCGCGTCGAGCGTCTGGTCGTAGTTGCCGGTGTCGTAGTTCAGCGCGACCGGTGTCTGGTACGGAAATTCGCGGATGAAATTGCGCCGCCGGATTTCGTCCTGCGCAATGCCGGTCTCGACGGCCGCCTGATGCACGATCCGTTCGACGACGTACGTCGCCTCGGGCCGGCCGGCGCCGCGGTATGCGTCGACCGGTGCCGTGTTCGTGAATGCGGCGGTCACTTCGCAGTAGATCGCGGGCGTCGTGTACTGCCCGGCGAGCAGCGTCGCATACAGGATCGTCGGGATGCACGACGCGAACGTCGACAGGTACGCGCCCATGTTCGCGGTGGTGTGCACGCGCAACGCGAGGAATCTGCCGTTCGCATCGAGCGCGAGCTCCGCGTGCGTGACGTGATCGCGGCCGTGCGCATCGGCAAGGAACGCTTCGCTGCGCTCGGCAGCCCACTTGATCGGGCGGTTGATCCGCTTCGACGCGAACACCATCGCCGTTTCTTCGGGATACAGGTAGATCTTCGAGCCGAAGCCGCCGCCGACGTCGGGTGCGATCACGCGCACCTTGTGCTCCGGCAAGCCCAGCACGAACGCCGTCATCAGCAGGCGCTCGACGTGCGGGTTCTGGTTGGCGACGTAGAGCGTGTACTCGTCGCTCGCGCGGTCGTAGCTCGCGAGCGCCGCGCGTGGCTCGATCGCGTTGGGCACGAGCCGGTTGTTGACGATGTCGAGCCGGGTGACGTGCGCCGCCTTCGCGAACGCCGCATCGACCGCGGCCTTGTCGCCGAGCGCCCACGTGTAGCACGCGTTGCCCGGGGCCTGCTCGTGGATCTGCGGCGCGCCGTCCTTCAGTGCATCGAGCGACTGCACGACCGCGGGCAGCACGTCGTACTCGACCACGATCTGCTCGGCCGCGTCCTTGGCCTGCGCCGGTGATTCCGCGATGACCAGCGCGACGGGATCGCCGACGTAGCGAACCTTGCCCTGCGCGAGCACCGGATGCGGCGGCTCGTTCATCGGCTTGCCGTCGGTGCCCGTGATGAGCCAGCCGCACGGCAATCCGTTGACGCCTTGCAAGTCGGCGCCCGTGAAGACGTCGACGACGCCCGGCGACTGCTTCGCCTTCATGACGTCGACCGACACGATGTTCGCGTGCGCATGCGGCGAGCGCAGGAAGTACGCATGCGTCTGCCGCGGCATCGACACGTCGTCGGTGTATTGCCCCGTTCCGGTGAGGAAGCGCGCATCCTCCTTGCGCAGCACCGCCTGCCCGATGACGCTCGTCAGCGTCGCGGTATCGTTCGCACCCATCGTCGCCTCCTACTGGCCCATCACGGCCGCCGCCTGGCGCACGGCCTTGACGATGTTGTGATAGCCGGTGCACCGGCAGAGATTGCCTTCGAGCTCGGCGCGGATCGTCGCCTCGTCGGCGCCCGGATGCCGCTTCACGAGATCGATGGCGCTCATCACCATGCCGGGCGTGCAGAAGCCGCATTGCAGCCCGTGACAGTCGCGAAACGCCGCCTGCATCGGATGCATCGTGCCGTCCTCGGCGATCAGGCCTTCGATCGTGAGCACGTTGGCACCCTTCGCCTGCACGGCGAGGACGTTGCACGCCTTCACTGCGCTGCCGTCGACGTGAACGGTGCATGCGCCACATTGCGCCGTGTCGCAACCGACGTGCGTGCCGGTCAGGCCGAGGTGATTGCGCAGGAAGTCGACGAGCAGCGTGCGCGGATCGACGTCCGCGTTGACGGGCTTGCCGTTGACGGTCATTGCAAGGGAAACGGCCACGTTCTCCTCCGATGGCGATGACTGCGCGAGCAGCGGGTTGTCGCGCGGGGGAACAAGCATACGCCAGCGTGCGCAGCGCTTGAAGTGGCCACCGCGCGGGCGCGGCCCGCCTATTGCTCGAACAATCGTCGCGCGCGGCGGGGCGCCGTTGGCTCGTTCAGTAGAGATTCGCCACGAACTGCGCGAGCTCGTCGATCTGCTCGTCGGTCAGCGTGGCCGCGACCGGCGTCATGCTGCCGCCGTCGTTGGTACGGCGCTTCGCCCTGAAGTCCTCGAGCTGCTTCTTGATGTACGGGTAGTGCTGGCCCGCTTCGCGCGGAACCTCGTTCTGCCCGGAGAAATTGCCGCCGTGGCACATCGAGCACAGTACGGCGTCGGCAACCTTCCGCCCCGCCTCGACCTTCGCGGGGTCCGCCTTGAAACCCGTCGACTTCTCCTTCTGTTTGGAGAACCAATCGGCGAGCGCGAGCATCTCGTTCGATTCGAGCGTCTCCGCGACGGGGCTCATCAACGGATCCTTGCGCCGGCCCGCCTTGAAATCCTGCAACTGAAGGTAGATGTAGCGCGCCGTCTGCTGCGCGAGGTTCGGATACAGCGGGTTCGTCGAGTTGCCGTCCTCACCGTGGCAGGCGGCACAGATCTCGACCTTCGGCGGTTTCGTTTCCGCCGCCGACCGCTGCGCGGGCAGCTGCGCATGCGCCGACATCGCGACGAAAGCAGACAGCACGAGTGCAACGAACGATCGCTTCATCGAGCGGAATGTCGAATGAACGTGCGAGCTAGACAGAAAAA
>DASTIY010000152.1:0-5831 GCA_035717085.1 Casimicrobiaceae bacterium | reverse complement strand
GTCCGCGGATTCACGCGCGAGAGCTTGATCAGTTCCTCCTGCATGACGATGCGCGTTTGCGCGTCCAGCGCGCCGAACGGCTCGTCCATCAGCAGCACGTCGGGATCGAGCACGTAGCTGCGTGCGATCGCGACGCGTTGCTGCATGCCGCCGGAGAGCTGGTGCGGAAACGCCGATTCGTAGCCTTGCAGGCCCATCAACTCGACCTGCCGCGCGATGCGCTCGCGCCGCTCGGCCGCTGGAACGCCCTTGCTGCGCAGGCCGAAGTCGATGTTCTCGTGCACGGTCTTCCACGGGAAGAGCGCGAACTGCTGGAACACGACCGCACGATCCGGTCCTGGCGCCTCGACGGTTTCGCCGCCGACGCTGACGTGTCCCGACGTCGGGAATTCGAGGCCCGCCGCCATGCGCAGGCACGTCGTCTTGCCGCAGCCGGACGGGCCGACGAGCGCGACGAACTCGCGGTCGCGCACGGTGAACGACACGTGGTCGAGCGTCAGGAAGTCCTTGCCGCCACGCTGGAAGACGCGCGTAACGTCGTCGAAGACGATATCGCTCACGTGTTATTCCGCTCGATACCCGCTGACCCGGCTCGCTGCGCTCGGGTTGGGGTGAGGGGCGCAGCTGCTGGCTGTCATGGCCGCAGCACGATCTTCGCCGCCGCTGCGCGGCCCTGCGCGAGGTCGCGGAACGCCGCAGCGCCTTCCGACATCGGGCGCTCCTCGACCCAGCCGAGGTCGCCGAACGTGCCCTGTGCGAGTCCGCGCACCGCCGCGCGCACGTCGAGCATCGAATACGTGTAGCTGCCGATCAGCGTGATCTCGGCGAGCGTGAGCTTGCGCATGTCGATCTCGCTCGCCCAGTCGAGGAGACCGATGTGCACGATCACGCCGCCCGGCTTCACCGCGGCGAGCGCCGAATCACGCGTCGCCTTCGCACCGACCGCGTCGACGACGAGCTCGAGCGCGTTGGCAGGCGGTGTGGAGACGAGTGGATCGAAAACGTCGGCGGACGTAGAGCGCGCGATCGACACGCGGCGCAGCGCATTCGTCTCGGCGACGGCGACGTGCCGCACGCCGTAGCCCTGCAGCAACAGCGCGGCGAGCATGCCGATCGCGCCGCCGCCTTGCACGAGCACGTTGCATTCGGGCAACGGCCGGCGTAACGCGCGCGTGCCGAGATCGAGCGCGTGCAGCACCGTCGCCGCCGGCTCCGCAAGCGCCGCCTCACGCGCGTCCAGCGTCGCCGGCAACTCGACGACGCGGCGGGCCGCGGTCGTCACGAACTGCGCGAACCCGCCCGGCCGGTTCATGCCGATCATCCGCCGGTTCGCGCACAGATTGTCGCGACCCTGCAGGCAGTACTCGCAATGTCCGCAGTTGATGATCGGGTCGACCGTCACCCGCGATCCGACGCCGGGTCCCGCGACGATCTCGCCGGCGAGCTCGTGGCCGAGGATCATCGGCGGCACGCGGCGCGGGTCGTGGCCGTGCCACGCGTGCATGTCCGAACCGCAGATGCCGGCGGCCTCGATGCGGATCAGCACCTCGTCGCCAGCGACGGCGGGATCCGGCTCGTCGCGGTAGGCGAGCGTTTCGGGGCCGGTGTAGACGAGCGCTTTCATCGGTCTTGAAGGGGCGGCCCGAAATGTTTCATCATCCCGCCGAGAAGCCGCCGTCGACGAAGATCGTCTGGCCCGTCACGTAGTCGGACGCGCGGCTCGCGAGGTAGACCGCGGTGCCGACGAGGTCGGGCAGCTCGCCGTTGCGGCCGATGAACGTGCGCGCCGCATTCGCCTGCCACTTCGCGGGATCCGACGCGACGGGCGCCGTGAGCGGCGTCGCGAAGAAGCCGGGCGCGATCGCGTTCGCGGTGACGCCGTAGCGCGACCACGCCTCGGCCTGCGCGCGCGTCAGTTGCACGATGCCGCCCTTCGACGCACCGTAGGCACCGCTGTTGGCGAACGCTCGCACGGACTGCATCGATGCGATGTTGATGATGCGGCCACGCCGCCGCTCGATCATCGCGGGCACCAGTCGCTGCGTCAGGAAGAACGGCGCCTCGAGATTCAGCGAAAGCGTCGCATCCCAATCCTCTTCGGTGAGGTCGAGCATGGGCTTGCGGATGTTCACGCCGGCCGAGTGCACGACGATGTCGGGCGGACCGAAGAACGTCGTGGCGCGCTGCGCGCAGCCGCCGATGTCGGTTCGGCGCGCGAGGTCGCAGGGAACGCTCGCGGCGCGACCCCCGCGCTGCTCGATGTCGGCGCGCGTCTCGTCGAGCGTATCCGCATGGCGGGCGACGAGCACCACGGCCGCACCCGCGTCGGCGAGCGCGTTCGCGATCGTGCGGCCGATCCCCGAGCTCGCGCCGGTCACCAGCGCGACGCTCCCGTCGAGCGAAAACAGTGCGGCGATGCAGGGCTTCAACGGCGGCTCGTCCTGGTCCGTTTCCCGTTACGTCGTGACCGGGCGGCCCTTGTCGAAGGCCTCGTCGGGGAAATACCGGACGAGACGATCGTCTGCGGTGCGCGCGTGCGCTTCCATTCCTTCGAGGCGCGAGATGCGCGCCGTGACCTGCGCGACGTCGTGGGTCGCATCGCGCGTCGAGCGTTGCCACGTGAGCGGCTTCAGGAACTTGTGCACCGAAAGCCCGGCGGAATAGCGCGCGGCACCCTTGGTCGGCAGGATGTGATTCGGACCGGACGCCTTGTCGCCGAAGGCGACCGTCGTCTCCTCGCCGAGAAAGAGCGAACCGTAACAGGTGAGGCGCGCGAGCCAGAAATCGAGGTCGCGCGCGTGCACTTCGAGGTGCTCGGGCGCGTGCAGGTCGGAGACCCGCGCCGCCTCTTCGCGCGTGTCGCAGACGATCACTTCGCCGTAATCGCGCCATGCCGCCCGTGCAGCGTCGCGCGCCGTCGGCGGCAGCGTCTCGATCAACGGCGGGACGCGGCGCATCACGTCTTCGGCGAGTTCGCGCGACGTCGTGAAGAGCCACGCCGGCGACTCGTGGCCGTGCTCGGCCTGGCCGACGAGATCGCTTGCGACGATCGCGGCGTCGGCCGTGTCGTCGGCGATGATGCCGATCTCGGTCGGCCCGGCGAAGACGTCGATGCCGACCTTGCCGAACAGCATCCGCTTCGCCTCGGCGACAAACTTGTTGCCGGGGCCCACCACGATGTCCGCCGGCTGGCCGGTGAAGAGCCCGTACGCCATCGCCGCGATCGCCTGGACGCCGCCGAGCGTCATGACGACGTCGGCGCCGGCGACGTGCATCGCATAGAGCACGTGCGGATGCACGCCTTCGTTCCGAAACGGCGTCGAGCAGGCGACGACGGTGGGCACGCCCGCGGCCTTCGCCGTCGCCACGCTCATGTACGCCGAGGCGATGTGCGCATAGCGGCCGGTCGGCACGTAGCAACCGGCGACGTTCACCGGCACGAGCCGCTGGCCGGCGACGAGACCCGGCGCGATCTCGATGGCGAACTCGCGAATCGACTCGCGCTGCGCGGTCGCGAAGCGACGCACGCGCTCGACCGCGAAGTCGATGTCGCGCCGGATGTCGGCGGGAATCTCGCGAATGCGCCGTGCGATCGCCTCCTTCGGCACGACGACCTCGCCGGTCCAGCCGTCGAGCTTCGCGGCGTATTCGCGCACCGCTTGCTCGCCGCGCGCCTCGATGTCGGCGAGCATCTCGCCTGCGATCCGCTGGGCGTTGCCGGATTCCGTCTCCGGCGTCTTCGCCGCTCGTTTCAGGTATTCGATGGCCATCGGTCGCTCCCCGGGGATGCGAGCTTACCGCGTCCGCTCGATTGCAGCATCCCGCGAGAACATGCTGTCCAACGCGGTCGGGACGGTTCGTCGCTTCGTCCCGTGCTTGCCTGGCGATCTCAACGTAAAGGACGCGTCATGACCCTCGAAGCCATCAATCCGGCCACCGGCGAGACGATCGCCACCTACGACGAAGCGACGCCGCAGCAGGTCGATGCGATCGTCGCGTCCGCGCACGACGCATGGCAGGACTGGCGGCGACGCCCATTCGCCGAGCGTGCGGGCCCGATGCGGCGCGCCGCGGAAATCCTGCGCCGCAACGCGGACGAATACGCCGTGCTGATGGCGCGCGAGATGGGCAAGCCGGTGCGCGACGGTGCCACCGAAGCGAAGAAGTGCGCGACGGCGTGCGATTACTACGCCGAGCATGCGGCGCGCTTCCTTGCCGATCAGCCGGTGGAAACCGACGCGCACGCGAGCTTCGTGACGTTCAAGCCGCTTGGCGTCGTTCTCGCGGTGATGCCCTGGAATTTTCCGTTCTGGCAGGTCTTCCGCTTCGCCGCGCCGGGGTTGATGGCCGGCAACGCCGCGGTCCTGAAGCACGCGTCGAACGTGCCCGGCTGCGCGCTCGCGATCGAGGACGTCTTCCGTCGTGCGGGCTTCCCGGAGAACCTCTTGCGAGCGCTTTTGATCGGCAGCAAGCGCGTCGATGCGGTGATCGCGCATCCGAAGGTCGCTGCGGTCACGCTGACCGGCAGTGGACCGGCGGGTCGCGCAGTGGCCGCCAAGGCCGGGTCGGTCCTCAAGAAGACGGTACTCGAGCTGGGCGGCAGCGACCCGTACCTCGTGCTCGAGGATGCGGATCTCGACGTCGCCGCCGACGTCTGCACGAAGGCGCGGCTCGTCAACTCCGGGCAGAGCTGCATCGCGGGCAAGCGGTTTCTTGTCGTCGAGCGCGTGCGCGCGGGCTTCGAGGAGCGCTTCGTCGCGAGGATGCGCGCATCGAAAATGGGTGATCCGCTCGATCCTTCGAGCGAGATCGGCCCGCAGGCGCGCACCGACCTGCGCGACACGCTGCAGCGGCAGGTCGACGAAAGTGTCGCAAAGGGTGCGCGCTGCCTGCTGGGCGGCACGATGCCCGATCGACCGGGCGCGTGGTACCCGCCGACGGTGCTCACCGACGTTCGCCCGGGCATGCCGGCCTTCGACGAGGAAGTCTTCGGCCCGGTCGCCGCCGTCGTCCCCGTGCGCGACGAAGACGAGGCGATCCGGCTCGCGAATCAATCGGAGTACGGCCTGGGCGGCGGCGTCATCACGCGCGATCGCGAGCGCGGCAAGCGCATCGCCGCGGAGGCGATCGAAAGTGGCTGCGTGTTCGTCAACGACGCCGTGCGCTCGGATCCGCGCCTGCCGTTCGGTGGCGTCAAGGACAGCGGGTATGGCCGCGAGCTCTCGGATTTCGGCATCCGCGAGTTCGTCAACATCAAGACGGTCTACGTCGCGTAATCCGTACGGCGCGTGGCGCAGCGGCGAAGCGTTTGCGTCGTGCGGTGTTCTTGACGCGCGCAGTCGACGCAAGTAGCGTCGCAGGCAACCGACGCCGCTGCGAGCGTCGGTGTTACGGGAGGTGGTGATGAGCGTTGGGGGCGGCGTGCGCGTTCGCGCGGTCGCATTGCTGTGGCTCGCCGTCGTGACGCCGGTCCTCGCGGCCGATCCTGCGAAGGTCCTGCGCGTCGCCTTGCCGCGCGCCGAGACCGGCTTCGACCCTGCTCAGGCGAGCGAGATCTACTCGGGCGCGGTGATCGCGGCGATCATGGAGCCGCTCCTCACGTTCGACTATCTGGCGCGGCCCGCGAAGCTCGCGCCGCTGACCGCCGCCGCGCTGCCGGCGATCGCGGACGCGGGGAATAATCGCCGCTCGCTGAGCCTTATTGCTTACAGCCTGCTGCCAGATCGCCCCTAGAATCGCGTGCATGCCCATTACCCGTGACGAGGTCGCGCGCCTGGCGCGGCTATCCAGGATCGCGCTCAGCGACGCCGAACTCGACCATCTGGCGCCCC
>DASTIY010000151.1:0-10342 GCA_035717085.1 Casimicrobiaceae bacterium | reverse complement strand
CACGATCGGCACGTCGTGCTCGAGCGCCTTGCCGATCTCCTCGCCGATTTCGCGCAGCCACGCCACGCGGCCGGCCGGCCCCGGGCTGCTCTCGGCGACGACGATGGGACGCTGGTAGCGCGCGTAGACGTCCTCGAGCAGGCGATGCACGGCGATCGGCGGCATTTCGCGAATGCCGCTGCTCGCCGCGTCCGGCGTGCCGCGCCACGGATGCGCGCCGCGGTGGCAATGAATGCCGACGGCATCGACGTACACCGGGTCGCCGCCGAGCTCGGGCTCGAGCGTTCCGGTCAGCATGTCGAATGCGCGGAAGAGCAAGGCGCGCCGGGCGCGCGCGTCGCCCGCGACGACGCTCGTCGCAGGCTCGATGTGCAGGAAGCGCGCGCGACGGTCGATCGCGCGGATCGCGTCGCACGCGGCGAGCGACGCTCGCACGAGCGTCTGCTTCAGCGCGTAGCTGCGATTGCGCAGGTCGCTGCGCAGCGGCGCCACCAGGCCGGTCTCGGCGAGCGCCCATGCGAGAAACGAGATCTCGTTGATCGGCGTGTAGATCGGCGCCTCGGCGTTCGCGTACGGCGTGAGCAGCCGCGCGACCGCCGTCGCGAGCTCGCGAAAGCGATCGACGAACTCGACGCTGCCGATGTCGACGTCGTCGGGCCAGCCGTCGTGGCAGAGCGTCCACACGACCTGCAGGCCCGCGCGTCGCGCCGCGTCGGCGCGCAGCGTGACGGTTTCGAAATCGAATTCGCCGCAGCGTGCCACGCGGCGCCACCCGATCGATTCATGCACGCACGCGATGCCGGCCTCGGCCGCCGTCGCGTAATCGGCCTCGACGCGCGCCCGGTATTCATGGACGTCGAGCGCGCCGGCGATGTTGCGCAACCCCGGAAGGTGGTCGGCGGCGGCGAAGCCCGCGAGCCAGAACGAGCGAAACAGCGGCGATGCACGCCGTGTCGAGCCCGCGCGCTTCGCGCTCAACGCGCGCGCCTCCCGACGCGCACGCCCGACGGTCGACCGGTTCGCCTCGCATCGGCGTCGTCGCTACGGGTCATCGTCGTGTCGGCTGTCATTCAATGTGCGAATGCGAAAGGGCTTACGCCCGCCTCTCGTTTCTGCAATCTCCATGCCGCTGGCATTTGAACGCGCGACCCAATGTGCGTCGAGACGCCCACGCGGACGATCGCATGCGCGAGCCATCTTCATGTCGCATTGCATCGTGAGAAGCGCGGCACGTTTCGCACCGCTTGCGCCGCGTCGCAGTAGTTCGTGGCGCGAGTTACCTGCAATTCCTACCGCCGTCGCGCGTCGCGCACGCCATGCGCGGGGCGAAAGCGCGCCGTGAATCGATGGCACATCGCTTGCGAACGTCGTTCGCGTCCCACCGATCGTGAAGAGGCTTCATGTCCCACCCCTTCGAACCATCCCGCGATCGTCTGTCGAATGAGAGCGGTGCGAGGCTTCGCCAGGTCGGCGAACCGCGCTCGTTTCCGCGCTGCGAGCCGGCGCTCACGCATTTCGAGCTCGGGGCATCGCAGGACAGTCGGCCGACGGCCGTATTGGCGAAACGTTACACGCCCCGCAATGGCGTACGAAAGGAACGATGATGGCTACCACTCAGGCAGGAACGACGACGGGCACGAATCCCATGTGGGCAGGTGACGTCGACGCGCGCTATCGCACCGGCAACGACTACTGGGCCGATCGCGGCAACGGTCCGGGCCCGCAGGTGATGGCGGCCGACACGCTGCAGGGCGACAAGGTGAAGAACGACGCCGGCGAAGACCTGGGCGAGATCACGGACATCATGATCGACGTGCCGACGGGCCGCGTCGCGTATGCGGTGATGTCGGTCGGCGGCTTCCTCGGCATCGGCGACAAGCTGTTCGCGATCCCCTGGTCGGCGATGCAGCTCGATCCCGAGAACAAGTGCTTCCGCATGAACATCGACAAGACGCGTTTCGAGCAGGCACCCGGCTTCGACAAGGATCATTGGCCGACGATGGCCGACCAGCGATGGGCCGAGGACGTCCATACGTTCTACAACGCGCGTCCCTACTGGTACTGAGCGACGGTTATGACGGGGCCGGATCCGGGTGCGGGTCCGGCCCCTTGTCTTGGCGTTCAGGGAACGCGCACCCGCGGTTCGCATCCTAATTTCGCCATGGCCACCCCGATGAAGGACACCGCGAACGGCAACGGCAGCGCCGCACCGGCGCCGCTCGACGCCGTCACGAAGGCGACGTTGCGCAAGGCGGCGCTGCGTTACAGCCGCCCGAGCGACCCGGGCATTCGCCGCCTCGGTCCTCCCGACGCCTTTCGCTTCGTCGACGCGCGCGGACGCAAGGTGCGCACGGCGAGCGCGCTCGCGCGCATCCGCAAGCTTGCGATCCCGCCCGCGTGGACGTCGGTGTGGATCTGCGAAGATCCCGACGGTCACCTGCAGGCCACCGGCCGCGACGCCCGCGGCCGTTTGCAATACCGGTATCACGGCCAATGGCGAGCGCAACGCGACGAGCACAAATTCGACCGTCTCGCCGACTTCGCGCGCGCGCTGCCGGCGATCCGCGACGCCGTCGAACGCGATCTCGCCGCGCCGGGGCTCTCGCGACGCAAGCTCCTCGCCGCGATGGTGCGCCTGCTCGATCGCACCTACGTGCGCGTGGGCGACGAGCGCTATCGCCGCGACAATGGGAGCTTCGGGCTCACGACGCTGCGCACGCGCCACGCCAGAGTGTCGGGTGACCGGATCCGCCTGCGTTTTCGCGGCAAATCAGGCAAGGAGCACGACCTGTCGCTCGCCGATCGTCGCCTCGCGCGCGTGGTGCGCCGTTGCATGGATCTTCCCGGTTACGACCTCTTCCAGTACGTCGAGGATGGCGAGCCGCGTACGCTTTCGGCAACCGACATCAACGAATACCTGCAGGAAATCGCGGGCGCCGACTACACGTCGAAGGATTTCCGCACGTGGGGCGCGACGGTCATCGCGACCGTACTGCTGACGCGCTACGGGCTCCCGGACTCGGTCGCGGAGCGCACGAAGACCGTGAACCGGGCGCTTCGCGCCGCGGCGAGCGCGCTCGGCAATACGCTCGCCGTGTGTCGCAAGAGCTACGTGCATCCCGGCGTCGTCGACGCGTACCTCGCCGACCAGATGCCGCCGCGCCGGTGCGACCTCGACGCGCCGGGGCTTCGCGCCGGCGAGCGCCGCACGCTGTCACTGCTCAGGAAGCTTCGGTCGCCGGTTGCGCGTCCGCGGACTCGCGCACGCTCGCGTGCTGCGGAGCGCCTCGCGACGGCGCTGGCGGCCGCGTAACGCGGCGCACCCACGCGCCTTTCGTCACCGGTGCGCGCGTCGCGACGGCGGCGCCGATGAGCCCGCGCCAGTGCGCGACCACCCCCTTGCCGCGCACGTCCTGAGGATGCAGCGAAATGCGCAATAGCGGAAGCTCGCGCGCGCGTCGCAGCTCGTGCGCGATCGCGAGACGGGACACGGCACGTCGCACCGACGTATCGGGGCTGTACCAGAGGTTCGCGGTGCGCTCGAACCGCCACTCCGGCAAGTGCCAGATGCCGGTGCGAACCGTCACGTAATCGAACGCGTGCCGGCAATGCGCGAGCGCCGCGCGCGTGCCGGCGCTCATGAGCCAGGCCGGCGGAACGAAACCGGCAAGCGGCCACTGCTGCCGCTCGAACAGTTCGATGCCGCGTGCGATCCGCCACGCCGCCTGGCGCTCGTCGAGCGCCGCGAATTCGCCTTCGGCACGCGTCGCGACGCGCCGCTCGAGAAAGCCGCGCACCGTCGTCGGTGCCGGCGCGTCGTCGACGTGAAAGCAGCCGTGCAGGATGAGCTCGTCGCCGCGCGCGCGGCGCACGTTCATCGCCGCCACGAACGCCGCGTCGTCGGCGACGTTCACGCCGTAATGAAATTGCGGCACGACGAGGAGCGAGATCGGCGATGCGCCGACCTCGTCCAGCATCGTCATCAGCGCGAGACATTCGGGAAGCGTCGCCGGCGCGACGTCGTGGATCGCGACGGCGACGCCCTGCTGCGCGGGGTCAGGAGGTGGCATAGCGCGGCGTGTCGCACGCCGACGAGGCGAGCGCAGCCCGATACAACCCGAGCAGTCCGCGCATCGCGACATCCCATCCGTATTCGCCTTCGGCGCGCGCGCGCGCGGCCGCGCCTTGCGCCGCGGGATCGCGCCGATAGAACTCGACGATGCCCTCGGCGAGCGCGACGGCATCGCGCGGCGGCACGAGCACGCCGCTATCG
Organism: Casimicrobiaceae bacterium; assembly: GCA_035717085.1. Lineage (GTDB taxonomy): Bacteria > Pseudomonadota > Gammaproteobacteria > Burkholderiales > Casimicrobiaceae > VBCG01. The sequence goes on along the minus strand of DASTIY010000151.1, from coordinate 6,069 downwards.
GGCGATACGAGCTCGGGCAGCGCGCCGGCGTCGGCGGCGACGACGCCGCGGCCGCACGCCATCGCCTCGAGCACGACGAGCCCGAACGTTTCCTGGTCGCCGGCGTGCACGAGACCGTCGGCGCTCGCGAGGATGCGGGCGAGCTCGAGCGACGAATGCAGGAACGGCAGCAGCGTCACGTTCGACGGCAGGACCAAATCGACCGGCGGACCCGCGAGCACGAGGTGATAGCGCGGACCGAGGATGCGAAACGCGTCGAGCAGCACGTCGATATTCTTCTCGCGCGAAAAGCGGCCTGCGTAGGCCAGCAGACGGCTGCGCGCCGGCAGGCCGAGCTCGCGGCGAAGCGCGGGCACGCGGCGGCGCGGCGAGAAGGTGTGCGTGTCGACGCCGAGCGGACGCGCGACGGCACGCTCGACGCCCCAGCGCTGCAGCTCATCGCGCATGAACGCCGACGGCGCGACCACGAGGTCGCAGCGGCGATAGAAATGGCGGCCGTACGTCCGCACCGCGGTTCCTCCCATCGCGCCGAGACGCCGGCCCGCCATGCGCGCGATATCGCTGTGGCAAAAGGCGATCAGCGGCACGCCGAGCGCATGCGATGCGGACAGCGCACCCCATGCTTCGGGGCCGGCGTCGCCGATCTCGACGAGGTCAGGCGCGAGGCTGCGAATCGCGCGCGACCAGCGATGCACGCCGACTGGCCAGCGATGTCCGTTGAGCGAGCGCGTGCGCGTGCGCAGGAACAGCTCCCCGTTCGCACCGCGCGCGTCGGCGGCGCCGGGTACGAGCAGCGAATGACGAATCGAAGTGTGCCGGCGCAGCCATCCGTGCTTCGCACGAAGATAGCGCACCACGCCGCCGCTCTGCGGGGCGTACAGCATCGTCACGTCGAGCAGGTGCATGCGGCGTACCGTCCTCGTCGCCTCCGCGCGGAGGCGGTGCGGATCGTTCCCGTTCTTGCCGGGCGTTACGGGTGGAGCGGCGGCGGCCGGCGAAACGGCCGGGCCGCTCATGCATGTCCCCGCGCACTATCTTGCGAGCGCCGCAATCTGTCAACCCCGAAAACTGCGGGGTCTACTTGCCCTTGTTGTTGTCGTTCGGGGCGGTCGACGTCGCGCTCGACGAGGTGCTCGGCGTCGTCGATGACGACGAGCTCATGCTGCCCGACGATGGGGTCGACGACGACGACGCGTTCGACGACGTGTCGCTCGACGCGGGCGGCGTGCCCGAGGCGCTCGACGAACTCGACGGGCTGCTCGACGACGACGTGCTGTTGTCGCTCGTACTCGGCGTGGTCGACGACGAGGACGACGACATCGATCCGCTCGTGGCCGGCGGCGTGGTGGTGGACGACGACGACGAGGTCGACGGCGACGGCGTCACGACCGGCGGCGTCGTGGTCGTCGTGGACGACGTCTCCCGATTGCATCCGGCGACGCCGACGACGACGCCGCTGACGAGCAATGCGATCAATGCGGTTTTCATTACGATCTCCAGTCGGTTGATGAAGGGTTGCCCCACGCCGATTTAGCAGTTTCGATGCCATGAGATCGACGCGTCGACGCGAGAAAATCCCGCGACGAATCAATGCTGTCGCCAATCGGCAACGCCGCCTTTGCGCGCTCTGCGCGCGCGGGTCGCCTGACGTGCGGGGCCCGTTTTGCATCGGCGGGAGGTAATAATTACGCGAGGATTCCGCGCCGGGTGCGCCAGAATGCGCGCTACGCCACGATTCATGCGTTAGCGCTGACGTCGAATCGCTCGGTATGCTCCTTGCGCGCATTGTCGTTGTGCACCCAAACAACGCTATCCATCGATGCCCCACGCCCTGATCGTCGACGACGACGCGCATGCCGCCGAAGCGCTCGCGGAACTCGTCGCTGACAACGGATTCACGACGGCGATTGCCGATTCGCTGCAGGCCGCGCGCGACCTGCTCTCGACGGCGCCCGACGTGATCCTGCTCGATCTCGTCTTGCCGGACGGCAATGGCATCGACCTCCTTCGCGACGCGTCGTCGCGCGGTACCGAGACGCAGGTCGTCGTCGTCACCGGGCATGCGACGCTCGAAAGCTCGATCGAGGCGATGCGCCACGGCGCAACCGATTACCTGCTGAAGCCGATCAATCTCTCGCACCTGCGCGGCGTGCTGTCGCGCGTTGCGCGGCCCCCCGAGTTGTCCGCCGAAGTCAAGGACCTGCGCACCGAATTGCGCTCGCTCGGTCACTTCGGGCGGCTCGTCGGCGCGTCGACGCCGATGCAGCGTCTCTACGATCAGATCTCGCGCGTCGCGCCGACCAACGCCACGGTGTTCATCACCGGCGAGAGCGGCACCGGCAAGGAGATGGTGGCGCAGACCATTCATGAAGTGAGCAGGCGCCGGCTGCGTCCCTTTCTCGCGGTGAACTGCGGCGCGATCTCGCCGCAGATCATCGAAAGCGAGCTCTTCGGTCACGAGAAAGGCAGCTTCACCGGCGCGAGCCGCCAGCATCGCGGCTATTTCGAGCGCGCGCACGGCGGCACGCTGTTCCTCGACGAGATCACCGAGATGCCGATGGACCTGCAGGTGAAGCTCCTGCGCGTCCTCGAGACGCAGACGGTGAGCCGCGTCGGATCGGATCGCCTGATCGAGATCGACGTACGCGTGCTCGCCGCATCCAACCGCAATCCGCACGACGCGGTCGCCGCCGGCAAGCTGCGCAAGGACCTGCTGTATCGGCTGCAGGTGTTCCCGATGTACGTGCCGCCGCTACGCGAGCACGCGGAGGACATCGAGCTGCTCGCCGCGCACTTCCTCGCCGATCTCAACAAGCGCAGCGGCACGAGCAAGGCGTTCACGCCGGCCGCAATCGACCGGCTGCGCCGCTATCACTGGCCGGGCAACGTGCGCGAATTGTCGAACGCCGTGCACCGTGCGTACATCATGACCGACGGCGACTGGATCACGCAGGTCGGCCTCGCCACCGAGCCGACGCTGTCGGCCGATTTCACCGGTCGCGCGTTCCAGGTCGGCGTCGGCGATCGCATCGACGCCGTCGAGAAGCGACTGATCCTCGCCACGGTTCAGCACACGCACACCAAGGAAGCCGCCGCCGAGATCCTCGGCATCAGCGTGAAGACGCTGTACAACCGGCTGCGCGCCTACGAGTCGGGGGCGGACGTGCGGACGCCGTCGACGACACAACCGCCGGCGTCGTCGTCGCTGCCGCCCGGATCGCGCACGCCGGCGACATGAATGCCGCCGGGCCCCGCCGAGACGCTCGTTATGCCTGTTTCCGGGGCAGCGCAGCGGCAGCGCCGCAAGCCGGGGCCCCATGAGCGCCGCCGGGCCGCCCCAAGGCGCTCGTTACGCCCCTTCCGGGGGCAGCGCAGCGGCAAGGCCGCGAGCGTGGGGGACTATCTGCGCGATCGTATCGACGAGCAGTTCGAGGTCGACCGGCTTGGCCACCACAGCGTCGAAGCCCGCGTTCATCGCCCGCGCACGATCCTCCGCGCGCGCATACCCGGTGCACGCGATTGCGGGCGTGCGACCGCCGGCGTCGGCCGGCAGGTCACGCACCCGGCGAATCAAGTCGTAACCGCTTTCGCGCGGCATGCCGACGTCGGAGATCACGAGATCGGGATGCCAACCCATGATCGTGCATTGCGCTTCGCGCGCCGATGCCGACGCGCGAACGCATGCGCCCCGCCCCTCGAGCGCCTCGCTTAGGAGCGCTCGCGTGTTGGGGTCGTCGTCGACGATCAGGAGCTTGAGGTCCGAGCGGGGCCAGGTGCGTGGAGTCATCGTGCGTCCTTCCCCCAACGAGCGCGTGACGCGGTGAGGTCGGCGATTCCGATGCACGATTCGGGCCCGCACGATCATCGGTTGCTCGCGCGATTGCTCGAAGCAGGCACGCTCGTGCTCGACGAAGCCGACGCGCTGCGCTTTGCGAGCGCCGCCGCATGCTCGCTCCTCGGCACCGATGACGAGGAGCAATTGCGCAGCGCGTGGACGCCGCTCGCCGCGCAACTCGGCATCCCGAACTGGCCGCGGCGACTGCGCGACGGCGAGGCGTTCCACGGCCGCGCCGACATCGTCACCGCGCGCGGCCCGCGCTCGATCCGCTACGAATTGCACGTCGTCGATGCGACGAGCGGCTATCGCGCCGTGCTCGTACGCGATCGCGCCGTGCTCTCGCCGGGCGACACGACGCTGTTGCTGGCGAGCGAGGCCGAGACGAACCGGCACGTGCTGACCGGACTCGTGCACGGCGCCAAGGGACCGCTCAACAATTTCAACCTGACGCTGTCGCTGCTCGCGAGCAACGTCGCGCGTGGCGATGCGGGCAAGACCGACGAAGCGGCGACGAAGCGCACGCGCTACGTCGGCGTCCTGCAGAGCGAGGCGCAGCGCCTCGCCGGGTACATCGACGAGATCAACGCGCTCACGCTCGCACATGCGCCCGCGCGCGAAGCGATCGACCTGGCGGCGCTGTCGCAGCAGTGCGTGCGCGTGCTGCGCCACGGCGCGACGATGCGCGAGGTGAACCTCGACGTCGACGTGCCGGCCGATGCGGTCCACACGATCGGCGATCCGCGCCTCGTTCGCCTCGCGTTGCTTTCGTTCGCGATCACCGTCATCGAACTCACCGCAGCCGGCGGCCGCGTGGCGTGGCGCATTTCGCAGGCGCAAGACGACGCGCGCATTCGATTGACGACATCGCAGCCGCGACTGCCCCGCGCACTCGTCGACGGCCTTTTCCGGCTGTCGTGCACGGCGGAATGCGCGCACACCGGCGCGATCGCCGGGCGCGTGATCATGGAGTCGCAGGGCGGCGAAGTGATCGTGCACGACGGTCACGACGGCCACGCCGGCCTCGCGCTCCACTTCCCGCCGCGCACCTGACGCGCTGTCGCGCACGCGCCGACGCGCGCGGCGCTGCGTGCACGCTTGCACGTAAGAATTGCCGCCGCCGCGGTGTTCATTCACACCGCGCGCCCGCACGCGCTGTCTTGAAAGCTCAGTCAAGACGAGCGGCACGCGCTTTGCAGAAGCTTGCGCGCTTTCTTCTGCTATTTCGCGGGACGCGCTTCCGCTGCTTGTACTTCCATCATTGAACTTTCCAACAACCAACACGAACGCGCAACGGTGACAGTCAACATAGCGATGATCAGCGAGCACGCGTCGCCGCTCGCCACGATCGGCGGCGTCGACGCCGGCGGACAGAACATCTACGTCGCGCACACCGCGCGGCATCTGGCAGCGCTCGGCTATGCGGTCGACATCTTCACGCGGCGCGACGGAACGCAGCTGCCGGATGTCGTCGAATGGTTGCCGGGCATACGCGTCATCCACGTGCGTGCGGGCCCGCCCGCATTCGTGCGCAAGGAGTCGCTGCTGCCGTACATGGCGCAGTTCGCACGCGTGGTCGTCGCGCATGCGCGCGAGGCGCGCGACGCGGGCAATCCGTACGCGGTCTGCCACGCGCATTTCTTCATGTCGGGGCTCGTCGCGCGCAGGCTCAAGCAGGCGCTCGGCATCCCGTACGTCATAACGTTCCACGCGCTCGGCCGCGTGCGACTGCTGCATCAGCCGCACGACGAGTTCCCGCCGCAACGCTGCCTGCTCGAGCAGATGGTGATCGACGGCGCCGACGCGATCGTGGCCGAATGCCCGCAGGACGAGCTCGACCTCACGCGGTACTACGGCGCGCCGTCGTCGCGCATGCGCATGATCCCGTGCGGCTTCGACCCGGACGAGTTGCAGCCGGTAACGCGCGCCGACGCGCGCAAGCGGCTCGACCTGCCCGCGGATCGGCCGATCGTGCTGCAACTCGGGCGCATGGTTCCGCGCAAGGGCGTGGACACCGTGATTCGCGCGCTCGGGATTCTCGAGCGCCGCTATCGACTCGCGCCGCTGCTCCTGATCGTCGGCGGCGAAACGCCGGAACCCGATCCCGAGCGCACGCCGGAAATCGGCCGGTTGCAGCGCATCGCCGACGAGGAAGGCGTTCGCCCCGACGTGCAGTTCGTCGGCCAGCGGCCGCGCAGCGCGCTCCGCTACTTCTACAGCGCCGCCGACGTGTT
>DASTIY010000150.1:0-3890 GCA_035717085.1 Casimicrobiaceae bacterium | reverse complement strand
GCTCGCGCGCGAAGGATCGCGAATGATCGGCACGATCGTCGGATCCTCGATGTCCAGCAGCGCACGTGCGGTGCGCGCCGGCACGCCGGCGGGCATCGGCTTGTTGACGAAGTGGATGACCTGCGCCTTGATCGGCGTGCGCCCCGTCGTCGCGGGCGGATGCCCGGTTTGCGCGCGCGCGACGCGCGTCTTCGACAGCAGCCGATACGCGCTGCGCTGCACGCGGAAGCCGACGTCGATCATCGCCGCCTTCGCGAGCTTGATCGTCGTCGGGTCGGTCGCATTCAGGAAGAACATCGTCGCCGCCGTGAGCGGACGCACGCGCTGCTTGCCTTCCCTCCGAAGGAGATTGCGCATCGCGATCGACACGTCGCCGAAGTCGATGTCGACCGGGCACGGGTTCAGGCACTTGTGGCAGACCGTGCAGTGATCGGCGACGTCGCCGAACTCCTCGAAGTGGCGCAGGGACACGCCGCGGCGCGTCTGCTCCTCGTAGAGGAACGCCTCGGTCAAAAGCGACGTCGCGAGGATCTTGTTGCGCGGGCTGTAGAAGAGGTTCGCGCGCGGCGAGTGCGTCGCGCACGGCGCCTTGCACTTGCCGCAGCGCAGGCAGTCCTTGATGGAATTCGCGATCTCGCCGATCGCGCTCTGCTCGAGGATCAGGCTCTCGTGGCCGATCAGCGAGAACGACGGCGTGTACGCGTTCGCGAGATCGGCGCTGATCGCGGCATCGCGCAGCAGCTTGCCGCGGTTGAAGCGACCCTCGGGGTCGACGCGCTTCTTGTAGTCGGCGAACGGCGCGAGCTCGTCGTCGGACAAAAAGGCGACTTTCGTGATGCCGATGCCGTGCTCGCCGGAGATGACGCCGCCCAGTTCCCGCGCGAGCGCCATGACGCGCACGACCGCCGCGTTCGCCTGCTGCAGCATCGCGTAGTCGTCGGAATTGACGGGGATGTTCGTGTGCACGTTGCCGTCGCCGGCGTGCATGTGCAGCGCGATGAACACGCGGCTTCGCAGCACCTCGCGGTGGATTTCGTCGCAGCGCGCGAGGAGCGGCGCGTAGGCGCGGCCCGCGAACAGGCGCTCGAGCGGCTCGCGGATCTCGCGTTTCCACGACACGACGACCGCGTGGCGCTGCAGCTCGCGAAACCTCGCGTCGAGCTCGTCGAGCAGCGCCTGCCAGTGCACGCGAACGCCGAGGACGAGCGCGCGCGCCTCGTCGAGCGTGGCCGCGAGCTCGCTGTCGCTCGGCCTCGCCTCGCTGCCGGTGCGCCACAAGTGCTCGGCGTCGGGCGCCTCGAAGAATTCGACGAGACGATCGGCGAGCTCGATCTTGTTGCCGATCGACATCTCGATGTTGAGCCGCTCGACGCCGTCGGTGTAATCGCCGAGCCGGTCGAGCGGGATGACGACGTCCTCGTTGATCTTGAACGCATTCGTGTGCTTCGCGATCGCCGCGGTGCGCGAGCGGTCGAGCCAGAATTTCTTCCGCGCGTCGGCCGACACCGCGACGAACCCTTCGCCGCCGCGCGCGTTGGCGATGCGGATCACTTCCGATGCGGCCTTTGCGACCGCGTCGTCGTGCTCGCCGACGACGTCGCCGAGCAGCACCATTTTCGGGCGCCCGTGGCGCTTCGCCTTCGTCGAGTAGCCGACCGCCTTCACGTAGCGCGCGTCCATGTGCTCGAGGCCGGCGAGTTGCACGCGGTCGGCGCCGCCGCGCGCCGCCGCGCGATCGAGGAAGCGCTTGATCTCGACGATCGCCGGCGTCGATTCGTGCGCCTCGCCGAAGAATTCCAGGCAGAACGTGCGGATCGCCGGCGGCATCCGGTGCAGCACGAAGCGCGCGCTCACGACGATCCCGTCGCAGCCTTCCTTCTGCACGCCGGGAAGCCCCGCGAGGAACTTGTCGGTGACGTCCTTGCCGAGTCCCGCCTTTCGGAAGCGCTCGCCGGGGATCGTAAGCGTCTCGCGGCGCAGCGGCGTACGTCCATCGTCACCAAGCCACGCGAGCTCGAACGTCGCCTGCGCCGCGTCGTGGATCTTGCCGAGGTTGTGATCGACGCGCGTCACCTCGAGCCATTGCGCATCGGGCGTCACCATCCGCCACGACATGAGGTTGTCGAGCGCGGTGCCCCACAACACCGCCTTCTTGCCGCCCGCGTTCATCGCGACGTTGCCGCCGATGCACGACGCGTCCGCCGACGTCGGGTCGCACGCGAACACGAGCCCGTGCGCTTCGGCGAGGTCCATCGCGCGCTTGGTGACCACGCCGGCGCCGCAGTCGATCGTCGGCGTCGGCTGCTCGCGGCCGCGCAGCACGATCGCCTCGACGCCCGAGAGGCGCTCGAGCTTCTCGGTGTTGATCACCGCGGAGCGCGCGTCGAGCGGAATCGCCCCGCCCGTATAGCCGGTGCCGCCGCCGCGCGGGATGATCGTCAGGCCGAGGTCGATGCATCCGCGCACCAGTGCGCGCACCTCGTCCTCGCCGTCGGGGAACAGCACGACGAACGGATATTCGACGCGCCAGTCGGTCGCATCGGTGACGTGCGACACGCGCGAAAGACCGTCGAAGCGGATGTTGTCGCGGCGCGTCGCGCGCCCGAGCCTCTTCAGCACGCGCTTGCGCAGCGCTGCGGTTTCCGGAAACCAGGCGGAGAACGCGGCGACCGCGCCGCGTGCTGCGTCGAGCAGCGTGACGACCTTCGCGTCGCGCTCCGGGTCGGCGTCGCGATACGTCGCGCGGCGCTTGTCGATCGCGTTCAGCCGATGATGCAGCGCGTCGACGAGAAGCTTGCGCCGGCGCGGATTGTCGAGCAGGTCGTCCTGCAGGTACGGGTTGCGCTCGACGACCCAGATGTCGCCCAGCACCTCGAAGAGCATGCGCGCCGATCGTCCCGTGCGCCGCTCGCCGCGCAGTTCCTCGAGCAGCGTCCACATCGGCGCGCCGAGGATGCGGATCACGATCTCGCGATCCGAGAACGACGTGTAGTTGTACGGGATCTCGCGCAGGCGGGAGCGTTCCGTGCGCGAATCCTGCCTCGCGGCCACCGGTTCGCCAAGCGCGTTCATGGGAACCGTCGATGATAGCGCAGCGCTTCTCCTGCTTTGCGCTGCGCGAACGCCTCGCCTCGCGCACGCCGCGACGTTGCGCGATACGGAATTGCCGGGACGATCAGGAAGCCTTGGCGAGCGGTGGCGAACGACCGCCCGTGCCGACCTCGACGCGCGGCGCCGCGACGAGCCGGTCGCGCCCGGCTTCCTTGGCGCGATAGAGCGCGGCGTCGGCCTGCTGGATCCAGTCCTCGACGTCGACCATCGCGACGTGCGCCTCGGCCGCGCCGAGCGAGCTTGGGCGGCCTGTTCGCCGGTAACGGCCGTGCGCTTTGTCCGCTGCCTTTGAATCAGGCAAGCCAAGTTGCAAAACGGCGTATTTCAGCACGTTCTGGTCGAGACTTCCCAATAACGCCGAGTCCGCGACAGTGTGCCGCGGCCACCTAGTACGTCCCGCTGATGTTCGCAGCAATGCGCTTCACCTTCTCCAATTCATAAGGCGCACCGGGTGCCTTGCTCTTTCCGAGGCGGTGCGCCAGTATGTCCAGAGCTGACCTCGCTTCCTCAATCTTGAATTCATCAATTAACGCAAGAGCATCGAATCGCATTCCCTCATCAGCCGACAGCGTCCATTCAGCCAGGACTCGATTCGCCATCGCCTGCTCGGACGCATTTAATCTCCGATACAGCGAATGTAGGCGGTCGAGGACGAGTTGCGAGTCCTTACGAGCAGATGCCTCGGCATCCGCATCGCGCCGATATGACTCCATTTCGGCTCTGAACTCTTCGTATGTCATCAAGGTACCACACTGATGAACTGCGACGGTATTGGGTAC
>DASTIY010000149.1:0-4193 GCA_035717085.1 Casimicrobiaceae bacterium | reverse complement strand
CGCGCAAGCGCCGGCGCGATCGCGCCGAGGACGAGTGACGCGCGGCGTCGGCGAGCCCGCGCGCGAACGCCGTGCATCAATGCAGCGTGCGCGGAATCGACAGCGTGAACGGCGGGATCGGCACGTCGAATGCGAGCCCGTCCTCGGCGACCATGTGATACGAGCCGCGCATCGTGCCCACCGCCGTGGGCAGGCTCGTGCCGCTCGTGTACTCGAAGCTTTCGCCGGGGCGCAGCACCGGCTGCTTGCCGACGACGCCCTGCCCCTTCACTTCCTGGACGCGATGCTCGGCATCGGTGATGATCCAATGCCGGCTCACGAGTTGCGCGGTGACCTCGCCGGTGTTCGTGACGGTGATCGTGTACGCGAAGACGAAGTGGTTCTTGTCCGGATCGGACTGGTCGGCGAGAAAGGTCACCTTCGGCGCGATGGTGAATTCGTAACGCTTGCGCTCCGTCATTTTGTACGACTGCCCGATTCCCACTGCGTCGATCCGTCCGCCGAATTATAGTCCCTCGATGACGCGCAATCCTCGCATCGCGCCCTCGCTGCTATCGGCCGATTTCGCACGCCTCGGCGAGGAAGTGCGCGCGGTCGTCGACGCGGGCGCGGACTTCGTGCACCTCGACGTGATGGACAACCATTACGTGCCGAACCTGACGGTGGGACCGCTCGTGTGCGCGGCGATCAAGCCGTTCGCGAGCGTGCCGATCGACGTTCACTTGATGGTGAAGCCGGTCGATCGCCTCGTGCCCGAGTTCGCCGCGGCGGGCGCTGCGATCATGAGCTTCCACCCGGAAGCGTCGGAGCACGTCGATCGCACGATCGACCTGATCCACGACAGCGGATGCAAGGCGGGGCTCGTCTTCAATCCCGCGACCCCGCTCGACTGGCTCATGCACACGCTCGACAAGCTCGACCTCGTGCTCGTCATGTCGGTGAACCCCGGTTTCGGCGGCCAGTCGTTCATCCCGCACGCGCTCGACAAGCTGAAGGCCGCGCGGCGGCTCGTCGACAGTGCGATCGAGCGCACCGGGCGCGAGATCCTGCTCGAAGTCGACGGCGGCATCAAGGTCGACAACATCGCGAAGGTCGCGCGCGCGGGCGCCGACACGTTCGTCGCGGGCAGTGCGATCTTCGGCAAGCCCGATTACGCCGCGACGATTCGTGCGATGCGCGCTGCGCTCGCGGCGGACGCGCTCGAATGATCACGGAAGCGGAATTTCGCGCGCTCGCCGAGCAGGGCTACAACCGGATCCCGCTTGTCCTCGAGTCGTTCGCCGATCTCGACACGCCGCTTTCGCTGTATCTCAAGCTTGCGCACCAGCGCTACACGTTCCTGCTCGAGTCGGTCGTCGGCGGCGAGCGCTTCGGCCGCTACTCGTTCATCGGGTTGCCGGCACGGCTGCGCATCCGTTGCACGGGGCCGCACGTCGAAGTCGAGGATGCGAGCGGCGTCATCGAGCGGCACGACGGGGATCCGCTCGCGTTCCTGCGCGAATTCCTCGGCCGCTTTCGCGCGGCACCGCAGCCGGGCTTGCCGCGCTTCTGCGGTGGCCTCGCCGGCTACTTCGGATACGAAACGGTGCGCCACATCGAGCCGCGGCTCGCCGGGCATCGGTCCGCCCGCGGCGACGCGCTCGACGACCTTCCCGACATCCTGCTGCTCCTGACCGACGAGCTCGCGGTCATCGACAACCTCGCCGGCAAGATCTACCTGATCGTCTACGCCGATCCGGGCGAAACCGGCGCGTATGCAAGGGCGCAGGAGCGGCTGACGCAGCTGCGCCGCGCGTTGCGCGCTCCCGTCACGATTCCGTTCCAGACAGCGACTGCGGTCACACCGGCACGAAGCCAGACCGGTGCCGAAGCGTTCGAGGCGGCGGTCCGGCGCGCGAAGGATTACATCGCCGCCGGCGATATCATGCAGGTCGTGCTGTCGCAGCGGATGGAGCTGCCGTTCGCGGCATCGCCGCTGTCGCTCTATCGCGCGCTGCGCTCGCTCAATCCTTCGCCGTACATGTTCTATTACGACTTCGGCGATTTCCACGTCGTCGGCGCGTCGCCCGAGATTCTCGTGCGCAAGGAAGGCGATACCGTGACGTTGCGGCCGATCGCCGGCACGCGACCGCGTGGCGCGACGCGCGAGGCCGACGAGCAGCTCGCCTCGGAGCTTTCGAGCGACCCGAAGGAGATCGCCGAGCACGTGATGCTGCTCGACCTCGGCCGCAACGACGTCGGTCACGTCGCCGCCGTCGGCAGCGTGCGCGTCACCGAGCAGATGGCGATCGAACGGTACTCGCATGTCATGCACATCGTCTCGAACGTCGAGGGTCAGCTGCCCGCGGGCACGACGAGCTTCGACGTGCTCGCCGCGAGCTTCCCCGCCGGCACGGTGAGCGGCGCACCGAAAGTGCGAGCGATGGAAATCATCGACGAGCTCGAGCCGATCGGCCGCCGCCTGTATGCCGGTGCCGTCGGCTACGTGAGCTTCCAGGACGACATGGATCTCGCGATCGCGATCCGCACTGGCGTGGTACGCGACGGCATGCTGTACGTGCAGGTCGGTGCGGGCATCGTGCACGATTCGGTGCCTGCGGCGGAGTGGCAGGAGACGCTCAACAAGGCGCGTGCGCTGTTGCGCGCGGCCGAACTCGTGCAGCTCGGCCTCGACGTCGAGGCGTGACTCGGAGCAAACTTTACCCACACAGGTAATTCGTGCCGGGAACGCACGTCGACCGGCGCCGCTTTGTCGTTGATTCGCAACACCCTGCACGCGCGTCGTGCTGGCATGGTGACTGCTCGATGCATCGGGTCCCTCATCACGGGTTGCGCATGGACAAAGTTCAACTGCGCGCCGCCGCGCGCGCGTCGCTTCGCGCATCGAAATCGATGCCTCCGCTCGACCGTCCCCTCGCGCGCACCAGCCGCGAACGTGCGAAGTCGATCGTCGACGACGACGTCGTGCCCGGCGCCGGACGCACGCCTCCGCCGCTCGACAAGGCGCGCGCGCGCCAGGCATGCGCACCGATGGGTGCGTTGCATTCGATCGTCGTCACCGTCGATACGAGGAAGCGACGGCGCACGTTCTACATCGTCGATCCCGACCCGGCGATGGCGACGCAGTACGCCGCGGCGGGCCTCGACCTCACCCCGGGCTGCAAGGTTCTCGTCGACGCCGAGGTCATGCGGCCGATCGCGTTGATCGATTTCGATCCCGCCGTGAGCGCCGAGGATTGCGCGCCGATGCCGCACGGCTTCAACCCGTATTTCGATCTTCCGGCGGGCTGACCGGCGCGTCGCGGTTCATGCCAGTCGACGCCGGCGATCGCCCGACGAGCCGGCTTCGACTCGAATATTCGATCGGCCTGCATTACGACGTCTTCGCGCCGACGGCTTTCGCGTTGAACGTGCACGCGGCGAAGACGCCGCAGCAGCATGTCCTCGACGAGCGCGTGGCCGTCGAGCCGGCGGTCGATTGGCGCGTCGAAACCGAGCCGGCATCGGGCAACCGATTGTTGCGGCTCGTCGCGGCACCCGGCGCGCTGGACGTTCGCTACGACGGCACCGTCGAGGTGACGCAGCACCTGGCACGGCCCGACGAGGTCGTTGCCGGACCGGTCGACGCGTTGCCCGCGAAGGTGCTTCCGTACCTGCTCGCGAGCCGCTATTGCCAGGTCGATCAGGTGCAGGCGCTCGCCTGGCGAGAGTTCGGCGACATGGCGGCGGGCTTCGCACAGGCGGAGGCCGTATGCCGCTACGTGCATGGACAGGTCGAATTTCGCGTCGGCACGTCGACGGTCGAAACGTCGGCGCTGGAAACGCTCGAACAGGGCGTCGGCGTCTGCCGGGACTTCGTGCACGTGGCGATCGCGATGCTTCGCGCGCTCAACTACCCGGCGCGTTTCGTGACCGGCGTCGATTACGGCGCGCCCGCGGGCCTCGGTCCGCCCGATTTCCATTCCTACGTCGAGGCGTACATCGGCGATCGCTGGTGGCTCTTCGACCCGACCGGCATCACGCCGCTGACCGGACTCATCCGCATCGGCACCGGTCGCGACGCCGCCGACGTCGCGTTCGCGACGATGTTCGGCAACGTCCGCGGCGGCATGCCGAAGGTCGCGTTTGCCGCTGTCGAGGATCCGGCCGAAAGGATTGGTACGCCGCAGCCGACGAAGCTCGCCGTCTCCACC
>DASTIY010000148.1:0-9310 GCA_035717085.1 Casimicrobiaceae bacterium | reverse complement strand
GAACAGCGTGTCGTCGGCGATGAGGTCCGGGATCCCGGTCAGCTCGCTCATCGCCTTCAGGAACGGCGGCGAATTGATGTAGTCGTAGAAGCGGCGATAGAACGCGCTGACGCCGCTCACGCGCTCGACGACGGCCTTGCGGCCGACCTGCCCGAGCTCGTTGATCGCGCGCTTCGCACGAAAGTCGGTGCGGCGATGATCAGCGCCGCGACGCTCGCGTCGCTCGACACGCTGCGCGCATCGTTCCAGGATGCGAAACCGTTTCGCCATGTCGTCGTCGAAGGGTTCCTCGAGCCGTCCGCATGCGAAGCGCTGTTGCGCGACTTTCCGCCATTCGACGAGCGCTACGCGCGCGACGAGCATGGCGGCGTGGGTCGCAAGGCGGTCGTCGAGCGGGTGAAGGACTTGGGTGCGTTCTACCGCTCGTTTCACGATTACATCGAGTCGGCGCCCTTCCTCGACGCGATGTCGCGGCTCACCGGAATCCCCGACCTGATCGCGGATCCGACGCTGTTCGGCGGCGGCACGCACGAGAACATGGCCGGGCAGGGGCTCGACGTGCACGTCGATTTCAACATCGACGAGCGCCGGATGCTGCATCGACGCGTGAACCTTCTCATCTACCTCAACAAGGAATGGGAGGAGGCGTGGGGCGGCGCGATCGAGCTGCATTCGAATCCGCGGCGGCCCGAGATCGACGAGGTCAGAAGCTTCCTGCCGCTTTTCAATCGCGCGCTGGTGTTCGAGACCAACGAGTACTCGTGGCACGGCTTCCGGCGCATCGTGCTCCCGCCCGACAAGGCGAACTTGTCGCGGAAGTCGTTCTCGATCTATCTCTATACGAAGGATCGCCCGGTCGAGGAAGTCGTCGCGCCGCACACCACGTTCTACGTGCCGCAGCCGCTGCCGGAGCACTTTCGCGCCGGGCACACGCTCGACGAGCGCGACGCCGCCGCGTTGCAGGCATTGATCGCGAGCCGCGACGGGCTGCTCGAGATGTATCAGCGGCTGCTGATCGAGAAGGAGCAGCGATTCCGGGACCTGCTCGCGCTCGACGCCGGCGATCGCAGCCGCTATCACGCGGTCGTGTCCTCGCGCTCGTGGAAGCTCGTCATGGCGCTGCATCAGATGCGCTTTCACGCGCGGAGGCTCTTTGCTCGCTAGGTGGCGCGCGCGCGGATCGGCCGCGGCATCGGCACGCGCCTGTCCGGTCTGCAGGGACGCGCGGCACTTGCGCGCGATGGGCAGCCTCGACACGACCGGCGAGATCACGTTCGACCGCAAGGCGTACGACCTCGTCGAATGCGAAAGCTGCGAGCTCGTCTACCTGTCGCCGACGCCGTCCGGCGACGATCTCGACCGCATCTACCTCGCGTCGTCGCAGTTCACCGACGATCTCTACACCGATCCGCAGCGTGTCGCCGCAATCCTCGAGTACATGACGAGCTGTCTCACGCGGATGCTGGCGAGCGCCGGGAAGACGCACGCATCACGCATCGCGACGCTCGAGATCGGCGCCGGCCTCGCATGGATGGCGCGCGCCGCGAAATCGCTCAACGCGTCGAGCGCGACGACCGCGCAGGATATCTCGGGCGAAGCCGCCGAGCACTGCCCGTGGGTCGACAGCTACGTTCGCGGCGACTTGGCCGATCCACGCCTCGATGCGCGCGGCCCCTACGACGTCGTCTCGCTCACGCACGTGATCGAGCATCTGCCCGAGCCGATCGGCGCATTGCGAAGATGCAAGGCGCTGCTCGCGCCCGGCGGCACGATCCTCGTCACCGCGCCGCACCGGCCGCTCGGTTGGCGGCGCGGCGTGAGCGACGCATCGCTGTGGCGCACGTATTCGTACAACCACGTGCCGGCGCACATCCAGTACTTCTCGCGAAAGAGCATGGCGACGTTCGCGCGCCGGATCGGCTGCGAGCTCGCGTTCTTCGACGATCGCAGCGAGGGTGGACAGGCCTTCGAGGCCTGGCTGCGGTAGCCCGGTGAATCGTGTGTCGGTGCTGCGAGGCCGGCGTCAGACACGTGTCTGACGCCGGGCTGAGGAACTAGGTGATGACGAGCTTGCGGTGCGCCTGCACGCTCATCAGGATCCCCAGGCCGATGAAGAGCGAGATCAGCGCCGTGCCGCCATACGACACGAGCGGCAGCGGCACGCCGACGACGGGCAGCAGGCCGCTCACCATCGCCATGTTGACGAACGCGTAGGTGAAGAACATCAGCGTGATCGCGCCCGAGAGGAGCCGCGCAAAGAGCGTCGACGCATTGGCGGTGATCACCATCGCGCGCGTGATCAAGAGGAGGTAGAGCACCAGCAGCACCGCAGCACCGATCAGGCCGAATTCCTCGCCGAACACGGCGAAGATGAAGTCGGTGTGCCGCTCGGGCAGAAAGTCGAGGTGCGTCTGCGTGCCGTTGAGCCAGCCCTTGCCGACGATGCCGCCCGAGCCGAGCGCGATCGACGCCTGCGTCGAGTGGTAGCCCGCGCCGAGCGGATCGCGCGACGGATCGAGGAAGGTGAGGATGCGCTCGCGCTGGTAGTCGTGCAGGTGCGTCCACACCATCGGGCCGACCGCCGCCCCGAGGGCGAAGAGGCCGACGATGATCTTCCACGACAATCCGGCGAGGAACAGCACGTAGAAGCCGGACGCGGCGATCAGCAGCGACGTTCCGAGATCGGGCTGGCGCTTGATGAGGTAAACGGGCACGACGATCAGGATCGCGGCGAACACGAAGTCGTGGAAGCGCACCCGGCCCTCGAACTTCTGGAAGTACCAGGCGAGCATCAGCGGCAGCGCGATCTTCATGAGCTCGGACGGCTGGAACCGCGCCACGCCGAGGTTCAGCCAGCGCCGCGAGCCGTTGACGACGATGCCGAACATCGCGACGCCCACCAGCATCGCGACCGCGACGATGTAGAGCGGCACCGCGACGCGCGCGAGCGTCTGCGGCGCGATGTTCGCGAACGTCCACATCAGCACGATCGCGAACGACAGGCTCATCAGCTGGCTCGTCTCGCGCGCCATGCTCTGGTCGGCGGCCGAGAAGAGCGTGACGAGGCCCACGCCGACGATCGCGATCGCCGCGGCGAAAAGCATCGGGTCGATGCGCCGCGCGAGCACTTCCCAGATGCGACCGAGCAATGCACCGACGTTCAACTCAATCGCCCTCGTCGTCACCGGCGCCGGGCATTTCCTTCGCCGCGCCGGGCTCGGCCTCGCCGAGCAGCCAGTAGTCGAACACCTTGCGCGCGATCGGCGCCGCCGCCGCGGCGCCGAAGCCGCCGTTCTCGACGAGCACCGCGACCGCGATCCTCGGGTGATCGGCCGGTGCGTACGCTTCGAACCACGCGTGGTCGCGCAGCCGCTCGTCGACCTTGTGCTCCGAGTATTTCTCGCCCTTGAGCGAGAACACCTGCGCGGTGCCGGTCTTGCCGGCGCTCACGTATTTCGCGTCCTTGAACGCGGCCGCGCTCGTCCCTTCCTTGTTGACGCCGACGAGCGCGTGCTTGATGACCGCGAGGTACTCGGGCTTGACCTCGAGGCGCGACGCGGGCTGCGCGGCAATCTCGCGCACCTCGCCGGTCTTCACGTTGGTGACCGACTTCACGAGGTGCGGGGTGAAGCCGACGCCGTCGTTCGCGATCATGGCGATCGCGTGCGCCAGCTGCATCGGCGTGAACGCGTTGTAGCCCTGGCCGATGCCTGCCGAGATCGAGTCGCCCAGGTACCACTTGCGATGCTCGTCGCGGTAGTTCTTGCCGGCGAAGCGCTGCCGCTTCCACGCGCGCGACGGCAGCACGCCGGTCAACTCGCCTTCGATGTCGATGCCGGTCTTCGCGCCGAACCCCAGCATGCCGAGGAAGCGCGCCGTGTCGTCGATGTCGGAGTCGTTCGCGAGCATGTAGTAGTACGTGTCGCACGACTGCACGATCGACTTGTACATGTCGACGGTGCCGTGCCCGCCGGGCTTGTCATCGCGGAAGCGGTGCGCCTGTCCCGGAATCTGGAAGAAGCCCGGATCGTAGATCGTCTGGTTCGGCGTGCGCTTGCCATACGAAAGCGCGGCGAGTGCCAGGAACGGCTTGATCGTCGAGCCCGGCGGATACGCGCCGCGCAGCGGCCGGTTCAAAAGCGGCTTGTCCGGCGATTCGTTGAGCTCCTGCCAGTTCGCCGGATCGATGCCGTCGACGAACAGGTTCGGGTCGAAGCCCGGCTTCGACACGAAGGCGAGCACGTCGCCCGACGTCGGATCGATCGCGACGAGGGCGCCGCGGCGGTCGCCGAAGGCGGTCTCCGCGACCTGCTGCAGCTTGATGTCGAGCGAAAGCCGCAGATTGTTGCCGGCGATCGGCGGCGTGCGCTTCAGCGTGCGGACCGCGCGGCCGCCGGAATCGACTTCGACCTCCTCCACGCCCGTCGTGCCGTGCAGGTCGCGCTCGTACGAGAGCTCGACGCCAACCTTGCCGATGTAGTCGGAGCCTTTGTAGTTGGCCGTCTCGTCCCATTCCGCGATGCGCTCGTTGTCCTTGTCGTTGATGCGGCCGATGTAACCGACGACGTGCGATGCGATCTCCCCGAACGGGTACTGCCGGAACAGTCGCGCCTTGATGTCGACGCCCGGGAAGCGGTAGCGATTGACGGCGAAGCGCGCGACCTCCTCGTCGGTGAGCTTGGTGCGGATCGGCAGGCTCTCGAAGTTCTTCGATTCGTCGAGAAGCTTGCGAAACCGCTTGCGGTCGCGCGGCTCGATGTCGACGACCTCGGTGAGCCTGTCGATCGTCTGGTCGAGGTTGCCGACGCGCGACGGCGTGATCTCGAGCGTGTAGGCGGAGTAGCTTTGCGCGAGCACGATGCCGTTGCGGTCGGTGATGACGCCGCGGTTCGGCACGATCGGCACGATCGCGATGCGGTTCGTCTCGGCGAGCGTCTCGAAATGCGCGTGCTGGACGACCTGCAGGTAGAAGAAGCGCGCGAAGAGCCCGCAGAACGCGAAGAACACCAGCACGCCGACGAGCGACAGTCGGCGCCGGAACAGGAACAGGTCGCGCTCGGGGTTGCGCAGCTCGGATGGCTGGTAGCCGTTGTCGAAGCGACGGTGGCGCGACGTGAAGATCAGACGACCGGCCATGGCGCTATGGCTACGCGCGCGGAAGCGACGAGGGGCGCAGCGCGCGCATCGGGTATTTCGTCAGAATCCGTCGCGGTGACGCGAGCGCGACGGTCGTTGCGGCGACTGCAGGAGCACCGAGACGAGCGGCCACAGGCACGCGCCGACGAGCGCCGGCGCGAGGTACGTCCATTTCGGCAGCGACGCGCCGCCGACGAAGCGCACGAGCAGCACGATGAGCGAGCAGAGCGCGAGCAGCAGCGCGACCTGCACCGCTTGCTGCCACAACGGGAAGCGCAGCACGCGCCGGCGGAAGTATTCGGCGCCGTAGGCGAGGACCGCGTAGGCGAGCGCGTGCTGGCCGAAGACCGTCGCATCGCCGACGTCCATCACGAGCCCGACGAGCCAGGCGGTGCCGACGCCGACGAAGCGCGGCTCCTGGATGCACCAGTACAGCAGCACCAGCGCGAGGAAGTCGGGCCGGTACGTCATCAGCTCGGGCGGCAGCGGCACGAGATTGAGCGCGAGTCCGGCGGCGATCGACAGCAGCACGAACCAGAACTTCGCCGGGCGCAGGATCTCCTGCGGCGAGGCCGGGACGAACGTGCCCATGTGCGGAAGCACGCGCACGCTACGGCGCTCGGCGCAGCTTGGCGCGCCCGGGCTTCTTCGCCACGTCGGGCTCCGCGGCTTCCTCGGGACGCGCGGGCAATTGCGCCGACGGCTCGAGCACGAGCAGGAAGCGGCTGTGATCGATGCCGGCGAGCGGCTTGCAGACGACGCGTGCGAACATCTGACCGGTGTCGCGCACGACGTCGATGATCTCGGCGACGGCGAGTCCCGGCGGATACGCGCCGTCGAGACCGGAGGTGAGCAGCCGATCGCCGACGCGCAGGTCGGCAGTCGGCGAGGTGAAGCGCAATTCGGGCGAGCGTCCGGTGCCGTTGCCGAACAGCACGCTGCGGGCACCGTTGCGCTCGACCTGCACGGGCACCGCCTGGTCGCGGTCGGTGATGAGCGTCACCTCGGACATGTACGGATAGACGCGCGTCACCTGCCCGACGACGCCGTTCTCGTCGATCACCCCCGCCCCCGCCCGCACGCCCGCGCTCGTCCCCTTGTCGATGAAGACCTTCTGCGCGAACGGATCGCGGCCGGCGTAGAGGACCTGCACGGCGATCGCCGTGGCGGCATCGCGCGTGCGCACGTCGAGGAGCGCGCGCAACCGCGCATTCTCCTCCTCGACCCGCGCGTAACCCATCGTGGCGGGCGCGCGCGCGACGAGTTCCTGTCGCAGCGCTGCATTCTCGTCCGCGAGGTGTCGCTTGGAACCGAAGTAATCGGCGACCCATGCAAAAGCCAAGCCGGGCATCTCGAGCGCACGCGCGGCAGGATAGAGCGCGATCGCGACCGCCTGGCGGACGTTCTCGAGGTAGCGGTAGCGCGTGTCGGCGAAGAGCAGCGCGAGCGACAGCAGGCCGAAGATCGCAAGCCGCGTGAGGGGGGTCGGGCCGCGGTGGAAGAAGTCGGCTGGCATCGACTTCGCTAGGTGGACGCTGCGCGCCGCGGAAGGCCGACGCGGGGCGCGATCAGGGCGCTAGTCCGTGGTGAATATGGTGGCGAGCTTTTCCATGTTCTCGAGCGCCTTGCCGCAGCCGCGCACGACACAGGTCAGCGGATCCTCGGCCACTACGACGGGCAATCCCGTCTCTTCCATCAGCAGCCTGTCGATATCGCGCAGCAGTGCACCGCCGCCGGTCAGCACCATGCCGCGCTCGGCGATGTCGGCGCCGAGCTCGGGGGGCGTGCGCTCGAGCGCGCTCTTCACCGACGACACGATGCTGTTCAGCGGATCGGTCAGCGCCTCGAGAATCTCGTTCGAGGAAATCGTGAAGCTCCGCGGAATGCCTTCTGCGAGGTTACGCCCCTTCACTTCCATTTCCTTGACTTCGGAGCCAGGAAACGCGGAACCGATCGTCTTCTTGATGATTTCCGCCGTGGTCTCGCCGATCAGCATGCCGTAATTGCGGCGGATGTAATTGACGACCGCTTCGTCGAACTTGTCGCCGCCCACGCGCACCGACCCCGCATAGACCATGCCGCCGAGCGAGATCACGCCGACTTCGGTGGTGCCGCCGCCGATGTCGACGACCATCGAGCCGGTTGCGTCGCCGACGGGGAGATCGGCGCCGATCGCGGCGGCCATCGGTTCCTCGATCAGGAACACCTTCGATGCACCGGCGCCGAGCGCCGACTCGCGAATCGCGCGGCGCTCGACCTGCGTCGAGCCGCACGGCACGCAGATGATGATGCGTGGCGAAGGCGAGAACAATCGCGAATCGAGCACCTTCTTGATGAACTGCTTCAGCATCTGCTCGGTCACGGTGAAGTCGGCGATCACGCCGTCCTTCATCGGACGAATCGCGGTGATGTTGCCGGGCGTGCGGCCGAGCATCTGCTTCGCCGCGAGGCCCACCTCCTGGATCACCTTCTTGCCGTTCGGGCCGCCTTCCTGCCGGATCGCGACCACCGAAGGCTCGTCGAGGACGATGCCCTTGCCGCGGACGTAGATCAGCGTGTTCGCGGTGCCGAGATCGATGGCGAGGTCGCTGGAAAAGTAGCCTTTGAAGGACTCGAACATGAAGGGGACGTGGGGAAGGCGCTCGCGCGAACTGCGCGGGAAGACGGAGGGGCCGGAAGGCGGCTCAAAAATGGGCGATATGATAACCTAAGCTTCTGTTGTCTCCGCACTGATTCGCCGCGGTTTTCGCGCGCGAAACGCCTGGGCCGCGCGCGGCGTGCTCGCTGCGCCCTCTCGATCATGAGCTTCTCGCCCGACGACATCGCGCGCCTCGCGCGCCTCGCCCGCATCCATCTCGATCCCGCGGATACGGCCGACGTGCGCCAAAAGCTCGACGCGATCTTCGGGTTGATCGACACGCTGCAAGCGATCGACACCACCGGCGTGGTGCCGATGGCGCACGCACAGGACGTGTCGCTGCCGTTTCGCGACGACGTCGTGACCGCCGAGGATTGCCGCGCGCGATTCCAGGCGCAGGCACCCGAAGTGGCCGATGGCCTCTACATCGTGCCGCGCGTCGTCGAATAGTATGGAGGGTGCGCCGCTCGCCGGGCTTTCGATCACGCGCCTCGCGCAGGCGTTGCGCACGCGCGAGTTCTCCTGCGTCGAGCTCGTCACCGACACGTTGTCGCGCATCGCCTCCTCGCAGCCGACGATCAACGCATTCATCAGCGTCGATGAAGAAGGGGCGCTGGCGCAGGCGCGCGCGGCCGATGCACGCCTTGCGCGCGGTGACGCGCCGTTGCTGACCGGCATCCCGATCGCGCACAAGGACGTGCTGATGACCGAGGGGCTGCGCACGACGTGCGCGTCGCGGATGCTCGCGCAGTTCGTCGCCCCGTACGACGCGCACGTCGTGTCGCGCTTGCGGGACGCGGGCACGGTGCTCGTCGGTAAGACGAACATGGACGAGTTCGCGATGGGCTCGTCCTCCGAGACGTCGTATTTCGGCCCGGTACGCAATCCGTGGAGCGCCGAATGCGTGCCGGGCGGCAGCTCGGGCGGCTCCGCGGCGGCCGTCGCCGCGGGCTTGCTGCCCGCCACGACGGGCACCGACACCGGCGGCTCGATTCGCCAACCCGCAGCATTGACCGGCGTGTGCGGCCTCAAGCCAACGTACGGCGTGTGTTCGCGCTACGGCCTCGTTGCGTTCGCGTCGAGCCTCGATACGCCGGGTCCGTTTGCGCCAACGGCCGAAGACTGCGCGCTTCTCCTCACCGCGATGGCGGGTCACGACGAGCGCGACTCGACGTCGGTCGCGCGGCCGGCGGAGGATTACGCACGGCTGCTCGCGCGCCATGCCGACGCGATGCCACTCGCCGGCGTGCGCATCGGCGTGCCGCGGCAGTTCGTCGACGATGCGCTCGAGACCGACGTGGTGCGCGCGGTCGACGAGGCGCTCGGGGCGCTACGGGCGCTCGGCGCGACGACGGTCGACATCGACCTGCCGCGCCTGTCGTATTGCGTACCGGTGTATTACGTCATCGCGCCCGCGGAAGCGTCGTCGAACCTGTCGCGTTTCGACGGCGTGCGTTACGGCCATCGCGCCGCCGAATACGGCGATTTGAACGACATGTATTGCCGCACGCGCGCCGAAGGGTTCGGCGCCGAGGT
>DASTIY010000147.1:0-8201 GCA_035717085.1 Casimicrobiaceae bacterium | reverse complement strand
CGCGAGCCGGTCCTGATCCTGATTGAGCGAGGTCAGGTCCGTCGAGAACTTTTCCGGCAGCATCGGGAACACCTCCGCCGCCGTGTACACCGACGTCGTGTTCGTCTGCGCGTGCTCGTCGATCGCGGAACGCGCGACGATCAGCGCGTCGACGTCGGCGACCGCGACCAGGATGCGCGTCGCGCCGTTGCCGTCGGGAACCGATACCGTGAGCTGGTCGAGGTCGCGCGAGTCGTCGTTGTCGATCGACGCCCAGAGGAGGTCGCGCATGTCGCGCACGGTGGGATCGGCAGCAGCGCGCGTGATGCGCTCCGTCTCACGCTTCGCTGCCGCCGAAAAGTCGGGCTCCAGTCCGCGCTCGAGCATGACGCGGTGCGCAATGCTTCGCAGGTCGTCCCTGGCGCCTCCGATAGAGCGCTGCATGGGCGAAATGATAGCTAAGCGCGACCCGATTCCGACTTCATCGGCGGTGATTCGTGTCCAGGCGCTCGGCTCCAGAAGGGTTATTTCTACCGCGCGCTCTCGGCGACCGCGCAAACAGCCTCACTCCCTTCGCGTCGGGAGCCGCCACAACCACACCGCCGTCACGGTACACACGAGCGCGGGCACCCATGCCACGCGTGCCGGCAGCGAGAATGCCGACCATAGGCAGCCCAGCGCCATCATTACGGTGGCGAACTGCTTGGCGCGCAGCGGCACCGCGCGGCGCGCGCGCCAGTCGCGCACGATCGGGCCGAAGCGCGCGTGCTCGAGCATCCAGCGCTCGCTGCCGCGCGCGAAGCAGAACGCCGCCAACAGGATGAATGGCGTGGTGGGCAGCAGCGGCACACATGTGGACTTCGAGATCATGGGCGAAATCGCAGGAGTGGAAAGCATCGCCGTTGGTCCCGGCATCCGCAATTTGCGCCGACTGCGAAAACGCTATGGGCCAGGCCGCTGGCGAAAATGCAAGGGTTTTGCGAAGATCCGGTTGCCGAACGGAGAATTCGAGCGTGCGGAAATCCATTGGTACGAGGCTGCGGGTATCGGCAAGCAGCGGCACACCCGTTGCTCTTGCGCCGTCTGGATGAACAATCGGGGCGCCACCTGGCGCCCCGATCGCGTTACGGAACGACGACGAGACTATTTCAATTCGGCCTGATGAGCGGCGAATTCCGCCTGGCTCACTGTTCCGTCATTGTTGGCGTCGAGCTTCTTCCACATTCCTTGCACCTTCGAATCGGCCGCGGCTTCGGCAGCGCTCAACTTGCCATCGTGATTGGTGTCGAGTCGCGCAAACGTGCCGCTCGCTGTCGAGCTCCTGCTCGAGCTCATGCCGTTGCCGGTCATCGTGGTGCTCTTGTTGTTCGTGTTGGTACTTCCGTTGGTCGCGGCCTGGCCCGTGATCTTGCTGGTGTCGCCGGCCGCCGATGCCGCGCCGCAGGCCAGTGCGAGCGCCGGAACGAACAGTCCGGCAAGCAGCTTGGTTCTGAATGCGTTCATCGTCTGTCTCCTCTATAGAGCCGCTTCGATCGTCCGCCTGAATTGGCGGCCGTTGCAGCGGATCTACGATTTTCCGCGGCGGGCGACGTTCGTGGGATCGGGCTGTCGATGAAACGTCCGTAGGACATCGTCGTCGACGTGCGCGGGCTCAATCGTCCGAATCGTCGTTGTCGTCCTCGTCGTCGCCGCCCGGCAACGCGTCGATCCTGCCGTAGAGACCGTCGTTTTCGTCGTTCGGCCCCGCGGCGAAGAACAGCGTCGTCGCCGGCTGCTGCTGGAAGCCGTTGCCGAACGCGATTCCCCACAGGCCGTCGATCATGACGGGCCGCCCGTTCGCAGTCCGCAGCTGCCCGGAGAACGAGAAGTCGTCCGGGTCGTAGGCACTGATCGTTCCGTCGCCGAAATTGCCGACGAGCAGGTGATGACTGAACGTGCCGAAACCCGCGGGCGCGAGCGCGACGCCCCAGGGTGCGTTCAGCTTGCCGCGCGTCGCGACGCGGCGGATCAGATTGCCGTCGGTGTCGAAGACGTCGACGTAGCCGAGCCCGGGACCGTGCACCTCGTCGTCGCTGTTCGCCTCGCAGCACAGGGCGTAGGTGACGTAGAGGTTGTTCTGGATGTTCATCACGTTGAACGGATGAAACGTGGCCGGGATCTTCGGATCGACGAAGCCGCCCGCGACCGACGTTTTCGTGAAGGTGGAGTCGACGACGTCGATCTTGCCGTTGTGAAAATCGGCCGCGTAGATGCGAAAGTGCGCATTGCCGTCGCCGGCGAGCGCAAGTCCCTTGTATACCGCGCCGTCGGACGCGACGAATTTGATCGTCGCCGTCGTTCCGCCCGCCCACGCGGCGATGCCGCCGTCCTCGGTCGACCACATGAACCGCGCCGCCGTGCCGGTGCCGGCGACGAGAAAGTCCGTGGACGTCGGGCTCGCGCCGAGATTGAACACGACGCCGGTCGGCACGCCGGGACCGCTTCCGCTGACCGCCGGCACGATGACGGTGAGCCGCAGCGCGCCGGTGCCGTCGTACACCGTCGCGTGGCCGCTGCCGTTGTCCGACACCCAGAACGGCGTCGTCGGGCCCGCGACGATGCCCCATCCGTTCACGAGGTTCGTGTCCAGGTTCGGCGCCGCGCCGGGCATGTTCGAAACAAGCGGGCTGACCGCGTAGGCGCCGGAATGATCGGAATTTCCGGAGTTGCCGCGATTGCCCGAATTGCCCGGGTTGCCTTGATCGGCGAGGATCGGCGTGCTGAGCGCGAGCGCGCAGGCGAATGCCGCGAGCCGCGTCGCCGCGAACGCGGTGCAACGTGACGTAACCATGAGAGCGCCTCCTTCCTGAGGTCCGGCGCGAGCCGGGAACGAGTGACGCGCGCTATTCCCGCATGCGCGGCGGGAATCCTCCCATGGCGATCCGGCGCGTGTTGTCCGGAAACAGAAGCGTGGCGAAGCTTATTCCATCGGAACGAGGGTTTGAACCATGGGGGAACGAGGGTTTGATCCTCGTTCGTCGTTTGTTCCGTTCGACCGGCGCGTAATACATTTATCGCAATATGTGTTACGATGCGTCGCATGAGCTCCGTGATCAATGCGCGTCTTCCGCTTCGTGTAGAGCAGAAGCTCGCCGACTACTGCGCGAAACAGGGTGTCACGAAATCCGACGTCGTCGTTCGGGCGCTCAATCGCTACTTGAACGAGCAGGCGGGTCCCGTCGACGCCTATACGCTCGCCATGGATTTGATACCCGCGCAGGGTGTTCCCGGGTTGCAGTCCGACGACGTTCGCGCGCTCGCGCAGCGCGCCTTTCGTGCCTCGCGCTCTCGTTGACACCGGCGCCATCGTCGCGCTCGTCAATCGCGCCGACCGTCATCACGCGGCGGCCGCCGCCTGGTTCGGCGGCTATCGCGGCCTGCTGCTTACGACGGAGGCGGTCATCACCGAGACCGAGTACGTCCTCGCTGCGAGCCGGCCGCATCAGCGCGCGGCGTTGCTGTGGTGCGAACGCGCGCGAGCGGCGGGATTGCTTCGGATCGAGCCGGTTGCCGATTACGCGGCACTCGACGTCGTCATGGCTCGTTACGCGCGCCTGCCTTGCGACTATGCCGATGCGACGCTGATCGCGCTGGCGGAAAGCACCGGGGTCACGGTCATCGCGACGATCGATCAGCGCGATTTTTCCGTCTATCGAACGGCCGCTCGAAAGCGGTTCCGCATCGTCCTCGGCTGACGCCCTACCCCGGCGCCGGCGACGCCAGGCGGTGCACGCCGAGAACCTTGGTGCGGCCGTTCGGATCGAAGAACGGTCGGCAACATGCCGATTCCCCTTGTGAGGCCGCAGCGATGGATCCTGTCGTTCATTTCGAAATGCCCTACGACGATCGCACGCGCATGGCGAAATTCTACGAGTCGGCGTTCGGCTGGCAGATGCAGATGTTCGGCGAAGACATGGGCAATTACGTCGTCGCGACGACGACGGAAACCGGCGAGAGCGGCCCGAAGAAGCCGGGAGCGATCAACGGCGGGTTCTTTCCGAGGAAAGCCGATTGGCCCGCGCAATATCCTTCGGTCGTCATCGCGGTGCAGGACATCCGCGACGCGATGAAGAAGGTGAGCGGCGCCGGCGGAAAAGTGCTCGGCGAGCCGATGGAGATCCCCGGCGTCGGTCAGTACGTCTCGTTCACCGATCCGGAAGGTAACCGCGTGAGCATCCTGCAGCCGATAATGCGAGATCGTTCGCAGCCATAGCGGCTGCAGCGGCAACGACGAGCGCCGCTGCGATGCGACGATGCGGGATTGCCGCGCCCGGAGAGCGCCTTACCCGCACGCCCCCGTGTATCCGCAATCGGTGCAGAAATCGCAACCGTCCTTGCGGATCATCGCCCGGTTGCCGCACTCGGGGCACTTCTTCCCCGGCAGCGTCTTGTACGCGCGCTTCTGCTGCTCGGTCTCCGGCACGTCGAGGATGCCCGCGGCTGCGACCGGATAGCCTTCCTCGGTGAGGATGCCGAGCATCGCGTAGCGGTGGATCATCAGCTGCGCGAGATAGGCGATCGTCGACGCATACGTCTGCGACTTGTTCGAGCCGGGAATGCGCGCCATGAATTCGCCGTTCGGCTCGCCGTAGTTCAGGAGCTTGCGCAGCTTCATGCCGATCCACGCCGGGTCGTACACGCGCATGTCGAGCGACAGCGCCTTGCACAGTCCGTCGAGAACGCGCGGATATTCGCCCGACAGCCACATCGAATACGGCCGGCGCTGGCCGTTCGGCATGATGAGTTCCTTCAAGAACAGCACGAAGTCGTCGCCGGTCGTGTGGTTCACCACGTCGACCGTCCACGACAGCGTGCCGTCGGGCCCGGCCTTCGGCTCCTTCACACCCATCAGCGCGTCGATGACCGGCGTGTTGTCGCTGCCCTCGCCGTCGAACGCGCCGAGCTCGTTGCAGCGGAAGCGGATCAATTTGGCGAACCCGGACACGAGGCTTGGCACACGCACCTTGCGACCGTCGGGCGGCATCGCCATTTCGAACGCGTCGTCGCCGACCGCCTTCTGCAGCGCGGAGAGCTTCATGTCGAGCCACTTGCGATCGTCGGTGCGCATGTCCATCGACAGCGTTTTGGCGATCGCGCCGAGCCCGCGCGGCTGCTCGGCGCCGTTGATCCACACTTCGAACGGATACGCGCGGCCGTTCTCGATGTGGCCGATGAACACCGCGAAGTCGCCGAGCGGATGCCGCACGACGTACGTCCAGCACGGATTGCCGTTCGGCAATTCGGGACGACCCGGCCAGCGCAGGCTCGCGAGCGGCGGCTCGATCGTGCGGTCGAGGCGGATGCGGCGGTCGGGATCGGCGACGTCGAGATCCTCGTGCGCCGACGCCGGCGCCGCAGGTGACGCGACTTCGAGCACGGCGCCGAGCACGTCGTTCGGACGATACGTCGTGATGCCCTTGAGACCCGCCTTCCACGCTTCGAAGTAGAGGTCCTCGAACGCGTCGAACGGATAGTCCGCCGGCACGTTCACCGTCTTGCTGATCGCGGTGTCGACGAATGGCTGTACGGCCGCGTTCATGCGCATGTGGTCGAGCGCGCTCATGTCGAGCGCGCTGACGAATGCGGGCGTCAACATCGCCCGCCGAACGCCGTCGGCGTCGGTCCACGGCTCGCCGGGCTTGTGCGGACGCGCGGGATCGAACGAGACGATCTCGACGTCCTCGTCGAGGCCGTGCAGATGCCGGAAGACGCGATACGCGTGGTCCTCGACGAGGAACTCCTTCATCGTGTCGTCGGGCATGCGCTTGCGGCGCTTGTAGTACCAGCTGAACGGCGGCTCGATGCCGTTCGACGCGTTGTCGGCGAAAGCGAGCGAAATGGTGCCCGTCGGTGCGATCGACAGCAGATGGCTGTTGCGAATGCCGTGCGCGCGGATGTCG
The DNA here is from genome assembly GCA_035717085.1 of Casimicrobiaceae bacterium. GTDB lineage: Bacteria > Pseudomonadota > Gammaproteobacteria > Burkholderiales > Casimicrobiaceae > VBCG01. Next base: position 2,283 of record DASTIY010000147.1, on the reverse strand, counting down.
GCCTTGATGTCGTCGGGCAGGCGCGACGCGAAGCGTGGCGCCGACAGATATCGTTCGACGTCGAACAGCGGAAAGCTTCCCTTCTCCTTCGCGGTCTCGATCGACGAGCGGTACGCCGCGTCGCGCATGTGCTCGGCGATGCGCGCGGCCATCGCGCGACCTTCCGCCGTGTCGTAACGCAGTCCGAGCTCGATCAACGCGTCGCCGAGGCCGGTGAACCCGAGCCCGACGCGGCGCTTCGCCTTCGCCTCCTCGTGCTGCTGGGCGAGCGGCCACGCGGTGACGTCGAGGACGTTGTCGAGCATGCGCGCGGCGACGGTTGCCGTCGCGGTGAACGCCGCGAAATCGAACTCGGCCTTCGGCGTGAACGGCTTGCGCACGAAGCGCGCGAGGTTGATGCTGCCCAAGTCGCAGCAGCCGTAGGAGGGCAGCGGCTGCTCGCCGCAGTTGTGTGCGAGAAAGCCGTTGGCGTCGAAGGCGTGAACGTCGGCGACCGTGACGTCGTAGACGTCGTCGACGCCGTCGTCCTCGACAGCGGCGACCACCGCCGTGAAGCGCTCCCGATTGAGGTTCCGACGATACTGAGACATCGTCGCACTGAGGCGCGCCGACTTTTCCGTATCGGCGAAGCCGATGCGCTCCGCGAACACGGCGAGGTTGTCGCCGCTGATCACGAGCTCGTGCTGTGCCTTGCTCGCGTACGACTTCGTTCCGCCGCGCCCGTCGGGCATCGGCCGGATGTGCGCGGGACGGCGGTCGCGATCGATGGTCGACGCGATGCCGAGACGAAGCAGCATGCGCTGCGCAGCTCCGAGGAGCGGAAGGTCGCTTTGCGCGAGCCGGACGCTGACGCCTTTCTGCTGATCACCCTGGATCGAGCCGTCGGCGTCGAACAAGCCGCGCAGCACGCCGCGCAGGAAGTCCGAACTCCCACGTTCGATGGTCGTCGTGAGCGTCTTGGCGCCGGGGCACATGCCCCATGCGATTTCAGCGGCGCGCGTCGTGTATTCCATGGATGCATTCGCCACGCGACGCATCTCGCCGTGATCGATCGCGTGTTGCTCCTCGGCAGACGAGCGATGCACGATCGTGCGTCCCAGCAGATACCCTTCGCCTTCGGTCCCCGCGCCTTGCCACGCGGCGAACGCGCGGTGGTCGTTCAGCACGAGCTCGTCACCGGCGCGCAGCTGCGCAGCCGGCACCCATTCGAGCTCCTGGCCGTAACGCGTCGACTGCACGACACGCCGCACGCGATGATCATGCGTCAGTCGCAACGCATGGCCTTCGCGCGTCGTCAGGCGCACCACGGGCTTGTGACCGGTGCGGAAGAACCCGTCGCTTTCGACCTCGTACGCGCGGCCCTGCACGACGGCCTGGAACCGCCGCCCGACGAGTTCGCGCACCTGTCGCGCGCCTTCGGTGGTCATCACCCACGTATCGGCGGTGACGCACGGGTTGGTCGCCTCGATCGTCTCGCAATACGAGAGATTGTTGTCGCGATTGATCGCGTCGACGAAGATCACGCCCGGCTCGGCGTGGTCGTACGTCGAGCGCATGATCTCGTCCCACAACGCGCGCGCCTTCAGCGTGCGATACACCCACACGCCGTCGTCGCGGTGATGCGCGCCGGCTGCGATCAGGTCCGGCGCCGGCGCCGCCTTGTGCACGAGGTCCCAGTCGCAATCGTCGCGCACCGCCTCGACGAACGCGTCGGTGACGGCGACCGATATGTTGAAGTTCGTGAGGCTGCCGTCGTCCTTGGCGTGCACGAACGCGTGGATGTCGGGATGATCGCAGCGCAGGATGCCCATCTGCGCGCCGCGCCGCGAGCCCGCCGATTCGACCGTCTCGCAACTCTGGTCGAACACGCGCATGTACGAGATCGGCCCGCTCGCGCGGCTGTCGGTGCCGCGCACGTGCGCGCCGCGCGGACGGATGTGCGAGAAGTCGTAGCCGACGCCACCGCCGCGGCGCATCGTCTCCGCCGCCTCGTTCAGCGCGACGTAGATGCCGATGCCTTCGTCGTCGCCGGAAATGCTGTCGCCGACCGGCTGCACGAAGCAATTGATGAGCGTCGCCTTGAGATCGGTGCCCGCTGCCGAATTGATGCGGCCGCCGAGGATGAAGCCGTTCTCCTGCGCACGGTAGAACGCCTCCTCCCATTGCGCCCGCTTGTCCGGGGCTTCGACCGCAGCGAGCGCGCGCGCGACGCGACGGCGCACGTCCTCGATCGTTCGCTCGTCGCCCTTCGCGTATTTCTCGAGCAGGACCTCCTCGGAGATC
>DASTIY010000146.1:0-4811 GCA_035717085.1 Casimicrobiaceae bacterium | reverse complement strand
CGGGCACGGGCATCATCGGCAGCATCATCGCGAGCGGCCGCGGCGAATACGTGAACGACGTCGATCACGACGCGCGTGCCGTCGATATCGCGGGCACGGAGCAACGCAGTGACGAGCGCCTGATGGTCGCGCCGTTACGCGCCGGCAAGGCGGTCAAGGGCGCGATGGCCGTGTGGCGCAACGGCGGCAAGCCGTTTCGCCAGCACGAGCTCGAGTTCCTCGTCGGAATGTCGCTCGCCGCCTCCGTGGGGATGGAGAACGCGCGGCTCTTCGCGGAAGCGCAGCAGCGCGCAACCGAGCTCGACACGGTCAACACGGTGTCGCAGCAGGTTGCAGGCAAACTCGACATCGCGGCGCTGATCGAGCTCGTCGGCGAGCAGGTCATGCGCGTGTTCAAGCCCGACATCGCGTACGTCGCCCTCCTCGACCGTGCGACCGACATGATTCGTTTCCCGTATCGGCACGGCGAGGTCAATGCCTCGCTTCGCCACGGCGAGGGACTCACGAGCCGGATCATCGACACCGGCAAGCCGCTGCTGATGAACAGCCACATCGGCGAAAAGGTCGCGGCGATGGGCAGTGCGCGCGTCGGCAAGAAGGCGCTTTCCTACCTCGGCGTCCCCATCATGGTCGACGATCGCGCCGAAGGCGTGATCAGCGTGCAGAGCACCGAGCGCGAGGGGATGTACGACGCGAACGACCAGCGGCTGCTGGAAACGATCGCTGCGAGCGTCGGCGTCGCGCTTCGCAACGCGCAGCTCTTCGCCGAGGCACGCGAGGCGCGCGCCCTGGCGGAAGCCGCGAACGAGGCGAAGAGCAGCTTCCTCGCGACGATGAGCCACGAGATCCGCACGCCGATGAACGCAGTGATCGGCATGAGCGGCCTCTTGCTCGACACGCCGCTTTCCGACGAGCAGCGCGACTACGCGGCGACCATTCGCGACTCGGGCGACGCGCTTTTGACGATCATCAACGACATCCTCGACTTCTCCAAGATCGAGGCCGGCCGGATGGACATCGAGACGCAGCCGTTCGACGTGCGCGAATGCGTGGAGTCGGCGCTCGACCTCATCGCCGCGCGCGCCGCCGAGAAGCGGCTCGACCTCGCCTACCTGTTCGAAGGCGACGTTCCGCTGGTGATCGAAGGCGACGTGACGCGACTGCGGCAGATCCTGCTGAATCTCCTTTCGAATGCGGTGAAATTCACCGAGCAAGGCGAAATCGTGTTGACGGTAAGCGCCGATACGAGCGGCCGGACGCCCACGCTCACCTTCGCCGTGCGCGATACCGGCATCGGCCTTTCGCGGGACGCGATCGGCCGGCTGTTCCAGAAGTTCAGCCAGGCCGACGCCAGCACGACGCGCAAGTATGGCGGCACCGGATTGGGGCTTGCGATCAGCAAGCGGCTCGCCGAGCTGATGGGCGGGACGATGGCGGCCGCGAGCGACGGTCCGGGCCGCGGCTCGACGTTCACGTTCACCATTCGCGCGCCGTTGGCGACGCTGCCCGCGCCGGGACGACGCGAGTTCATCGGCGCGCAGCGCGAGCTGGAGGGCCGCCGCGTGCTGGTGGTCGACGACAACGCCACCAACCGGCGCGTGCTGAGCCTGCAGATGGCGAAGTGGGGCATGGTGCCGGCCGATGCCGACTCGCCCGACAACGCGCTGCACCGCGTGCTCGACGGCGAGATGTTCGATCTCGCGATCCTCGACATGCACATGCCGCAGATGAGCGGCATCGAGCTGGCGCGACGCCTGCGCGCGGCGCAGCCAAGGCTACCGCTCGTGCTGTTCACGTCGCTCGGCCGCAAGGAGGCCGGGGACACCGAGGGTCTCTTCAACGCGTATCTCGCCAAGCCGCTGCGCCAAAGCCAGCTCTTCGATACGCTCGTCACGTTGCTCGCGCAACACGTCGTGACGAAGCCGGTGGCCGCCGCGAAGCCACGCCTCGATCCCGGGATGGCCGATCGGCATCCGCTGCGCATCCTGCTCGCCGAGGACAACGTCGTGAACCAGAAGCTCGCGCTTCGCCTGCTGCAGCAGATGGGTTACCGTGCAGACGTGGCATCGAACGGCATCGAAGCGATCGAATCGATCGAGCGCCAACCGTACGACGTCGTGTTGATGGACGTGCAGATGCCCGAGATGGATGGCCTCAGCGCGGCACGCGAGATCAACCGGCGCTGGCCCGATGGCACCCGTCCGCGGATCGTGGCGATGACGGCCAACGCGATGCAGGGCGATCGCGAGGAGTGCTTCGCGGCCGGCATGGACGATTACGTGACGAAGCCGATTCGCGTCGAGCGGCTCGTCGAGGCATTGACGCAGGTTCGGCAGCGCGTTCAGGAGGAGCAGTGACATGGGGCAGACGATCGATCGCGCGACGTACGAGGCGCTCGTGGACACGACCGGCGAGGAATTCGTCGGCGAGCTCGTCGACACCTTCCTCGCCGAGGCGCCGACGATGCTCGACGACATGCGCGATGCGTTGAGCGTGGGCGACGCGGATCGATTCCGGCGCGCGGCGCACTCGCTCAAGTCGAACGCGAATACGTTCGGCGCGCTGGAGCTCGCAGCGATGGCGAAGGCGATGGAGCTCGGTGGCCTCGACCGCGTACGCGCGGCAGCGGGAACGCCGATCGACGAGGCGTCCGCGGAATACGCGCGCGCGGCGGCGGCGCTGAAGGACCTGACACGTGAATGATCTGCACGCCGCGCGGCTGCTGCTCGTCGACGACAACAAGGTCAACCGCCTGCTGCTCGCGCGCACGCTCGAGCTCGCGGGCCATCAGGTGGCGGCCGCCGAGAACGGGCGTGTGGCGCTCGCGATGCTGCGCAAGGATGCGTACGACCTGCTGCTGCTCGACATCGAGATGCCGGAGATGGATGGCTTCCAGGTGCTCGAGCAGGTGCGCGGCGATCTGCAGTTGCGCGACGTGCCGGTGATCGTGACGTCGTCGCTCGAAGGGCTCGACAACGTCGTGCGCTGCATCGAGCTCGGCGCGGAGGACTATCTGACGAAGCCCGTCAATGCGGTGCTGCTGAAGGCGCGCATCGGCGCGAGCCTCGAGAAAAAGCGGCTGCGCGACCAGCAGAAGGAGCTCGTGCGCCGCTTCGCGGCGCCCGAGGTTGCGCAGGACCTGCAGCGATCGGGTTTCGCGCTCGGTGGCAAGCGCGTGCGTGCGTCGGTGCTGTTCGCCGACATTCGCGGCTTCACGCCGATCGCCGAGGCGCAGCCGCCCGAGGAGACGATCGACCTCCTCAACACGTATTACACGCTGATGTTCGACGCCGTGGCCGGACACGGCGGCATCGTCAGCCACATCGCGGGCGATGGCTTGATGGCGATCTTCGGGGCGCCGGTGCCCCTCGCCAATCACGCCGACGCGGCGGTGCGCGCGGCGCTCGAGATGATCGAGATGATCGATCTCTTCAACGTCGAGCAGCGGAGCGTCGGCAAGCCGGAGATCCGGATCGGCGTGGGTGTCGCGTCGGGCGAAATGGTCGCCGGTTACACCGGCACGAACGAGCGCGCCACGTACACGTGCATCGGCGACGTGGTGAATCTCGCCGCGCGACTCGAGCAGCACACGAAGGAAGCGAAGCGCACGATCCTGATGGACGCCGCGACGCGCGATACGCTGCCATCCTCGCTCGCGCCCGACCCGCTCGGCGCCGTGACGCTGCGCGGGAAGACGCAGCCGGTCGACGTCTTCGCCCTTTGAGTTTCACCTCTCGAGTTTCACCTCTGACACGTGTCAGAGGAGTGTCAGAGGAGTGTCAGAGAGTGTCAGAGGAGTGTCAGAGGAGTGTCAGAGGAGCCAAACGGCGTGCCGCGAGCCGTCGCTTCGCGCAGGCGCTCCAGTTCCTCGCTGTTGCTCCCGTGCGCGCACCAATCCACGTATCGCGTTCCTCGCGGGTTGCCAAGCTGTTCGAGCGCGCTATGCGGGGTAATGACCCGATCGGGCCGCAATTCGGCAAGCCCGGCGTAGCTGCTCCATGCGTAGTCTTCCGGTCTCGCGACCATTGCAGCACGAAGCGGATTGAGATCGATGTACCGGCAAACGGCCAGTACGTATGCATCGTGTTCGACGAGGCAAGCCTTGTAGCGGCTTTCCCACAACGTGCCGGCGCGACCCAAGCGGGCGTTCACTCGCTTGACGTAACGCGAACCGAGCGACTGCATCACGCGAGAGACACCTCCTGCTACCAACGGCGTGAGCAGCAGGTGAACGTGATTGGTCATCAGCACGTACGCGTGCACGAGCACGCGATAGCGGACCGCGGCCTCCGACAGCGCGCGCAGATAGAAGCGGAAGTCGCCGTCCTCGAAAAAGCACCGGCGACGATCGTTGCCACGCTGCACGACGTGCAACGGCAGGTCGGTCAGCGGGACGCGCGAGAGTCGTGACATGTGCCACCGTCTTTTCCCGCACCTTAGCCGTCCAAACGAAAATGCGGCATCGACCGAATGGCCGAGCCTACCTCTGACACTCCTCTGACACGTGTCAGAGGAGTGTCAGAGGAGTGTCAGAGGAGTGTCAGAGACGTGTCAGCGACGTGTCAGAGGTCAGCGGAGCAGATCGCCGGAAACCTTCCGTGCGCCGCCGTTCCGCGGCCGCTTGCCCTGCTCCGCCGCCTCGGGCTTTTCGCGCGCCTTCAGCGCAGGTTTGAGGTATCGGCCGGTAAAGCTCGCTTCGACCCGTGCGACGTCCTCCGGCGCGCCCTGCGCGATGATCTCGCCGCCGCCGGCGCCGCCTTCCGGACCGAGGTCGATCACCCAATCGGCGGTCTTGATGACGTCGAGATTGT
>DASTIY010000145.1:0-21007 GCA_035717085.1 Casimicrobiaceae bacterium | reverse complement strand
GCCCTTGGGACCGAGCGTGATCTTGACGGCGTTGGCGAGCACGTTCACGCCATTCACCATCTTGTTGCGGACGTTTTCGCCGAAGCGAACGTCTTTGGCTGCCATGTTGGGTTCTCCTGGTGCTTAACGGTTTCTCGGGGGTCAGTCGACGATGCCGATGACGTCGTCTTCGCGCATGTGGAGCAGGTCCTGACCATCCATCTTGAATTCCTGGCCGGAGTACTTGCCGAAGAGGACCTTGTCGCCGGGCTTCACGCCCATCGCGACGAGCTTGCCGTGGTCGTCGGTCTTGCCCGGACCTGCGTAAAGCACCTCGCCCATCGACGGCTTTTCGGCCGCCGTGTCGGGGATGACGATGCCGCCCGCGGACTTGCGCTCTTCTTCGAGCCGCTTGACGATGATCCGGTCATGCAGGGGACGAAGCTTCATGTTAGTGCTCACTCCTGATAAGGATGCTGGGGAATGACGATGGTGGAAATCGAAACGCCGAGCCGGGTGCGCCGGGCTCCGCCAGCGGCAGAGCGGTTTGTTAGCACTCGGCTCACGCGAGTGCTAATAGTACGAGGAGCCGGCCCGGATTTCAAGAGCCGGGACAGGGAAAATTCGTACTCGCCGGGCTTTATGACGGGGACATCAAACGCAAGGCTTCGCCCGCCTGCCGATCCTGTGTGAAAGCGGCGGCGCGGGAGGGTTCCGACGTCCGCCACCCGCCTCCCAACGCCTGGATCAGGGCGATCGCCGCCGCCTGCCGGCTGCCGACCAGTTGCGACAGCGCCTGCCGCGCCGAAAGCGCGGTGACCTGCGCGGTGACGACCGTCGTGTACGGGATCTGGCCTTGCAGGTACTGGTTCATCGTCAGTTGCTCGGTGCGATCGGCCGCCTCCGAAGCCGCGCGACGCGCCCCTTCCTCCTCGGCGAGCGCGTGCAGCGTCGACAGCTGGTCCTCGACGACCTGGAACGCGGCCAAGACGGTCTGCCGGTAGTTCGCGATCGCGACGTCGCGCGCGGCGCCCGCGGCTTCCACGCGCGCGGCAATCGCGCCCGCGTCGAAGATCGTCTGTGCGATCGAAAGGCCGAGCGACCAGACGTTGCTCGACGCGGCGAAGAGCGCCCCTAACGTCGTCGCGCCCTGCCCCAGCGACGCCGAGAGCCCGAAGCTCGGAAAGTACGCGGCGCGCTGGATGCCGATCTGTGCGTTGGCGGCGGCGACGCGGCGCTCGGCCGCCGCGATGTCGGGACGCCGCTGCAACAGCGCGGACGGCACGACGAGCGGGATCGCCGGCACTTTCTGCTCCCACGTCCCGGCGGGCAGTGAAAACTCGGCAGGCGCCTTGCCGAGCAGCAGCGCGATCGCGTGCTCGAGCTTCGCGCGCTGGCCGATCATCGCGACGCGATTCGCCTCGGTCGTGTCGAGTTGCGTTTGCGCTTGCAGGACGTCGGTGCGCGCGACGATGCCCGCGTCGTACTGGTTCTGCGTGATCTTGTACGAGCGCGAATACGCTTCGACCGCAGCGGTCAGAAGCGCGATCTCGTTGTCGGCTTCGCGCAGCGCGAAGTAGTTCGTCGCGAGCGCCGCCTGCTGCGAAAGCGTCGCCGCGGCGAGGTCGGCCTCGCTGGCCTTTGCCGTCGCTTCTGCGCTCGTCACGCCGAGGCGCAACCTGCCCCAGACGTCCGGTTCCCAGGCCGCGGCGAGATCCACCGCGAAGCTGTTCGGACGTGCCGAATCGCGCCCGCCGCCGTTTTTCGTCGCGGCCGCGTTCAATGCAAGCGACGGGAAAAGCGTCGCGCGCGCTTCGCGCACCGTCGCCTGTGCCTGAGCGTACGCCGCCGCGGCGGCGGCCACGTTCTGGTTCGACACCTGCACTTGCTCGACCAGCGACGACAGCGTCGGATCGTCGAAGAGCGGCCACCATGCGCCGCGATCGAGCGCGTCGGCGGGCGCCGCCGGGAACCACGTCGCTTCCGCACTCGGCGACTCCTTGAACGAGGGTGGCGCGGGCGTGGACGGACGCTCGTAGGGCGGTGCGAGCGAGCAGGCGGAGAGCGCGAGGGCGGTGATGCAGGCGACCACCGCGCGCGAAAGAGTAGGGTCGGACCCTACTTTCGCGACGCGAAGCGGAAAGCAGGGTCCGACCCCGCTTTTCCTGGTCACGTGTACGCCTCCACGCTGCCCGCACGCGACAGCCTTCGCTCGTCGGGACTGCGGCGACGGAAGCGATCGAGCAGCAGGTAGACGACGGGCGTCGTGAGCAGCGTCAAGACCTGACTCGCAATGAGGCCGCCGATGATCGCCACCCCGAGCGGTTGTCGTAATTCGGCGCCTTCGCCGAACCCGATCGCGAGCGGCAGCGCGCCCAACCCTGCGGCGAGCGTCGTCATCAAAATCGGACGAAAGCGCAGCAGGCACGCCTCGCGCACCGCATCGGTGGATGACAGTCCGCGCGCGCGCTCCGCTTCGAGCGCGAAGTCGATGATGAGGATCGCGTTCTTCTTGACGATGCCGATCAGCAGGAACACGCCGATCAGTGCGATCAACGTGAAATCCATGCGGAACAGCAGCAGCGCGAGCACGGCGCCGACGCCGGCCGACGGAAGCGTCGACAGCACCGTCAACGGATGCACGAGGCTTTCGTAGAGCACGCCGAGCAGGATGTAGATGACGATCAGCGCCGCTGCGATCAGCAGTAGCTGCTGGCTGTTCGTCTGTTGCGCGAGGAGCGCCGTCCCGGCGAACGCGCCGCGAATCGTGCTCGGCAGCGCGATGTCCGCTTCGGCCTGCGCGATGGCACGGCCCGCGTCGTCGAGCGTCGCGCCTTCGTTCAGGTTGAACGAGATCGTCGTCGCGAGCTCGGTGTCCTGGTGGCTTACCGCGCTCGCCGTCGGCCCTTCGACGAAGCGTGCGATGGTCGCGAGCGGGACGAGATGCGCCGCCTGGTTCGCGAGCGCATTGCCGCTCGACGCATTGCGCAGGGCGGGGTTCGGCGACAGCGGCGCGCCTGTCCCCGCGGCATTCGCGCTCGCCGCGCCGCTCGCAGGCGACGCGCCGCTTGCAGACGAAACGGTTCCGCTCGTCGATGTCCCGGCGCTCTCGACGTTCACCACCTTGCCGCCGCTCGACGCGAGCGACGTTGCCGGCACGTAGATGTCGGCGAGCGCGTTGGGACTCTCCGTATAGCCGGGCGCCCACTCCATCACGACGTGATACTGGTTGAGCTCGGTGTAGATCGTCGCGGCCTGTCGCTGGCCGAACGCGTTGTAGAGCGCGTTGTCGACCGCACGCGCATTGATGCCGAGGCGTGCGGCCGCATCGCGATCGACGACGACGTTCATCTGCACACCGTTCTCCTGGATGTCGCTGTTGACGTCGGTCATCACGTCGTCGTGCGGCTTCAGCGCTTCGACGAGCTTGCGCGTCCATTCGTTGAGCTCGGCGCTGTCGGGGCCCTTCAGCGTGTACTGGTACGCCGCATTGCTGGAGCGACCGCCGGCGCGCACGTCCTGCACCGGCGTCAGGAACACGCGCAATCCCGTGACGCGTTCGAGCTGCGGCCGCAGGCGCGCGATGACGGCGAGGCCGCGATCGGTGCGCTCGCTCGCCGGCTTCAACTCGACGAACATGAAGCCGCCGCCGGCGCGCGAGCCGCCGATGAATCCGACGACGGACTGCACGGCGGGATCGCGGCGAATGATGTCGACGACTTCGCGGAGCTTGTCGCCCATCGCCTTCGTCGAGATGCTCTGGTCGGCCGACATGCCGCCCGACAACTGCCCGGTGTCCTGCTGCGGAAAGAACGCCTTCGGCACCATGACGTACAGGTAGCCGTTCAGCGCGATCACCGCGAGCAGGATGAACATCACGGTACCCTTGCTCGCGAGCGCCCAGTCGAGGCTTCGCGCGTACGTGCGCAGCATCCACTGGTAACCGCGCTCGAGGCCGCGGGCGACGACGTTCGGGCGCGCCGGCCCGGCGCCGCCGCGACGCAGCAGCCATGCGCACATCATCGGCGTCGTGGTGAGCGACAGCACGAGCGAGATCAGCACGGCGACCGACAGCGTCACCGCGAATTCGCGAAAGAGACGTCCCGGCAGCCCGGGCATGAACAGCAGCGGGATGAACACCGCGACGAGCGACAGGCTGATCGACACGACGGTGAAGCCGACCTCGCGCGCGCCGAGCAACGCCGCCTGCAGCCGGTTCATCCCTGCCTCGATGTGCCGGCTCGTGTTCTCGAGCACGACGATCGCGTCGTCGACGACGAAGCCGGTCGCGATCGTCAGGGCCATCAGCGACAGGTTGTTGAGACTGTAGCCCAGCAGGTACATGACGCCGAACGTGCCGAGCAGCGCGGTGACCGTCGCCACGAACGGGACGAGCGTCGCGCGCACGCTGCGCAAGAATGCGCTCACGACGATGATGACGAGAATCACCGCGACGATCAGCGTGATCTCGACCTCGCGCAACGACGCGCGGATCGAATGCGTGCGATCCGACGCGACGTGGATCTCGACGTCGGCGGGCAGTTGCGCGGCGAGCGTCGGCAACAGCGAACGCACGGTGTCGACGGTCTCGATCACGTTCGCATTCGGTTGGGCGCGGATCAGCACGATGACCGCGCGCTCGCCGTTGTACAGGCCGAGGGTGCGCGTGTCCTCGACGCCGTCGGTCACGTCCGCGACATCGCGCAACTGCACGGCGGCGCCGTCGCGCCACGCGATGACCATCGGCGCGTAGTCGCTCGCGCGAAGGCCTGGCGTCTGCGTGTAGATCGACAGCCGCTGCCCGGCGCCCTGTACGATGCCCTTCGGCCGGTTCGCGTTGCTCGCCTGGATCGCGGCGCGCACGTCCTCGGTGCTGATGCCGTAGTGATTGAGCGCGAACGGTTTCAGTTCGATGCGCACCGCAGGCAGCGACCCGCCGCCGATCTGCACGTCGCCGACGCCCTCGATCTGCAGCAGCTGCTGGTTCAGGACGTTCGACGCCTCGTCGTAGATCTGCCCCGGCGTCTTCGTCTTCGACGTAAGGGCGAGGATCATCACCGGCGCGGCCGACGGATTGAACTTGCGATAGGTCGGGTTCTGCCGCAGCGTCGCGGGCAAATCGACGCGCGACGCGTTGATCGCGGCCTGCACGTCGCGCGCCGCGCCGTCGATGTCGCGCGAGAGGTCGAACTGCAGCGTGACGCGCGTCGAGCCGACCGAATTGTTCGACGTGATCTCGTTCACGCTCGGAATCGTCCCGAGATGCCGCTCGAGCGGCGTCGCCACGCTCGTCGCCATCGTTTCGGGGCTCGCGCCCGGGATGTTGGCGCTGACCGAGATGACGGGCAGGTCGACTTGCGGAAGCGAGGCGACCGGCAGCGCGAAGAACGCCCCGATGCCGGCGAGCGCGATGCCGGCGGTCAGCAGCACCGTGCCGATCGGGCGCATGACAAACGGCCGCGACAGGTTCATGGTTCGCGCCGGCGTACGCCGCCGCCGAGCCGATCGAATGCGAGATAGATCACGGGCGTCGTGAAAAGCGTCAGCAACTGGCTCACGATCAGGCCGCCGAAGATCGCGAGGCCGAGCGGGCGGCGCAACTCGGCGCCGACGCCGAACGACAGCATCAGCGGCACCGCGGCGAAGAGTGCCGCGAACGTCGTCATCAGGATGGGCCGCAGCCGCAACAACGCCGCCTGATGGATCGCCTCGCGCGCCGGGAGATTCTGCTCGCGCTCCGCGTCGATCGCGAAGTCGATCATCATGATCGCGTTCTTCTTGACGATGCCGATCAGCAGGATGATGCCGATGATGCTGATGACGCCGAGGTCGTTGCCGGTGATCATCAGCGCGAGCAGCGCGCCCACGCCCGCCGACGGCAGCGTCGAGAGGATCGTCAGCGGATGCACGTAGCTCTCGTAGAGCACGCCGAGCACGATGTAGACGCAGACGACCGCGGCGAGGATCAGCCAGAGCTGGTTGGAGAGCGATCGCTCGTAGGCACCTGACGCGCCGAGGAACGTCAACGTAAGGGACGATGGCACGCCGATGTCGTGCGCGGCCTGCCGGATCGCGTCGACGGCATGGCCGAGCGATACGTTGGGGGCGGTGTCGAAGTTGAGCGTGCTCGCCGGGTATTGGCCGACGTGCGTCACCTGCAGCGGCGCGAGCTTCTCGCTCACGGTGGCGAACGACGCGAGCGGCGTCGGCTTGCCGGACGCCGAGATCAGATTGAGCTTCGCGACGTCGTCGGCCGACGTCGCGAGCCCCGGCCGCGCTTCGAGGATCACGCGATACTGGTTCGTCTCGGTGAAGATCGTCGACACGATGCGCTGGCCGAACGCGCTGTAGAGCGCATCGTCGACCGCGCTCGCGCTGATGCCGAGGCGTGCCGCGGTATCGCGGTCGACGTCGACCGACGCCGTCAATCCTTGCGCGCCCGCGTCGCTCGACACGTTGCGCACTTCCGGCACGGTGCGAAGGCGCGCGATCAACGCGCGCATCCATTGCGTGATCTCCGCGCTCGACACGCCTTCGAGCGACGCGCGGTATTCGGTCGGTCCCGTCTCGGCGTCGATCGTCAGATCCTGCGTCGGCTGCACGTAGAGCGTCACGCCCGGTACGGTCGCTGCGCGTTCGCGCAGCCGGTTCATGATCACCTGCTGATCGCCGTGCGACGCGCGCAGGTTGATCAGCATCGTGCCGGTGTTCAGCATCGTGTTGTTCGCGGCGTCGACGCCGACGATCGACGACAGGCTCTCGACCGCCGGATCGGCGAGGATCGCCTGCGCCGTTTTCGCCTGCAGGTCGGCCATCCGCGCGTACGACACGTCCTCGGCCGCCTCGACGCGCGCGCGCAGTTGCCCGGTGTCCTGGGTGGGAAAGAGACCCTTCGGGATGACGACGTAGAGGAGCGCCGTGAGCGCGAGCGTCGCGAGCGCGACGAGAAGCGTCGCCGCCTGGTGGTCGAGCACGAAGACGAGCCCGCGGTCGTAACCGTGCAGCAGCTGCTGGAAGAGGCCTTGCGCACGGGCGACGAATCGCGACGTTTTCGGCTCGTCGGTCTTCTGCCGGAACCAGCGCGCCGACATCATCGGAACGAGCGTCAGCGAAACCACCGCCGAAATCAGGATCGTGATCGCGAGCGTGACGGCGAACTCGCGGAAGAGCCGGCCCACCACGTCGCGCATGAACAGCAGCGGGATCAGCACGGCGACGAGCGAGATCGTGAGCGAGATGATCGTGAAGCCGATCTGCGTCGCGCCTTTCAGCGCCGCGGCCAACGGGCGCTCGCCCTGCTCGACGTAGCGTGCGATGTTCTCGATCATCACGATCGCGTCGTCGACGACGAAGCCCGTCGCGATCGTGAGCGCCATCAACGAAAGGTTGTTCAGGCTGTACCCCAGCAGGTACATGAGCCCGAACGTGCCGATCAGCGAGATCGGCACCGCGACGCTGGCGATGACCGTCGCGCGCAGGCTCCCGAGGAATGCGAAGATCACGAGCACGACCAGGGCGACTGCGAGCAGCAGCTCCTTCTCGACGTCGGCCACGGAGGCGCGAATGCCCGTGGTGCGATCGGCGAGCACGTCGACCTGCACCGACGCCGGCAATCCCGCCTGCAGCTGCGGCAACTGCTGCTTGATCGCATCGACGGTCGCGATCACGTTCGCACCGGGTTGCCGCTGCACGTTGACGATGATCGCAGGGATCAGCGTGCCTGCGTCGCCCTCGCGGCAATCGCTCGCCACGACTTCCGCGGCGGCGAGTGCACCGGTCGGCGGATGTCGCGCGCACGAAAGTCCCGCCCACGCGCCGAGCTGCGTGTTCTCGGCCGCTTCCACCACGCTCGCGACGTTGTCGAGGCGCACCGGCGCGCCGTTGCGATACGCGACGATGAGGTTGCGATACTCGTCGGCGGTCAGCAGCTGATCGTTCGCGCTGATCGTGTACGCGCGCTTCGGACCGTCGAAGTTGCCCTTCGCGCCGTTCGAATTGGCGTTGGAGATCGCCGTGCGCAGCGTATCGAGGCCGATTCCGTACGACGCGAGCGCCTGCGTGTCGGCCTGGATGCGTACCGCGGGCCGCATGCCGCCGGCGAGCGTCACCAGCCCCACGCCGGTGACCTGGCTGATTTTCTGCGCGAGTCGCGTGTTGACGATGTTCTGCACGTCGGTGAGCGGCAGCGATGCCGAGCTCACGGCGAGCGTCAGCACCGGCGCGTCGGCGGGATTGACCTTCGCGTAGACCGGCGGCGCAGGCAGATCGGCGGGCAGCAGCGATCCCGCGGCGTTGATCGCCGCCTGCACTTCCTGCTCCGCCACGTCGAGCGACAGATCGAGCGAGAACTGCAGCGTGATCACGGACACGCCGGCGGCGCTCGTCGAGCTCATCCGGTCGAGTCCCGGCATCTGCCCGAACTGGCTTTCGAGCGGACCGGTCACCGTGTGGCTCATCACTTCGGGACTCGCGCCGGGATAGAGCGTCTGCACCTGGATCGTCGGATAGTCGACCTGCGGCAGCGCGGAGAGCGGCAGGAAGCGGAAGGCGACGAGGCCCGCGAGCACGATCGCGAGCATCAACAGCGACGTCGCGACCGGACGCTCGATGAACGGCTTCGATGGGCTCAGCATGGCCGCTGCCCGCAGGCGATCACTTGGGCGCGGGAGCGCTGCCGCGTGTCGTGCCGTCGGGCGCGGGAGCGCTGCCGCGTGTCGTGCCTTCGCCGCGGCGGCCCGTCGACGCGGGCCCGGCCACCTCGCCGGTCGGTGGTGTTGGCCCCACCCCCGGTGGTGACGGCGTTCCCGCCGCGCCCGAGGGCTGTTGGGCGCCTTCGGCACGCGCGCCGCGCCGCCCGCCGAACTGTCCGCGTCCGGCCGGCGGGGCCTTGCCGTCGGCAGGCGCACCCGACGGCGCCGCCGCGGCACGATCGGCGCTCGTCTGAATGCGCGCGCCGTCGCGCAGTCGATCGCCGCCTTCGGTCACGACGACTTCACCGATCGCGAGTCCCTGCGTGATCTCGACGTTGTCGACGCCGGTCACGCCCGCCTTCACGTTGCGCAGTGACACCGTGCGATCGGCATTGACGACGTAGACGAAGTCGCCGTTGGGACCGTGACGCAGCGCGATGACCGGCACGACGACGGCGGCGTCGATGGTTCGCAGCAACATGCGCACGTTCACGAACTGGTTCGGAAACAGCAGGCTTTCCCTGTTGGCGAAGCGCGCCTTCGCCTTCACCGTTCCCGTCTGCACGTCGATCTGGTTGTCGAGCGTGAGGAAATCGCCTTCGTCGAGTTGTCGCGTGCGCCCGCTGTCCCACGCGGTGACCGGCAGTTTGGCGCCGCTCGTAATGCGCTCGCGCACGTCCTGCACGCGCTCCTGCGGAATCGCGAACTGCACGTCGATCGGCATGATCTGCGTGATCGTCGCTACGCCCGTCGTGCTGCCCGCGTTGATGTAATTGCCGACGTCGATGGGCCGCAAGCCCACGCGCCCGCCGATCGGCGCGACGACGTGCGCCCATTGCAGGTTGAGCCGCGCGGTCGCCTCGTTCGCCTGATCGACGGCGACGGTGCCCGTCAATTGCTTGACGAGCGCTTCCTGCGTGTCGACCGTTTGCCGCGCGATCGAGTCCTGCTTGAGCAGCGTCTGATAGCGATCGAGCTGGACTTTCGCCGCATCGAGTTGCGCGAGATCGCGCCTGCGCGCGGCGATCGCCTGGTCGAGCGAGGCCTGGAATTGTCGCGGGTCGATCGTCGCGAGCGGATCGCCCTTTTTGACGACCTGCCCCTCCTTGTAGAGGATCTCGGTGATGACGCCCGAGACCTGCGGTGCGACGTTGGCGACGGCGATCGGCGTCACCGTGCCGAGCGCGTCGATGTAGACCGGAATGTTGGCGTGCTCGGCGGTGGCCACGCCGACCGTCGACGGCGGTGTGCTACGGCCCGAGCCGCCCGGTCCTCCGCGCGTCGCCGCGGCGCCCGGTGCGCCGGGCGCACCCGGCGTGACGGACGCGGGTCGATGCGTCAGGTACCAGGCGAGCGCGACGATCGCCGCGAGGACGATCAGGGCGATCGCGCTGCCGGCGTAGCGGCGTCGTCTGCTGCGGGCAGGCGCCGGCGGCGGAACGTTCGAAGTGGCGGGCATCGAGGGCGAAGCGCAGGAATCGAGGTCAGACGCGAATCATCGCGCAGCGGTTCTGCATAACGCGCGCCCGGCCGCCTCCGACCGAGGGGCAAATTGCAAGGAATCGTTGCAGCGCGACATTCTCGCCGGCCGCCTTGGCGGCTGCGAGGGCGGAACAGGATGGACGCCGCGGGTTACGCCGCCTCGAGCACCGCCGGGCGCTTGGGCAGCCGGACCGGCGACCCTTCCTCCACCGGATAACCGGCCTTGACCCAGGCATCGATGCCGCCTGCGAGCGGGCGCACGCGCCGGTAGCCTTTCTGCAGCAGGATTTGGGCGGCGCGCCGTGCCGACACTTCGTTCGGGCACGAACAATAGACGACGATCTCGCGGTCGTCAGGAAAGTCGTCGAGCCGCGCGATCGCGTCGAGGTCGAGCATCACGGCGCCGGGGATATGCGGACGCGCGTTGGCGAGCGACGACCCGACGTCGATGACGAAGGGGCGTTCGTCGCCGTCGATGCGATCGCGCAGTTCCGAGACGCTGATCATCGCCGCGGCGAGCAGGCGCGTCATCCGCACGCGCTGCGCGAGCTTGACGAGCGCATAGACGGCGACCGCCGTCGCGCCGACGAGCGCGGCAGTCGCCACGTGCGCGGCCATCCACGCGAGCAGGCGATCGATCTGCCGGGCGAAAAGCGCACCGGTGATCATCGCCGCGCCGGCCCACAGCGCGGCACTCGCGAGCGAGGCGAGCGCGAACGAGCCCACGCGCATCCGCAGCGCGCCGGCGATCGGCGGTGCGACGGTCGAAAATCCCGGCACGAACTTCGACACGACCACCGAATAGAAGCCCCATCGCTCGAAGATGCCTTCGGTCTGGCGCACACACGTGTCGGGCGACAGCGACACACGACAGAGGAGCCGCAACACCGGGTACCCGAAGCGGCGGCCCGCCCAGAACCAGACGAGATCCGCGACAACCGACGCGGCGACCGCGATGGCGAACGCCGACACGATGTCGAACTGCGCCGTCATCGCGAGCGCGCCCGCCAGCATCATCGTCGGCACCGCGGGAATCGGCAGGCCGAGTTGCTGCAGCAGCACGTTCAGGCCGACGAGCCAGACGCCGTTGCGGGACAGTTCGGCGGTGATCGGATCCATCGGGGAAAGTGGCAAAACGAGGGGTTAGCAGATGGGTATGAGCCGCACGCTTCCCAAGAGGCGGCGCGCGCGGCGACTCATGCGACAATCGGCTGCTCGATGCCACGACAGTTTTCGGCGTCGGTTTGACGAGGACCGGTGAACGCCTCGAATCCCCCGCTCCCGCACCCGCCGGACGTCGGCGGCTCGGCACCGCCTGCGCGCCACCTCGACGCCGGTGCCGGCGCGGCCTGGTGGGGCGAGTCGTGGCGCATCTTCTGCGCCGCGCCGCTGCCGTGGATCGGCATCCTCGTCGTGTTCATCGTGCTGTCGATCGGGCTCGCGATGATTCCGCTCGTCGGCAGTCTCGCGAGTACGGTGCTGACGCCGGTCTTCGCGGGCGGCGTGATGCTCGGATGCCAGGCGCTCGCCGAGGGCAGGCCATTGTCGATCGGCCACCTGTTCGAAGGCTTCCAGGGGTCGCGTTTCCCGCCGCTGCTGACGCTCGGCCTGGTGCTGCTCGCGGTGTTCTTCGTGATCGCCGTCGCGATGGTGGGCACCGTGTTCCTCACGCTCGGCGCGAGCGGACTCGCGGCATTGATGGACTTCGGCGCGGCGACGCCGATCGACTACGCGGCGTTGTGGTCCGCGGGCGTCGCGATCTTCGTCGTGGCGGCCGTGGCGGTGATCGTCGCGCTGCTCGTCGCGACCGCCTTCTGGTTCGCACCGGCACTCGTCGTGCTGAACGGCGAGCCGCCGCTACGCGCATTGTCGAAAAGCTTCACCGCGTCGTGGCAGAACATCGGCGCGTTCACGATCTACGCGCTCATCTACCTCGGCCTCGCGATCGTCGCGTCGATCCCGTTCGCCCTCGGCTGGCTCGTGCTGGCGCCGATGGTGGTCGGGAGTTGTTATGCGGGGTGGCGCACGATCTTCGGAAGGGGATAGGGGATAGGGCTTTGCGGCGAAGCGATGCACCTTCCTTCATCGCGATCGACCTCTATCCCCTATCCCCTTTTCAATGCGCCTCGTCCCAATTTCGCCCCACGCCCACATCCACCTTCAGCGGCACGCGCAGCGTCGCGACCGACGTCATCAGCGCGGGAAGGTCGCGCACGAGGCGCTCGACCTCGTCGTCCGGTGCTTCGAACACGAGCTCGTCGTGGACCTGCAGGATGAGGCGCGTGCGAAGCGCCTCGCGGTCGAGATAGTCCTGCACGGCGATCATCGCGAGCTTGATGAGATCGGCGGCCGTGCCCTGCATCGGCGCATTGATCGCCGCGCGCTCGGCGCCCGCGCGCCGCGGCCCGCTCGCCGCGCGAATGTCGGCGAGGAAGAGCCGCCGGCCGAACACCGTCTCGACGTAGCCTTGCGCGCGCGCCAGCTCGCGCGTGCGCTGCATGTAGTCGGCGACACCGGGATAACGCGTGAAGTAGCGATCGATGAATTGCTGCGCGGCGGCGCGCTCGATGTTGAGCTGCGTCGCGAGGCCGAACGCGCTCATGCCGTAGATCAGGCCGAAGTTCACCGCCTTGATGTAGCGGCGCTGGTCGGCCGACACCTCGCCCTGCGCGACGTTGAAGATTTCCGCCGCCGTGACGCGATGGATGTCGGCGTCGGCGTGAAACGCCGCGAGCAGCGCGGGATCCTCGGAGAGGTGCGCCATGATGCGCAACTCCACCTGCGAGTAGTCCGCCGACACGATCGTGTGTGCGGGTGCGGCAACGAACGCCTCGCGGATGCGCCGTCCCTCGGGCGTGCGCACCGGAATGTTCTGCACGTTGGGCTCGGATGACGCGAGGCGTCCGGTGACGGCGGTCGCCTGCGAGAACGTCGTGTGCACGCGGCCGGTCGTCGCGTTGATGACCGCAGGCAGCTTGTCGGCGTACGTCGACTTGAGCTTGGTCAGCGCGCGGTACTCGAGCAGGATCTTCGGCAGCGGATAGTCGGCCGCGAGCGCCTCGAGCACCTCCTCGTCGGTCGACGGTTGTCCGGTCGCGGTCTTCTTCTTGACCGGCAACTTCATCCGCTCGAACAGGATTTCGCAAAGCTGCTTCGGCGAACCGAGATTGAACGGGCCGCCGGCGAGCGCATGCGCCTGCGCCTCGAGCGCTTGCGCGCGCTCGCCGAGCTCGCGACTTTGCGCGGCGAGCAGCGCGCGATCGACGAGCACGCCGTTGCGCTCCATGCGAAACAGCACTTCGCGCACCGGAAGCTCGATCGTCTCGTAGATGAAGCGCAGCTTGTCGTCGGCTTCGAGCGGCGGCAGCAGATGCGCGTGCAGCCGCTGCGTCACGTCCACCTGTTCGCCTGCGTATGCGGTGGCACGCTCGACGTCGACCTCGCCGAACGCGATCCGGTTGACACCCTTCCCCGTCACGTCGTCGTAGTTCGTCGTGACGAGGTCGAGGTGGCGCAGCGCGAGCCCGCGCAGATCGTGCGGCTTGTGCGATTCGAGCACATAGGACTCGAGCAGCGTGTCGTGCGCGGCACCGCGCAGCGCGATGCCGTGGTTGGCGAGCGCGTGCTCCACGAACTTCACGTCGTGGGCAAGCTTGCGCCTCGTCGCATCCTCCAGCCAGGGGCGGAGTCGATCGAGCACTTCGTCGCGCGCCAGCTGCGCGGGCGCACCCGCGTAACGGTGATCGATCGGAACGTAGTACGCGCGCTCGGCGCGCGGCGACAACGCGATCCCCGCGATCTCCATCGTCATCGGGTCGGTGCCCGTCGTCGCGACGTCGAGCGCGACGATGGGCGTCCGCTCGAATTCGCCCAGCATTGCGTCGAGCGCGTCGCGCGTCAGCACGGTCTCGTATCGCCCGTGTGGCGTGGCTTTCGCTTCCGGTGCCGGTGCCGCCGGTGTGCGTTGCGATGTCGCGGGCTTCGGCGCGATCTCGACGTTGACGTCGGTGCGTCCGAGGTCGCGCAACCAGCTCTTGAACTCGTAGCGATCGTAGAGCTCGCGCAGCCGGTCGAGCGCGGGCTCGCCGAGCGTCAGCTCGGCCACTTTCGTGTCGAGCTCGCAATCGACCTTCACGGTGAGGAGGCGCCGACCTTGCGGCAGCCATTCCAGCGACGCACGCAGATTGTCGCCGACCACACCGCCGATTTCGTGCGCGCGCTCGATCAGCCGTTCGAGCGTTTCGTACTGGGCAAGCCACTTCGCCGCGGTCTTGGGCCCGACCTTCGCGACGCCGGGAACGTTGTCGATCGCATCGCCGGTGAGCGTGAGCAAGTCGACGACCTGGTCGGGACGCACGCCGAACTTGGCGACGACGCCTTCGTGATCGAGCGTCTCGTTCGTCATCGTATTGACGAGCGTGACGTCCGGCGCGACGAGTTGCGCGAGATCCTTGTCGGATGTCGAGATCGTCGTCGATATGCCGGCCGCGCTCGCCTCGCGCGCGAGCGTGCCGATGACGTCGTCGGCCTCGACGCCCGCGATCATCAGCAGCGGCCAGCCATGCGCGCGCACGAGCTCGTAGATCGGCTCGATCTGGCGCGTGAGATCGTCGGGCATCGCCGTGCGATTCGCCTTGTAATCGGCGTACCACGCGTCGCGAAAGGTCTTGCCCGGTGCATCGAAGACGACCGCGAAATAGTCCGGCTTGTCGTCGATCACCAAACGGCGCAACATCGAAAGCACGCCGCGCAATGCGCCTGTCGGCTCGCCCTTCGTCGTCCGCAGATCCGGCAGCGCGTGAAATGCGCGATACAGATACGACGAACCATCGACGAGGACGAGCTTTGCCATGCGGTCACAAACCCACAAAATTCCCGAGTTGATCGACCCGCAAGCGTTTTATTCGACGAACGGACAGGAAGCGTGGAGGCTGCTCGGAATTATGGCAGAGTTCCAGATGGCGGCCGATCGCTTGAACGGCGTGCGTCCTGCCGTCAGCATGTTCGGCAGCGCACGCGTGCAAAGCGATCACGCGTATTACGAGACGGCGAAGACGATCGCGCGCAAGCTCTCCGACGCCGGCTTCGCCGTGATCTCGGGCGGCGGGCCGGGCCTCATGGAAGCGGTCAATTCCGGCGCGCACGCGGGACGCGCGCCGGCGATCGGCCTCAACATCCTGCTGCCGCACGAGCAGGCCGGCAACGAATACAAGGACATCAGTCTCAACTTCCGCTACTTCTTCGCGCGGAAGATGATGTTCGTGCGCTTCGCGTCGGCGTACGTCGTGCTGCCCGGTGGCTACGGCACGCTCGACGAGCTCAGCGAATGCCTGACGCTCGTGCAGACGGGCAAGAGCCGACGCATCCCGATCATCCTCGTCGGCGGCACCTATTGGCAGGGTTTGCTCGCGTGGCTGCGCGACACGGTCGCGGCGGAAGGCATGATCGGCGAGCACGACATCGGCTTGATGCGCGTCATCGACGAGCCGGATGCCGTCGTCGAGGCGATTTTCGAGTTCTACGAGAGCCGCGGCTTCCAGCCGTCGCGCGACGAGCGCGAGAAGCTGCTCGACCTGTGAGGGACGTCGCTCCGTGGACACGGCACCATGCTGTCGTGGTTTCGCCGACATGCGAATGCGCGTTCGTGCGACACCGTTTGCGGCCGCCGCGCGGCTGCGCGCGCGCACGGCGCCTTTGCTAGAATAAGCCAACGGATTCCGTCATCTCGGCCCACCCACTCGGTCGAACCATGGACGCACGTCGCCCGCTCCTGATGGTGCTCTTCGCGCTCGCTGCCGGCGTGAGTTACGCGCAGGCGCCGGCGCGAACGGAGCCGCTCGCGCCGCCACCACCGCCGCCGCCGGATGTCCTCGGCAGCGAGGATCTCGAACCGCAGGTGACGATCAACCGCACCGACGAGCAGACGACCGAGGAAGTGCGCGTCGGCGGGCAGTTGCGCTACGTCCGCGTGACGCCGCGCTATGGCCGGCCGTTCTACCTGATTCCCGATCAGAACGGCACCACGTA
Source organism: Casimicrobiaceae bacterium (assembly GCA_035717085.1). Lineage (GTDB taxonomy): Bacteria > Pseudomonadota > Gammaproteobacteria > Burkholderiales > Casimicrobiaceae > VBCG01. The sequence goes on along the minus strand of DASTIY010000145.1, from coordinate 4,829 downwards.
CATCAAGCGTGACAGCCTCGATTCCACGCTGAAGGTGCCGATGTGGGTTCTGTTCTCCTTCTAGCGCACGCAGGTGCGAGGGCGTCCGGGAGCGCCGCTCTCCGCGCCGCGGTTTTCTCCATCCACCGTTGATTCGTCTTTAGCAGGCCGCGCTTTGGGAATGCCGCGCGCGTCGCGCCGGCATGCGTGGAATGTCCGTCTATACGACCGTCACCGCCGACGAACTCGATGCCTGGCTCGCGCGCTATGCGGTGGGCTCGCTCGTCGAGCACACGCCGATCGCCGCGGGTATCGAAAACACGAATTATTTCGTGACGACCGAGCGCGGGCGCTACGTGCTGACGCTCTACGAGCGACTTCCGGCCGAGGATCTTCCCTTCTACCTCAATTTCATGGCGCATCTGGCGCGCGCCGGCGTCGACGTGCCGGCACCGATTCCCGACCGTACCGGCGCGCTGTTCTCGCATCTCAACGGTCGTCCCGCGGGTCTCGTCATGCGCGTCGAGGGTGCACCCCTCGATGCGCCGACCGTTGACGCGTGCGCCGCGGTCGGTGCGGCACTCGCGAGGCTGCATCTCGCGTCGCAAACCTACCGGCCGCGCCTGACCAATCGCCGCGGCCCCGCATGGTGGCGTCAGGCAGCGCGGGCGGTGCGGCCCTTCGTCACCGCGGCGCAGAACGAACTCCTCACCAACGAGGTGCGCTTCCAGACCGGGTTCGGCAAGTCGGCGTTGCCGAAGGGGGCGATCCACGGCGATCTCTTCTGCGACAACGTGCTCTTCGCGGGTCCGCGCGTCGCGGGCATCATCGATTTCGGCTTCGCGGCGACCGACTACTTCGCGTACGACCTCGCGATCGCGGTCAACGACTGGTGCATCGCCGACGGCGACGGCACCCTCGATCGCGACCGCGTGCAGGCGATGGTCCGGGCGTACGACGGCGTGCGCAAGCTGACCGACGACGAGCGCACGCAGTGGCCGTCGCTGCTGCGCGCTGCTGCGTTGCGGTTCTGGGTGTCGCGGCTCTACGACATGCATCTGCCGCGCCCGGGCGAGCTCACGCACGCGCACGATCCAGCGCCTTTCGAGCGGATACTGCGCGCGCGGGCGGCGGCACCGACGCGTCCGCTCGATGTCTGATCCCGCGCCCGAGCGCGCCGCGCGCGCGCAGGGCGGCTTCGCCATCACGCGGCATCGCGCCTCGCATGGCGTGCGATGGCTGGTGCAGAGCTACGCGATGTTTCGAAAGCATCGCCTCGCGTGGATCGGCCTTCTGTTCGGCTACTACTTCGCGCTCGTCGTCGTCGAAGTCGTGCCGCTCATCGGCGTGTTCCTCGGGCCCATGCTGAAGCCGGTGCTCTCGGTCGGCTTCCTCGCGGCGGCGTGGACGCAGGAGCGCGGCGGCAAGCCCGCGTTCCCGATGCTGTTTCGCGGCTTTCGCACGAATGTCGCGGCGCTGCTGCCGCTCGGCCTCGTCTTCATGGTCGGCATTTCGCTCGCGCTCGCCGCGACGGCGCTGATCGACGGAGGTCAACTGCTCGATCTCCTGTACGGGCGCACGGCTTCGCCCGACGAGGCGCCGGCCGTCGCTGCCCAGGGGTTTGCGCAGACGCTCGCGAATACGCGCGTGCAACTCGCGATGCTCTTCGGCGCGCTTTGCGCGGCGCCGACGATCCTCGCGCTGTGGTGGGCGCCGGCACTCGTCGTGTTCCAGGACGCGCGGTTTTCCGCTGCGCTGCGCGGGAGCCTGCGCGCTGCGCTCGCGAACTGGCGCCCTGTCGTGGTCTACGCGATCGCGCTATTCGTGCTCGGCGCCGTGCTGCCGTCGCTCCTCACGGTGCTGCTGGCGGTGCTGCTGCCGGCGCCGCTCAATGCGACGGTCACGGCGCTCGTCGTGCTGCCCTACGTCGCGTTCTTCGTCGCGACGCTGCACATCTCCGACTACGTGAGCTATCGCGACGTGTTTCACGCCGGCGAGTAACACCCACCTCTGACACGTGTCAGAGATGGTCGTGTCCGACACCGGCAGTTACGCCGCTTCGAGCCGCGCGAACTCCAGCGCCAGCCACTTGACGCCGGCGTCGCGGAAATTCACCTGCACGCGCGCATCGTCGCCGCGCCCTTCGGCATCGATGATCACGCCCAGGCCGAACTTCGCGTGCCGAACGCTCTGCCCGATGCGCCAGGCGGGCGCAGCCGGCGTTGCGTTCGGACGACTCGTCGCAGCGCTCGACATCGGCATCGTCGGACGGTCGAAGCCGTCGTCGTCGATGAACCTTCGCCGCTCGCGCGCCGACAACCACTGCAGCAGGTCCTTCGGAATCTCGTCCAGGAAGCGCGACGCGATGTTGTAGCGCACCTGCCCGTGCAGCATGCGGTTTTGCGCGAGCGTCAGATACAGCCGACGACGCGCCCGCGTCAGCGCGACATACATCAGCCGGCGCTCCTCCTCGAGGCCCGCCATCTCGTTCAGGCTGTTCTCGTGCGGAAACAACCCTTCCTCGAGACCGGTGACGAACACCGTGTGGAATTCGAGCCCCTTCGCCGCGTGGATCGTCATCAACTGCAATGCAGGCTTGCCCTCGGCCGCCTGCGTCTCGCCTGCCTCGAGTGCGGCGTGCGCGAGAAACGCGGTGAGCGGATCCGTCGCCCCCTCCTCCTGCGTGATCGCTTCCGACTCGCCATCGCCAGCCCCGGCCGCCTGACCGTTCACCGCCGCTCCCTGATCCTTGGTCCCTGGTCCCTGGTCCCTGGCAATCGGTGCGTCGACGGCCAGATCCGCTTCCCGCACGAAGTTCTGCGCGGCGTGCACCAGCTCCTCGAGGTTCTCCACGCGCTCGCTGCCGTTCTTTTCGCGGCCGTAGTGCGCAACGAGTCCGGACGTTTCCACGACGTGCGCGACCGTCTCGGAGAGCGGCAGCCCGCGCGTCGCGTCGCGCGCCGATTCGATCAGCGCGACGAACGCGGCGAGCGACGACTGCGCCTTGCCCTTGAGCGCGCCCGAGCACGCCGCCTGCCACAGCGACGTGCCCTGCGCGCCCGCCGCCTCCTGCAACTGCTCGAGCGTACGCGCGCCGATGCCACGCGGCGGGAAATTGACGACGCGCAGGAACGCGCCGTCGTCGGCGGGCTCGGCGATCAGGCGCAGGTACGCGAGCGCGTGCTTGATCTCCGCGCGCTCGAAGAAGCGCATGCCGCCGTAGACGCGGTACGGCAAGGCGGCGTTGAAGAGCGCGTGCTCGAGCACGCGCGACTGCGCGTTGCTGCGATAGAGGAGCGCGACCTGGTCGAGTGCGAGGCCGTCGTCGACGAGCGACTTGACGATGTCGACGATGAACGCCGCCTCGTCGTGATCCGACGGCGCGTTGAACACGCGCACCGGCTCGCCCATGCCCTCGCTCGTCCAGAGGTTCTTGCCGAGCCGCGTCGCGTTGTGGCGAATGAGCGCGTTCGCAGCGTCCAGGATATGACCGTGCGAGCGGTAGTTCTGCTCGAGCTTGATCAGGCGGACCGGTCGCTCGGGACGCGCGAAATCGCGCTCGAACGTCTGCATGTTCGCGACTTTCGCGCCGCGAAACGCGTAGATCGACTGGTCGTCGTCGCCGACCGCGAACACGGCGGCGTTCGGCCCGGTCAATTGCATCAGCCACTTGTACTGGAGCGTGTTCGTGTCCTGGAACTCGTCGACGAGCAGATGCGAGAAGCGCCGCCGGTAGTGCTCGCGGATCATCGTCTCGCGCGCGAGCAGCTCGTACGAGCGCAGCAGCAGCTCGGCGAAGTCGACGACGCCTTCGCGGGCGCACATCGCCTCGTAGAGCGCGTAGTGCTCGACCTGCCGGCGCGTGAACTCGTCGCCCGCCTCGACGGCGTTCGGCCGCAAGCCCTCCTCCTTCGCCGACGATATGAACCAGGCGAGCTCGCGCGCCGGATAGCGCTCGTCGTCGATGCCGTGCGCGCGGTACATCCGCTTGATCAGCGCGAGCTGATCCTGCGTATCGAGGATCTGGAAGAGCTGGGGCAACCGCGCCTCACGGTAATGCATGCGCAGCATCCGGTTGCAAAGGCCGTGGAACGTGCCCACCCACATGCCGCGCAGGTTGACCGGCGTCAGCGCCGAAAGCCGCGTCAGCATTTCCTTCGCGGCCTTGTTGGTGAAGGTGACGGCGAGAATCGAGAGCGGCGTGGCCTGCCCCGTGGCGAGCAGCCACGCGATGCGCGTGGTCAGCACGCGGGTCTTGCCGCTGCCCGCGCCGGCGAGAATCAGCGCGGACGCATGCGGAAGGGTGACGGCGGCGAGTTGCTCGGGATTGAGATTGGCGAGAAGCGGGGAACTCATGGATCGCGAATTGTAAGGCGCCGCTATAATCGGCCGCCCATGAAAGACGCCTCGCTCGCCGGGAAGCGCGCATCGCAAGCGCGATCGGCGCGCGTCCCGGTGCCGAACATCCCGGTCGGCGAGACCTGATCGATGGCACGCGCGCTCGAGGACACCCCGTCGGTCAACTCGGCGACGATGCGCGCATTCGTGCACTGGATCCGCGCGGCGGCGCCGTACGTGCACGCCTTTCGCGACAAGACCTTCGTCATCGCCTTCGGCGGCGAGGTCGTCGCCGACGAGTCGTTCCTCGGCGTCGTCCACGACCTGAACCTGCTGCACAGCCTCGGCATCCGCCTGATCGTCGCGCACGGCTGCCGTCCGCAGGTCGAGGCGATCCTCGCCGCGCAGAACATCCCGAGCCGCTACGCGAACGGCGTGCGCATCACCGACGGCGAGGCGATGGACTGCGTGCTCGAGGCGGCGGGCCAGGTGCGTGCGCGCATCGAGGCGCT
>DASTIY010000144.1:0-29799 GCA_035717085.1 Casimicrobiaceae bacterium | reverse complement strand
GTCGTCGAACGGCTTCTCGATGAAGTCGAACGCGCCGGCCTTCAACGCCGCGCGCGTCGTCGCCACGTCCCCGTGCGCCGTGACGACGACGATCGGGTAGTCGAGGCCGCGCCGCGCGAGCGCCGCCTGCACGTCCAGCCCGGACAATCCGTTCATGCGCAGATCGAGCAGCACGCAGTCGACTTCCTGCGTACCCGCCCAATCCAGGAACTCGACGCCCGATGCAAACGCGCGCACGAGGCAACCGTGCAGGCGCAGCAGCAACGTCAGCGAATCGCGTACGGCCGCGTCGTCGTCGACGATCGCGACGAGCGGCGGGCGTACGACAGGTGTTGCGTTCATCGCTCGACCTCCACCGGCCGATCGTCGCCAAGGGCGCGTTCGTGCGCGTCGCCTTCGCTGCCCGCGAGCGGCAGCGTGAATGCGAACACGCTGCCCGGCGATGCACGCTCGTGCCACAATCGGCCGCCGTGCGCCTCGACGATCGAGCGGCTGATCGCGAGACCGAGCCCCATGCCCGTCGCCTTCGTCGTGACGAAGGGATCGAAGAGCGCCGCTTCGATGTCCGTCGCGACGCCCGATCCGTTGTCGGCCACCGCGATCTGCACGAAGCCTTCGCCATCCTTCGTCGCCGCGACGCGCACGCGCCGCTCGCCGGGCGCGCGCTTTAATGCGTCGATCGCGTTGGCGACGAGGTTGTGCAATACGGACTCCACCTGCACGCGATCGACGAGCACGTCGCGCGGATCACCGATGCTCTGCTCGAGCGCGACGTGATGTTCGGCGGCCCGCTCGCGCAATGTCGCGCATGCCTCGGCGATCAGCACACCGGGTGCGATCGGCTCGATGTGCGTCGAACCCGTGCGGAAGAAGTCGCGCAGGCGCCGCACGACAGTGCCCGCACGATTGGCCTCGGCGATCACCTTGTCCATCGTCGCGGCCAGTTCGCCCTTCGGGTCGCCTGATTGCGCCAGCATCATCTGGCAGGCACGCAGATACGCGCTGATCGCCGACAGCGGCTGGTTCAGCTCGTGCGCGAGCGTCGACGCGAGCTCGCTCGCCGCCGCGAGACGCAGGCTGCGGTCCAGCGTCGACTGCTTTTCGCGCAGCGCGCGCTCGATCGCGCGGCGTTCGGATACCGCGGCGCCGAGCAGCAATCCCGTCACCGCGATGGCGAGCATCAGGAACTGGAATTCGAGCGCATTGGCGCGGCCCTGGCCGGTGACGACGATCGCGACGATGAGCCCGAGCTGGATCGCCACGGTCCCGAGCACCGCACCTTCGAAACCCTGGCGCATGGCGATCCACACGATGGGCAGGAACAGCAGGTAGAAGAGCGCCGGCGCTTCGCCAAGCCCGGCGCCGAATACGAGCCAAAGCGCGAGCCCGATTGCCGCGAGCTCGGCCAGCGTTTCGAGCGTCGGTCGCCACGATTGATAACGGCGCGTGATGACGAGCAGCGCGGGCGTGGTGACGACGATGCCGATCAGGTCGCCTATCCAGAATTGCGTGACGCCTTCCTGGAACTCGCGCGGCGGCAGCACGCCGCTCCGCGCGAAGAGCGCGACGAACGCGAGCGCGATGATCGCGCAGGCGACCGCCGCCGCGGCGACGAACACGGTGACGTCGCGCAGCGACCGAAGATCGGCATCGACGCGCAGCACGCGCGTCAACAGCGCAGCGAGCGCCGTGTAGGAGACGGCGAGGAGCAGCGACGCCGCGACGAGAACCGGCAACGGTGCCGGTGCGCCGCGCACCAGGAACTCCGCTGCAATGGCGGCAACGAAGAGCCACGGCCCCTGGCGGATCCCGTAGCGCAGCAGGAACGCGAGCGAGAGACCCGGTGGCGGGTTCCACGGCGTGATGCCGAACACGCCGACCGGGTGGATGAAGCTCACCCAATCGAGCGCCACGTAGAGCGCGACGTACGCGACGGCAACGACAGGCGTCGGCAAGCGTGCCGTCATTCGGCATGCCGCCCGCGAAGCGATTGCGCGAGGAACGCCGACAGCGCGTCGAGATCGAGCGGCTTGGTGAAATGGCGATCGAAGCCGGCCTCTTTCGCGCGTCGCTTGTCCTCGCTCTGGCCCCATCCCGTGACCGCGACCATCAGCACGTCGCGGCCCCATGGCGCGTCGCGAATCGCGCGCGCGACGTCGTAGCCGTTCTTCTTCGGCATGCCGATGTCGAGCAGCGCCACGTGCGGACGGAACCGCTCGGCCTCGACGAGCGCCTGCTCGCCGTCGTTCGCCACGCGAATCTCGTGGCCATCGAGCGCGAGGAGCGTCGCGAGGCTCGACGCGGCGTCGCGATTGTCGTCGGCGACGAGAATGCGACACGCCGGCGCCTCGAGCGGCGGCTGCGGCTTGTCGTGGCCGACCTCGCGCTCGCCCAGCGGGTCGTTCGCGCGCGGCAAGTGCACGGTGAATCGCGCGCCGGTGCCCGGTCCGGCGCTCTGCGCGTCGACGCGACCGCCGTGCAGCTCGACGAGCCCGCGCACGAGCGCGAGGCCGATGCCGAGGCCGCCTTCGGCACGATCGAGCGAATGCTTCATCTGCGAGAACATCTCGAAGACGCGCGGCAACAGCGATGGCTCGATGCCGATCCCGCTGTCCTGCACGTAGATCGCAACCTCTCCGCCTTCGACGACGGCGCCTAGCTCGACGATGCTCGCCGGTTCGGAATATTTCGCGGAATTCGTGAGCAGATTCGCGATCACCTGCGCGATGCGCAAGGGATCGGCATCCAGCCACACGTCGTGCGCCGGCAGCTTGCGTACGACCTGCTGGCGGCGCTCGTCGAGCAGCGGCTGCGCGGTCTCGAGCGCCGCGTCGACGACGCGCGCGAGCGCGACGCGCTCGCGTCGCAGCTCGAGCTTGCCGCGCGTGATCCGCGACACGTCGAGCAGGTCGTCGAGCAGAAGGCCCATGTGCCGCACCTGCCGCTCGATCACCTCGTGGCCCCACGCGCGTTGCGCTTCGGTCGCGTCGGCCGCGCGCGTCACGCGCGCCGCCTGCCGGATCGGCGCCAGCGGATTGCGCAGCTCGTGCGCGAGCGTCGCGACGAATTCGTCCTTGCGCCGGTCGGCGTCGCGAAGTGCGTCCGACGCGTGAATCAACTCGGTGATGTCAGGGCTGCTGCCGACTGCACCGAGGAACTGGCCGTCGTCCGAAAAGCGCGGCGCGCCGATCGACTGGATCCAGCGCCATACGCCGTCGTTGCGCCGCACGCGCGCCATGACGCTGAACGGGCGCCGCTCGCGCAACGCCGTCGTGATCTCGCCGGCATAGCCTTCGATGTCGTCGGGATGCACGTAACGCGCCCAGCTTTCGGCGCTGCCGTCCGCGCCCGTCTCACCGAAGAATTCGCGGCATGCGCGGTTGACGAACACGACGCGGCCGTCGGGGTCGAGCACCCAGACGAAGAGCGGCGAGCTGTCGGCCATCGTGCGAAAGCGCGCCTCGCTTTCGCGAAGCTTGGTCTCGGCGCGCGCCCGCGCGAGCTCCGCCCACGTGCGCTCGGCCGCTTCACGCAGAAGCGCGATTTCGTCGCCGTGCCAGGCACGCGGCGCATCCATCGTCACCCAAAGCGCCGCCGGGCTGCGGCCCGCGTTGACGCGCGGCACGGTCATCACGGCGCCGGCGCCCTCCGCGAGCCACGCGGTTGCGTGCGGATGCGTGCGCGTGTCCTCGATGACGATCGGCAAGCCGGCACGCCGCGCTTCGTCTTCGCCGAAGCGGTCGACGGGGAACTGCGCTCCGGCGTGTCGCGGCGGCCGGCCATCGGCGCGCCATTCGGTCACGACGCGAAACGTCCTGCCCTCGCGCTCGACTTCGAGATAGCCGGCGGTCGTCGTGCGCAGCTCGCGTCCGATCAAGGCGACCGCCGTTTCGGCGACCTGCTCCGGCGTCTGGGCGGCCCGCAGCGCATCGGCGAATTCGAGCAGGAAGCGGCGCCGGGCTTCGCCGGCACGCGTCACCTGAAGGTATTGCCGGCGCACGCGCGCCATCGCGAGATTGTTCGCCACGCGCGCGTGCAGCTCGCGCGCGGAGAACGGCTTCACGAGATAGTCGTCGGCGCCGGCGTCGATGCCCTCGATCCACGCTTCCTCGCCCGCGCGCGCCGAAACGAGCAGCACCGGGACGTCGCGCGTGCGTTCGTCGCTGCGCAGCGCCTTCAACAGGCCGAAGCCGTCGAGGCGCGGCATCATCACGTCGCTCAGGACGAGATCGGGCACTGCGCGCTCGGCCACGGCGAGCGCCTCGGCGCCGTCGGCGGCGGTGACGACGCGAAAACGCGTCGACAACAGGCGCGCAACGTAATCGCGCATGTCGGCGTTGTCGTCGACGAGCAGCACCGTCGGCGCGTCCGGGGCGAGGTTTGCCGCGTCGACCGGAGCGAGCATCTCGGCGTTCCACGAGCGCGTCTCCTCGATGAACGCGTCGGCGTTGCGCCCGCGCGTATCGGTCGTCGGCTCGGTCGAGATGCGTTCGGCCGGCAGATGCGCGGGTCCGCGCGGGATCTCGACGGTGAAGGTGGTGCCGACGTCGAGCTTGCTCGTGACCGCGACGCGGCCGCCATGCAATTTCGTGAACGCCTCGACGAGCGCGAGCCCGATGCCCGACCCTTCGTTGGTGCGCGAGCGCGCATTGGGCACGCGATAGAAGCGCTCGAACACCTGGCCGAGCGCTTCCTGCGGAATTCCCACGCCCGTGTCCGCAACCGTCAGCTTGAACGTTTCGCCGCGGGTCGTGATCCGTACGGCAATGCGGCCTTGCAGCGTGTGCTTGAGCGCGTTCGACACGAGATTGAAGACGATCTTTTCCCACATGTCGCGGTCGAGATACGCGTCGTCGACCGCGTCGCAGCGTACGTCGAACGCGAGGCCCGCGCGCTCGATCGCCGAGCGGAACACGCTCGCGAGATCGGAAGTCAACGCGCCGGCGTCGACGCGCACGTAGCGTGCCTGCAGTCGCCCGGCTTCGAGCCGCGAGAAATCGAGCAGCGAGTTGACGAGCTTCAGCAACCGCAAGCTGTTGCGGTGGATGACGTCGAGCTCGTAGCGCAGGCCCTCGGGCAGCGAGCCGCGCTCGAGCACGTCCTCGAGCGGGCCGATCATCAGCGTGAGCGGCGTGCGGAACTCGTGACTGACGTTCGAGAAGAACGCGGTCTTCGCGCGATCGAGGTCGGCGAGCGCCTCCGCACGGCGCCGCTCCTCCGCGTAACCGCGGGCGTTCGCGAGGCCCGACGCGATCTGCGCGGCGACGAGCTCCAGAAAATGCCGGTAGCCGTTGTCGAGCAGGCGGTAGCGATTGAGGCCCACGACGAGGACGCCCGCAGCACCCGCATGTCCCTGCTGCTGGATCGGCAGCAACAGCGCGGCCTTCGGCGCTTCGCGCCAGGGCCCACGCGGCAGGTCGATGTGCCGCGCTTCGAGATCGACGAGTCGTTCTTCTCCCGTGCCGAGCACGTCGGCGATCGGCAAAATCTGGCCGTGCACGGCGGCGTTGGGGCCGACCAGCGGATGCGAGGCGTCGAAGCCGGCGCGAAACACGACGCGCCAATACTCGGCGTCGGCGAGGTAGACGAGTCCGCAGGGCAGATCAGGCAGGCCGTCGGCGAGATGGCGGCCGAGCGCGTCGAACACCTCGCGTTCCTTCTGTGCGCCGGCGAGATCGGTGCCGAGCGCCCCGAGCAGCGCGATGCGCCGCTCGCTCAGCTGCCGCTCGGTATCCTCGGTGACGACGCACAGCATGCCGGCGACGTGACCGTCGTCGTCGTACACCGGGCTGTACGAGAACGTGTGGTACGTCTCTTCCGGATAGCCGCTGCGCTCGAGGAAGAGCAGCAGGCCTTCGTCCCACGTCGCCTCGCCGGTGGCGAGCACGCGCTCGATGCGCGGGCTGATGTCGCGCCAGATTTCGGCCCATACGCGATCCGAGCGCGCACCGAGGACCCAGTTGCGCTTGATGCCGACGGTGGGAAGGTACGCGTCGTTGCAGAAGAACGTGAGCTCCGGTCCCCACAGCATCCACATCGCGTAGCGCGAGTCGAGCATGATGCGCACGACGGTCTTGAGGCTCTGCGGCCAGCGCTCGGGCGCGCCGAGCGGCGTCCTCGCCCAGTCGAAAGCGCGCATGCGCGCCCCCATTTCCCCGCCGCGGGCAAGGAATGCGAGCGCGTCCACGCGGCCGGACGATCCAGGATCGGGTGCGTTCGGCGAGGCGGAGGCTGGGCGGTCGTCGTCCATGGGGCGGCGGCGCCGGAAGCGCCGTCGGGCATGCGAAGCAATCTTAGCCGTTCGCGGACCCGAGCGGGCGCGGCGCCGACCGTAAACTGCGCAGCGCGCAGTCATGTCGAAAATCGACCTGCAAATGCACGAATCGCCGCACGAAGAAGTTGTCCGGCCGTGGCGCCTTTGCGTCGCGCCGATGATGGACTGGACCGACCGGCATTGCCGGTACTTCCATCGGCTGCTGAGCCGGCGCGCGCGCCTGTACACCGAAATGATCACGGCGCCTGCGCTGGTGCACGGTGACGTCGACCGTCATCTCGCGTTCGACCCGGCCGAGCACCCGGTCGCACTGCAACTCGGCGGCAGCGATCCGCGCGAGCTGGCGCACGCAGCGCGCCTCGGCGCCCGATACGGCTACGACGAAATCAATCTCAATTGCGGATGTCCGTCGGAGCGCGTGCAAACCGGGAGCTTCGGTGCGTGCCTGATGGCCGAGCCGGCGCTCGTCGCAGACTGCGTGCACGCCATGCGCGACGCGGTGACGCTCCCCGTCACCGTCAAGCACCGGATCGGGCTCGATGCGAACGAGGACTACGGCTTCGTGCGCGATTTCGTCGGCACCGTGGCCGACGCGGGCTGCGAGGTCTTCATCGTGCACGCGCGAAACGCCGTGCTGAAGGGGCTGTCGCCAAAGGAAAATCGCGAGATTCCGCCGCTGCGCTACGCGTGGGTCCGGGCGCTGAAGCGCGATTTCCCGCGACTGACGTTCGTGCTCAACGGCGGCTTGACGACCCTCGACGCAATCGAGGCCGAGCTTTCACACGTCGATGGCGTCATGGTGGGTCGCATCGCGTATCACGAACCTTGGTTGCTCGCGCAGGTCGATGCACGCCTGTTCGGCGACAAGTCACCGATGGAATCGCGCGCGGACGTCATCGCCGCGCTTTCGCGTTATGCCGAACGCGAGCTCGCACGCGGCACGTCGCTGCGCGCGATCGTTCGCCACGTCCTCGGCCTCTATCACGGCGTGCCGGGCGGGCGACGGTTCCGGCAGATCCTCTCCGATGCGGGAAGGCTGCGGGATGCGGATTTGGGGTTGTTGCGGGAAGCGGCGAATGCGACCGGCAGGATCGAGGATCGAGGATCGATCCTCGATCCTCGATCCTTGTAAGTATTGCAACGCGCGCAACGGCGTCGAACTCCCATCGCCCCTTCGCATCCAACCTGACGCGTGCCGCGCGATGCGGATGCCGCGCGGCGCGCGCAAGGTGAGGAGCGGAAGCGATGGCGGACACGGTTGGCGATTTCCTGGTTGCACGCCTCGGCGAATGGGGCATTCGCAGGATCTACGGCTTTCCCGGTGACGGCATCAACGGCATCCTCGGCGCGCTGAACCGCGCCGGCGACGCGATCGAGTTCATCCAGGTTCGCCACGAGGAAATGGCCGCGTTCATGGCGTGCGGCCACGCGAAGTTCAGCGGCGAGGTCGGCGTGTGTCTCGCGACGTCGGGTCCCGGCGCGATCCACCTGTTGAACGGCCTCTACGACGCCAAGCTCGATCATCAGCCCGTCGTCGCGATCGTCGGTCAATCGGCGCGCAGCGCGATCGGCGGCAGCTATCAGCAGGAAGTCGACCTCACGACGCTGTTCAAGGACGTCGCGAGCGAGTACGTCGAAGTCGTGATGTCGCCGGAGTCCATCCGGCACGTCCTCGATCGCGCGATCCGCATCGCGCGCGCGCAGCGCGCGCCGACGTGCGTGATCGTGCCGAACGATCTGCAGGACGTGCCTTACGAGAAGCCGCCGCGCATGCACAACACCATTCATTCCGGTGTCGGCTACGCGATTCCGCGGCCGATTCCGACCGACGCCGAATTGCAGCGCGCGGCCGACGTGCTGAACGCCGGCAGGAAGGTCGCCATGCTGGTCGGCGCGGGCGCGTTGCACGCGACGGCCGAAGTGCTCGAAATCGCCGACCTGCTCGGCGCCGGCATCGCGAAGGCGTTGCTCGGCAAGGCCGCCGTGCCCGACACGTTCCCGTTCGTCACCGGCTCGATCGGGCTCCTCGGCACCAAGCCGTCGTACACGATGATGACCGACTGCGACACGCTGCTGATGGTCGGCTCGAACTTTCCGTATTCGGAATTCCTTCCGAAGGAAGGACAGGCGCGCGGCGTGCAGATCGACATCGACGCGCGGCTCGTCTCGATCCGCTACCCGATGGAGGTGAATCTCGTCGGCGACAGCGCCGACACGCTGCGGCTGCTGCGGCCATTGTTGAAGCGCAAGCAGGATCGCGGTTGGCGCGAGACGATCGAGAAGAACGTCGCCGACTGGTGGAAGACGCTCGAGGAGCGCGCCATGCAGGATGCGCATCCGATCAATCCGCAACGCGTGTTCTGGGAGTTGTCGCCGCGCATTCCCGATCGCGCGATCCTCACCTGCGATTCGGGATCGTCCGCGAACTGGTACGCGCGCGATCTCAAGATCCGCGAAGGGATGATGGCGTCGCTGTCCGGTGGCCTCGCGACGATGGGGCCCGGCGTGCCGTACGCGGTCGCGGCGAAGTTCGTCCACCCTGAGCGCCCCGTCATCGCGCTGGTCGGCGACGGCGCGTTCCAGATGAACGGCATGAACGAGGTGCTCACCATCGGCAAGTACTGGAAGCGCTGGGCGGATCCGCGCCTCGTGATCATGGTGCTGAACAATCGCGACCTGAATCAGGTGACGTGGGAGCAGCGCGTGATGGACGGCGATCCGAAGTACATCGCGTCGCAGGACATCCCCGACTACCCGTACGCACGCTATGCCGAGGACGCCGGTCTGCGCGGCATTCGCGTCGACCACCCCGAGGACGTCGGTCCCGCCTGGGACGAGGCGCTCGCGAGCGATCGGCCGGTCGTGCTCGACGTCTACACCGATCCCGACGTGCCGCCGCTGCCGCCGCACGTCTCGTTCAAGCAGGCGCGGCAGTTCGCCGAATCGCTCGTCAAGGGTGATCCCGACCGCGCGTCCGTCATTCGCCAGTCGGTCAAAGAGCTGTTCGCCTGACGGCGTGCGGCGATGAAGCGGGATGGCGTGCCGATCGAGCGCATTCGCGCGTCGGCGTACACGATCCCGACCGACGCGCCCGAATCGGACGGCACGATCGAATGGCACGCGACGACGCTGGTGCTCGTCGAGGCCATGGCGGGCGGCAAGACGGGAGTCGGTTACAGCTACGCCAATCGCGCCACCGCCGTGCTCGTGCACGACATGCTCGCCGACGTCGTCAAGGGCCGCGACGCATTCGACGTTGCGGGCGCCTGGACGGCGATGGTCGCCGCGATTCGCAATCTCGGCCGTCCCGGCATCGCGTCGATGGCGATCGCCGCCGTCGACAACGCGCTTTGGGATCTGAAGTGCATGCTGCTCGACGTGCCGCTCGTCTCGCTGCTCGGCGCCACGCGCGACGCGATTCCGATCTATGGCAGCGGAGGATTCACGTCGTACACGCTCGCCCGGCTGCAGGAGCAGTTGGGCGGATGGTCGCGTGCGGGCATTCGGATGGTGAAGATGAAGATCGGCCGTGAGCCCGGGGTCGACATCGCGCGCGTGCGCTCGGCGCGCGAGGCGATCGGCGCCAACACCGCGCTCTTCGTCGACGCGAACGGCGCTTACAGCCGCAAGCAGGCGCTGGGCTTCGCGCAGGCGTTCGTCGATCTCGGCGTCACGTGGTTCGAGGAACCGGTGCCGAGCGACGACCTCGAGGGATTGCGGTTGATTCGCGATGACGCACCGCCGTGGATCGACATCACCGCGGGCGAATACGGCTACGACATCGTCTATTTCCGACGCATGTGCGAGGCCGGCGCCGTCGACGTGCTGCAGGCCGACGCGACACGGTGCGCGGGCGTCACCGGATTCCTGGGTGCGGCCGACGTCGCGATGTCGTACCACGTGCCGCTTTCGAGTCATTGCGCGCCTTCGATTCACGCCCATCCATGCTGCGCGGTCGGTGCGCGGCATCTCGAGTACTTCCACGATCACGTGCGCATCGAACGAATGCTCTTCGACGGCGCGCTCGAACCGGTCGACGGCGCGTTGCGTCCGGCGCGCGATCGTCCCGGCTTCGGATTGACGTTCAAGGCTGCCGACGCGCAGCGCTACGCGGTATGACCGACGCCGGGCCGCCCCAAGGCGCTCGCCCCCGCCCCGGGAGGGGGAAGGCCCCCGCGAAGCGGGCAGCCTCGGGGGAGGTTACCCAGTGAACGACGATCACAGCGCGCTCGAGCGCGAGCTCGTTGGCACGGTCGACGGCGAAGTCCGTTTCGACGTCGGCAGCCGCGCGCTGTACGCGACCGACGGGTCGAACTATCGGCAGGTGCCGATCGGCGTCGTCATTCCGCGCACGGTTGAAGCGGTGATCGCGACGGTGGCTGCGGCGCGCAAGCACGGTGCGCCGATCCTGCCGCGCGGCTGCGGCACGAGCCTGTGCGGCCAGTGTTGCAATGTCGCGGTCGTCATCGACTTCTCGAAATACCTGAACCGCATCCTCGAGCTCGACCCGGTGCGCAAGGTTGCCTATGTCGAGCCCGGTTGCGTGCTCGACACGCTGCGCAATGCCGCCGAGCAGTACCACCTGACGTTCGCGCCCGATCCTTCGACCCACAGTCACAACACGCTCGGCGGGATGATCGGCAACAACTCGTGCGGCGTGCACTCGGTGATGGGGGGCAAGACCGTCGACAACGTCTACGAGCTCGACGTGCTGACGTACGAAGGCGTGCGCTTCACCGCGCGCCGCCTCGCCGAGGACGAATGCGACCGCGCAATCGCGCACGACGACGCGGTCGGGCGCATCTATCGCGGCCTGCGCTCGCTGCGCGATCGCTACGCCGACGAGATCCGCGCACGCTTTCCCCGCATCCCGCGCTGCGTCTCCGGTTACGGATTGCCGCATCTTCTGCCCGAGAACGGTTTCGACGTCGCGCGCGCGCTCGTCGGCACCGAAGGCACGTGCGTCGTCGTGCTCGGCGCGAAGCTGCGGCTCGTCGACAGCCCGCCCGGCCGTTCGCTGCTCGTCCTCGGCTATCCGGACGTGTACGGCGCGGGCGATCACGTCACCGATTTGCTTCGCTTCGGTCCGATCGGCCTCGAAGGGATCGACGACAAGCTGATCCGCGACATGAAGGCGATCGGCCTGCATCCCGACGACGTGCAGCTGCTGCCGCCGGGTGGCGGCTGGCTGCTCGTCGAGTTCGGCGGCAAGGACCGCAGCGAGTCGCACGCGAAGGCGCGCGCGTGCATGGAAGCGCTCGCCAAGGTGGACCAGGCGCCGACGATGAAGCTCTTCGACGATCCCGCGCAGGAACGCATGATCTGGACGGTGCGCGAGGCGGGGCTTGGCGCGACCGCGCACGTGCCGAACAAGAAAATCACGTGGGAGGGCTGGGAGGACGCCGCAGTGCCGCCTGCGCAACTCGGCCATTACCTGCGCGACTTCCGCAAGCTCCTCGATCGCTACCACTACGCGGGCGATCTCTATGGTCACTTCGGGCAAGGCTGCGTGCACACGCGCATCGATTTCGACCTCGAGACGCACGACGGCATCGAGACGTTCCACCGCTTCCTGAACGACGCGTCGTCGCTCGTCGTACGCTACGGCGGGTCGCTGTCCGGCGAGCACGGTGACGGGCAGTCGAAGGCCGAATTCCTGCCGAAGATGTACGGCTCGCGGCTCGTGCAGGCGTTCGGCGAGTTCAAGGCGATCTTCGACCCCGACGGCAGGATGAATCCGGGCAAGGTCGTCGATCCGTACCTGCCCACCGAGAACCTGCGCCTCGGCGACACCTACGAGCCGGCGCAGCCGCGCACGTATTTCCAGTATCCGAAGGATGCGGGCATCTTCAACCGCGCAATCCTCCGTTGCGTCGGCGTCGGCAACTGCCGGCAGCACCATCACCAGACGATGTGCCCGAGCTATCGCGTGACGATGGAGGAGAGGCACTCGACGCGTGGCCGCGCGCGGATGCTCTTCGAGATGCTGCGCGGCACCACGATCAAGGACGGCTTTCGCAGCGACGCCGTGCGCGAGGCGCTCGACCTCTGCCTCGCCTGCAAGGGCTGCAAAGGGGACTGTCCGGTCAACGTCGACATGGCGACGTACAAGGCGGAATTCCTCGCGCATTACTACGAAGGAAGACTGCGGCCGCGCTCGGCGTATCTGTTCGGTTACATCGACCGCTTTGCGCGGCTCGCGTCGATCGCGCCGGGATTGGTCAACTCGTTGGCAGGCACGTCCGTCATCGGCGCGCTTGCCAAGCGCATCGCCGGCATCGCGCCGACGCGCCGGTTGCCCCGATTCGCGGCGTCGACGTTCCAGCAGCGCTTCCTGCAGCGCAAGCCGCTCGATCGCAACGGCGCCCCCCGCGTGACGTTGTGGCCCGACACGTTCAACAATTACTTCCATCCCGACACGGCGATGGCGGCGGTCGACGTGCTCGAGGCCGCGGGCTTTGCCGTCGAGGTGCCGCGCGCGCACGTCTGCTGTGGCCGGCCGCTCTACGACTCGGGGATGCTCGAGGAAGCGCAGCGCTATCTGCGTCGCATCCTGACGCGCTTCGCGGGCGACATCGATGCCGGCCGTCCTTTCGTCGTACTGGAGCCGGCGTGTGCGAGCGTGTTCCGCGACGAGATGCGCAACCTCTTCCCCGGCAACGAGGTCGCGAAACGCCTCGCGGACCAGACGTTCCTGCTCGGCGAGTTCCTGCAACGCAAGGCGCCGCGCTTCGCGCCGCCGCCGCTTCCTGCGCGCGCGCTCCTCCATGGCCATTGCCATCAGAAGGCGATCATGGGCATGCACGCCGACGAAGAAGTGCTTGCGAAAGCGGGCGTGCGTTATCGGCTGCTCGACTCGGGCTGCTGCGGCATGGCGGGCTCGTTCGGGTTCGAGCGCGACAAGGCGGACGTCTCGGTGCGCATCGGCGAGCTCGTGCTGCTGCCCGAGGTGCGTACCGCGCCGCCCGATTGCCTCGTCATCGCCGACGGGTACAGTTGCCGCGAGCAGATCGCGCAATGCACGGACCGGCACGCCGTCCATCTCGCGGACGTGCTGAAGATGGCGCTCGCGGGCGAACCACCCGAGCGCGCTGCGGCGTCCGTCGAGCAACACGCCGAAGCGCCGGACGCGGTGCACTGATGCGGGCGAAGGTCCTCGACGACGCCGATGAGCGCACATGGGCGCTCGTGTTCGACGTCGGCGACGAGGTCGTCTCCACGCTCACGCAGTTCGCGTCGCTGCATCGGCTCACCGCGGCGCGCTTCACCGCGATCGGCGCGTTCTCGGAAGCGACGCTCGGCTATTTCGACGCCGGGAAGAAGGCGTACGAGAAGATCCCGGTACGCGAGCAGGTCGAGGTGCTCTCGCTGATCGGCGACGTCGCGCTCGATCGCGGCCAGCCGAAGATCCACGCGCACGTCGTCGTCGGCAAGCGCGACGGCAGCGCACACGGCGGGCACCTGCTCGAAGCGCGCGTGCGACCGACGCTCGAGGTGATGCTCGTCGAATCGCCGGTACGCCTGGCTCGCGTCTTCGATCCCGACTCCGGGCTCGCGCTGATCGCGATCGATCCGTCGCACGTCGATTGACCGTTCGCGATGCACACGATCGCGCAATCGCGTCGAAGCCGCTGGCTGCGGCGGCGTCGCAACGACGTGGTCGTCGTCACCGGCGCGAGCGCGGGCGTCGGCCGCGCGACGGTGCGCGAGTTCGCGCGCCGCGGCGCGAGCATCGGCCTCATCGCGCGCGATCCCGAGGCGCTGCAGGCGACGTGCCGTGAGATCGAGGCATGCGGCGGCCGCGCGGTCATGTGCGTCGCCGACGTGTCGCGCGCGAGCGAAGTCGAAAGCGGCGCGGCGATGATCGAGGATCGGCTGGGCCCGATCGACATCTGGATCAACAACGCGATGGTGACGGTCGTCTCGCCGGTCGCAGAGCTCAGCGCCGAGGAAGTGCAGCGCGTGACCGACGTCACCTACCTCGGCACCGTCAACGGGACGCTCAGCGCGCTGCGGCGGATGCGGGCACGCAATCGCGGCACGATCGTGCAGGTCGGCTCGGCGCTCGCGTATCGCGCGATTCCGCTGCAGGCGCCGTACTGCGGCGCGAAGTTCGCGATTCGCGGCTTCACCGACGCGCTGCGCAGCGAGCTGATGCACGACCGCAGCGCCGTGCACGTGACGATGGTGCAGATGCCGGCGCTCAATACGCCGCAGTTCGACTGGTGTCGCACGAAAATGCCGCGTCAGCCGCAACCGGTGCCGCCGGTGTTCCAGCCCGAGGTCGCGGCGCGCGCGATCTACTACGCCGCCCATCACCGCCGCCGCGAGATTCTCGTCGGCGCGCCGACGCTGCGCGCCGTGTGGCTCAACAAGCTGATTCCGGGGCTCCTCGATCGCTACCTCGCGCATTTCGGTTACGCGTCGCAGGAGGCCGCGCTGCCGGTCGCGCCCGACCGTCGGGACAACCTCTTCGAGCCGGTCCTCGGCGATTTCGGCGCGCACGGTCGCTTCGATCGCATTGCGCGCCCGGCGAGTGCGCAGTTGTGGCTCACCACGCACCGGCTGCTGGCGACGCTGGCACTTGCAGGCATGATCGGCACCGCGTTCGCGTTGCGCCGCCAAATCGAGGTCGGACGAAAAAGTCGGGCGCCGACCTAGCGTACCGAAGTGCGGGGGGCCGACTTTTTCCTCCGACCCCGATTGGCCGGCCCTGCTACACTCACGTCGCACTGTCGTGATGCGCCCCATGTGAATTCGATCGCTTCCCCCGGCGCGTGCCGTCGCCGATCGCGATGACCGCACAAGCCGCGCCGCGCCGCATCACGATCGCGACTCGCGAATCCGCGCTCGCCCTCTGGCAGGCCGAACACGTGCGTGGCCGGCTCGCATCCCGCTTTCGCGGCACGACCGTCGATCTTCTCGGCGTCACGACGCAGGGCGATCGCATCCTCGATCGACCGCTCGCCACCATCGGCGGCAAGGGCCTCTTCATCAAGGAGCTCGAGGCGGCGTTGCGCGACGGTCGCGCCGACATCGCCGTCCATTCCCTGAAGGACGTGCCGATGGACATGCCCGACGGTTTCGTGCTCGCGGCGATCTCGGCGCGCGAGGATCCGCGCGACGCCTTCGTCTCGACGCACTACGACGCGCTCGCGACGTTGCCCGCAGGCGCCGTCGTCGGCACATCGAGCCTGCGCCGCGAAGCGCAACTGCGCGAGCGCTATCCCGCGCTTCGCATCGAGTCGCTGCGCGGCAACGTGCACACGCGGCTCGGGAAGCTCGACGACGGCCGCTACGACGCGATCATCCTGGCCGCGGCGGGATTGAAACGCCTCGGCCTCGGTACGCGCATTCGCGCGTTGCTCGATCCCGACGAGAGCCTGCCGGCGCCCGGGCAGGGCGCGCTCGCGATCGAATGCCGCGCCGATCGCATCGACCTGCTGCACGCGCTCGCCCCGCTTGCCGATCTCGGCACCACGCTCGCGACGTCGGCGGAACGTGCCTTCTCGCGCGGTCTCGGCGGCAGCTGCCAGACGCCGCTCGCCGCGTACGCCGAGTGGGAGGAGGGAAGGCTCTGGCTGCGCGGGCTCGTCGCATCGCGCGACGGCCGAGAAGTGCTGCGCGGCGAGCTCGAGAGCGCGACGGGCAACATCGACGACGCCAACGCGCTCGGCGCGGCACTTGCCGACGACTTCCTGCGCCGTGGCGCCCACCGCGTCGTCACCGGATCGTGACCGGCGACGTGCATCCGTTGTCGCCGCCGGCTCGCGAGCCCGGGCCGCTCGCCGGCATCGGCGTGATCGTGACGCGGCCGCAACGCCCGGCGGCCGTGCTCGCGACGCGCATCGCCGCGCTCGGCGGCCGGCCGCTGATCTGGCCGGCGATCGTGATCCTGCCGCCCGCTGACGGCCGTCAGCTCGCCGACGTGCACGCGCGCCTCGATGATTACGACATCGCGATCTTCGTCTCCGCGAACGCCGTCGAGCACGGCGGCCGCGCGCAACGTCCATGGCCCGCGCATCTTCGTGTCTACGCACCGGGGCAGGGGACGGCGGAAGCGCTGGCACAGGCCGGCATTCAAGATGCGCGCATGCCGCAGACGTCGTGGGACAGCGAAGGGCTGCTCGAGCTGCCGGAACTCGCCGACGTGCGCGGCAAGCGTGTCGTGATTTTCCGCGGCGAAGGCGGTCGGGAGTTTCTCGGCAATGCGCTTCGCGCGCGCGGCGCGATCGTCGATCACGTTCCGTGCTATCGCCGCGTCGCGCCGCAAAGTGGCGCCGACGGGTTGGTCGAGGCGATGCGCGACGGCCGCGCACACGCGCTGACGCTCACGTCCGCCGAAGGACTGGTCAACCTGATGAACGCGGTCGGCCTCGAAGGGCGCGCCTACCTGACCGCGATTCCGGCGTTCTCCGTTCATGCGCGCATCGCCGAGCGTGCGCGCGAATACGGGCTGCCGGCGGTCGAAACCGCGGGCGGCGACGCCGGCCTGCTCGCCGGCCTGCTCGACTGGTTCGCGCCATCGAAGAGGCAAGCCGGCCAACCTTCCAATCATTGACGGAGTCGCGATGAACGACGTGGACCTTCTGATCACCGCACCGCTGCCGCCGTTTCTCGCGCAACCGCTCGCCGCCGGCTATCGCTGCCACGACTATGCGGGCGCGCGCGATCCGGACGCGCTGCTGCGCGAAGTCGCCGGCAAGGTGCGCGGCCTCGTGCAAGGCGGCGGGACGGTGACGCCGACGAGCCTTCTCGATGCGCTGCCCGCGCTCGAGATCATCTCGGTGTTCGGCGTCGGTTACGACGGCGTCCCGACCGGATAT
The DNA here is from genome assembly GCA_035717085.1 of Casimicrobiaceae bacterium. Taxonomy (GTDB): domain Bacteria; phylum Pseudomonadota; class Gammaproteobacteria; order Burkholderiales; family Casimicrobiaceae; genus VBCG01. The sequence continues at coordinate 12,699 of DASTIY010000144.1, read as the reverse complement.
TGCCGCGAACGCGGCATCAAGGTGACGAACACGCCCGACGTGCTCACCGACGACGTCGCCGACGTCGCGGTCGCGCTGATCCTGATGACCGCGCGTAATTTCGTCGGCGCCGACCGCTTCGTGCGCGCAGGCGACTGGCCGAAGCGCTCGCTGCCGCTGACGACGAAGCTCGCGGGGCGCAGCGTCGGCATCGTCGGCCTCGGGCGCATCGGCAAGGCGATCGCCACGCGCGTCGAGGCGATGGGCATGCGCGTCGCGTACACCGGTCGCAAGCCGCAGGACGTGCCGTATCGCTATGTGCGCGATCTCGCAGCGCTCGCGGGCGAAGTCGACTTCCTCGTCATCGCGTGTCCGGGCGGGCCCGCGACGAAGCATCTGATCGACGCGCGCATTCTCGACGCGCTCGGCGCGAAGGGAACGCTCGTCAACATCGCGCGCGGCTCGATCGTCGACGAGCAGGCGCTCGTGGACGCGCTGGCGCAGGGCAAGCTCAAATCGGCCGGCCTCGACGTGTTCGAGAACGAGCCACACGTGCCCGAGGCGTTGTTGGGCATGGACAACGTCGTGCTGCTGCCGCACGTCGGCAGCGCGACGCGCGAGACGCGGCAGGCCATGGCCGATCTCTGCCGCGCCAACGTCGATGCGTGGTTCTCGGAACGGCGCACGCTGACGCTCGTCCCCGAGCTCGCGTAAAGCAATCGGCGGCGCCGCCGCTGCGGTGCCGCCGATTCAGGCACGCTACTGCTTGATCACGAGCACGTGGAACTGCGCGTTCGTGGGTATGACCGCGTTGTTCTCGTTGAAGATTTCCCAGCGGCTGCGGACGGTGTTGTAGTACACGCCGATCGGACTGTTGTTGTAGACGATGCCCGACGGGTTCAGGCGTTGCGTGACGAACAGCAGCGCGTTCGGGTCGCCATTCGCCATCGGATGATCGACGTCGGTTCCATTGGCGCTCAACTTGTTCGCCACGGTCGCCGTATGAATGAAGGCGGCCTTGTTGACGCCGGCGACGCGGATCGCGCCATTGTCGACCTCGAGCGCGACGCCGACGCCGGTTCCCGAATACTTCGCCTCGACCGCGATTCCGTTCGTCGAAAACGTCTCGCCGCGCACTCCCACGCTCGCCGATGAATTGTTGGTCGTCAGGCCGTACACGCCGAACCCGCTCGGCGTTTCACCGTACACCCCCCAGCCGCTGCCGCCCTGATAGCCGACCACGCCGATGCCCGTTCCACCGGTTCCGTTGTTGATGCCGCGCACGCCTGCCGAATAGCCGCCGGGTGTCGTCGGCGTGACGCGTCCGAGCACACCGGTGGCGCCTCCCGTCGCGCCGATGCCGTGCGACGTCGACGACGACTCGCCGAGCACGCCCGTGGTGGAACCCGTCGTGGCGACGTTGACGCCGTAGACGGCACTCGCGTTGCCGGCTTCGTGCGCCTCGATCGCGGGGCTCGTGTTGCTCGCATTCGTCGACAGCACGCGAATGGCGTTGCCCGTCGCCGTCGCATACGTGAGGTCGACGTCCGGCGGCGCCTTGAAATAGCCGACGACGTCGATCGCGACGTTCGCGCCGCCGCCGCGGACCTGCACGCCGATCTGATTGTTCGCGAGGTTGACGCGCGCGGTCGTCGACACGGAAGTGAAGGCGACGCTGCCGAGGTAGACGAGCGTTGCCGTGCTGCCGAAAGCCGAACCTTGCGGCAGGATTTCGATGTCGCCCGACGAGAAGCTCGACGTCGGGATGCCGAACACCTGCAGTTGCACCGCCGCGGGATCGAGGCCGTCGGGAAGCTGGCTCACGCACACGCCGTTGCCGGACGCTATCGTGTAGTTGCGAATCGTGCCCCCACCGAACGCGCCGCCGCCCTGGTAAACGGCGGCGAACGAGCCGCGCGTTTCCACGAGGCGGCAGGGCGTCACCGGTACGTACGTCAGGTCCTGACCGGCATCGCCGAGGCTCTTGAGCGGCGCACGGCGCACCGAATCGTCCGCAGGTAGCGACAGGATGCGCGCGAGGCCTTCCTCGGTGCCGGCGAGCGACGCAGACAGCAGGCGGTCGGCGCGAAGCTTCATCAACGCCTCGCGCAGGTCCGCCTCGCGCTCGGCGGCGGCGGCGCCGAACGCGTGGCGAAATCCCGGGCGCCACTGCTCGACGATGCCGTCGACGATCGATTGCCGGTTCTGGTCGATCGCAAGCAGTGGCGATGGGACTGCGACTCCTTCGATGTTGTCTGCCAGCGCCGAGCGAGGCATGGCAGCGTTGATGGCGATGGCGACGGCGAATGCAGCCGCCGCAGCGGCCGGACGATTCCGGCGATGCTTCCCTCCCGAGAACATCGTGCAATCTCCCTGGTGATCGGCGCGAATTGCGCCCGGGCGAGTGTACGGCGTCCGCGCCGCGCGGTCACCCGGGCGGTGGCGTCGCGCGGCGCCGGCGCCCCTTCGGCTCGAAGAGGACCGAGAAGAGGCCGCCGAGCACCAGCGCGAGCGCGATCCATTCCTGTGGCCCGGGACGCTCGCCGAGCAGGATCATTCCCGAAATCACGCCGACGACCGGTACCGGAAGCGACGACAGCGACGACACCGCGACCGGCATGCTGCGCGCGAGCAGGAACCACGCAAGGTTCGCGAGCGTGCCGGCGAGGAAGATGTTGTAGAGCACCGAGAACCACCCGCGCGCAGAAAGGCTCGCGAGCTCGGCGCCGAACGGGTGCGGATCGAAGAAAGGCGCGACGAGCACGAGCGGAACCCAGCCGAGCAGCAGCATCCAGCCCGACAGCGCGTTCTGCGGCATCGTCGGGCGCCATTGCCGCAACAGCACGGTGCCGTACGCCCACGAGATCGCCGCGAGCAAGATCATGATCGCGCCGAAAGGCGCCGCGCGCACGACGACGATCTGATCGCCGAGCAGCACCAGCATGCCGGCGGCGCCGAGCGCGAGCCCGATCAGCTTGCGACGCGAGACGGGCTCGTGCAGCACGAGCGCCGCGATCGCCGTCGCCCAGATCGGCATCGTGTACGCGAGAATCGAGCTGCGCCCGGCGGGTCACTGCTGCACGCCGAAGAGCACGAAGCCGTTCCACAGCGTGATGTTGAACAGCGACAGGCCGAGGAGATGCGGCCAGAACGCACGCGGGATGCGGATGTTGTCGCCAACGATCCGTGCCACCGCCAGCATGCCGGCGGCCGCGAACGGCAGCGTCAGCGCGCGAAAGGTGAGCGGCGCCATCTCGCTCACGCCCATCTTCAGCACCGGCCAGTTGCATCCCCACACGAGCGCGATGACGATGATCGCGAGCGCCGCACGACTACCGCTCACGAATCTCGTCCGTACTTCGCGGCGTGCAGCGCCCGCGCCTGCGTCACCCACCCGTCGCGGCGAACGCGTCCCGGAAATTCCGCGAGCTTCGCCTCGATCGCGTCGATGTCGCGCTCGGTCAGGCGCGCGATCTGCCGGTACGTGCCGATCCCGATCTGGTGCAGGAGCCGCTCGATCGCGGGGCCGATGCCGACGACGAGCTTGAGATCGTCGGGCGTGCCCGGCGCATCGAGCAGCGGCGGCGGCGCATCGCGCTCGATGTCGACGACGACCTGGCGATAACGCGCGGTTTCCGTGCGAGCATCGGCCAGCGCGCGAAACAGCGCCGCGCGATCGTCGTCGAGTGCACGCGCGTGTGCCCGCGATGCACACCGGTGCGGCTCGCGGCTCACGACGGTCGCTGCGCTCGCCGGCGCGGTCGGCGCGATGATGTCGAGGTTCGGACGCACGACGTCACGCGTCGCTGTTGGCCGCGCCGCGCGCACGCGCCGCGTCCCGACGACGTAGCCGATGCCCACCGCGACAGCGACGAGCACGAGCAACACGACGGCGTTCAGGAACGCATTCATCGAAATCGCGAAGAACCCTGCGACGCCCGGGTAGCGCCGTCGGTGCGAGCGCATTGTATGTGACGCGTCGGAAGGCGGCCACCTCGAGGTCGGCATGGATTATGCGGCTGCTAAAATCGCGGCCCACCATGGAGACGACTGCCGACACGAAGCAGCCGGTCTCGGCCCCGACGCCGAGCGCGACCGCCGTGGTGCAGCATGATGCGCGGACTCGCGCGGCACTGCGCACCTTGTGGGTCGTCGTCGTCATTGCGATTCTCGGCGGTGCGTACGCCTGGTATGTGCAGAACCGGGACGCGCAGTCGTTGCGCGCGGAAATCGCGCAGCGACTCGCCAACGCCGATGCGCAGGCCACGCAGGCGAAGGCGCGCGACTCGGATCTCGCCAACGAGCTGCGCGACGCGCAGGCGAAGCTCGCGCTCCTCGACGCGCGCGTCGCCGAATTCCAGTCGCAGCAGGCCGCGCTCGAAGCGCTCTATCGCGACCTCGCGCCTTCGCGCGACGAACTCACCGTGTCGGAGGTCGAGCAGATCCTCGTGCTCGCGAGCCAGCAGCTGTCGCTCGGTGGGAACGTCCGGGCGGCGCTCACTGCGCTGCAAGTCGCCGATGCGAAGCTCGCGCGGCTCGACCGCCCGGCGCTCGGCCCGTTGCGCCGTGCGCTCGCGCGCGACATGGATCGGCTGAAGGCCGTTCCGTACGTCGACGTCGCGGGGATCTCGATCCGCATCGATCAGATCATCGACGGCATCGACGCGCTGCCGCTCGCGAAGGACGAGCGCGTGCGTCCACCGCCGCAAACGCCGGAGCCGGCCAACGAATCGGCATGGATGCGCTTCCTGCACGATGCCTGGAACGACCTGCGCAGCGTGATCCGCATCGAGGTGACCGACCGGCCTCCGGCGCCGCTCGTCACCCCGGAGCAGTCGTTCTTCCTGCGCGAAAACCTGCGGCTGCGGTTGCTCGCCGCGCGGCTCGCACTGCTCGCACGCGACGAGCGCTCGTTCAAGGCGGACCTCGCCGCCGCGCGCGCCTGGACGATGCAGTACTTCGATCGCGGCAGCCCGCAGGTGCAATCGGTGCTGTCGACGCTCGCGCAGCTCGCCTCGATCCCGATGCCGAACGAGGTTCCCGACCTCACTGCGTCGCTCGACGCCGTCCGTACGCTCAAGGCGTCGCTCGAGCGCGAGCAGACGCCGAGCGCGCCGCGCTAGTCGCGCGGACCACGCGATGACGGTTCGCGCGCTGATCGCGTTCATCCTCGTCGCGGCTGCCGCCGTGACGCTGGCGCTGCTCGTCCGGGTGAATACCGGTTACGTGCTGTTCGTCGCGCCGCCGTATCGCATCGAGCTGTCGCAGAACGCGTTCATCATCCTGGTCATCCTCCTGTTCCTCGTGCTCTACGCACTGATTCGCGCGGGCGTGCGACTGGCGAGGCTTCCCGAGCAGGTGCGCGAAGGACGGCATCGGCGCCAGCTCGAGCGCTTTCGCAATCGGCAGGATGCAGCGATCGTCGCGCTGCTCGAAGGGCGGCACGGCAAGGCGAGGCAGTTCGCGCAGGAGGCGCTCGCGATTCCGCAATCGACACCGGTCGCGGCGCTCGTCGGTGCGCGCGCGGCGATCGAAATGCGCGACTTCCAGGGCGCGGCGGCGATGCTCGAGCGGCCCGACACGCACACGACGAACCTCGCCGTACCGCGGCTCATGCTCGAAGCGGAGCTCGCGCTCGAGCGGGGCCAGCCGGCCGAAGCGCTCGCGCGGCTCGCCGAGTTGCGCCAGGAGGCAGGCTTGCACACGGCGGCGCAGCGGCTCGAGCTGCGCGCGTTGACCGCGGCCGGACGACCGGCCGAAGTGCCGGCACTCGTCGACCAGCTCGTGAAGCGCAAGGTGTACGACGCGAAGCAGGGCGAGCTGCTGCGCGGCAGCGCGCACGCGGACGCGCTCGCGGGCTTCGCCCACGACGCGTCCGGCTTGCGCAGTTACTGGGCGCGCATTCCCGAAAGCGATCGCCTGCAGCCGAAGGTCGCGCGCGCAGCGGCGCGAAGCTTTCTCTCGGCAGGCGCGGATCGCGAAGCGGCCGACCTTCTCGCGCGAAGCCTCGATCGCCACTGGGATCCGCGCCTCGTGCTGCTCTACGCCGAATGCCGTCCGCCCGATGCGAAGCGGCAACTCGAGATCGCGGAGCGCTGGCTCGTCACGCACAACCAGGATGCGGTGCTGCTCTACGCGCTCGGCCGTCTTTGCGAGCGCAGCGAGCTGTGGGGCAAGGCGCAGACGTACCTCGAGGCGAGCCTCGCGCTCGACAACCATTGGCGCACGCACGTCGCGCTCGGTGAGCTGTTCACGAAGCTCGGACGCCGCGACGAGGCGCAGGCGCACCTCGCCGCCGCGTTGCGGCTCGCGCTGGACGCGCTCGCGCGCAACGAGGATTTAGAGTCTCGGATTTAGGATCGATCCTCGATCCTAAATCCTAGATCCTCGCTTCACTTTCCGCCGCATACACGAAGCTGTCCGCGAAGAACGCCTTCTCCGGCAATCCGCGCAGCGTCGTGAAATCGCGCCGCGCCGCATCGATCATGGGTGGCGCGCCGCACGCGTAGACCTGATAGCCCGACAGGTCCTTGAAATCGTCCATGACCGCGCGATGCACGAGGCCCGTGCGGCCGGGCCATGCATCGCCGGGTGCGGGGTCGGACAGTACCGGAATGAACGTGAAGTTCGCGTGCTCCTGCTGCCACGCGCCGGGCACCTCGGGCATGTAGAGATCGCGCTTCGCGCGCGCCCCCCAGTACAGCACGATCTCGCGCGCCATCCGGTTGAAGAGCATGTGCTCGATGATCGCCTTGATGGGCGCGAAGCCCGTGCCGCCGGCGACGAAGATCACGGGCTTGTCGCTTTCCTCGCGGAGATAGAACGTCCCGAGCGGGCCCTCGAAGCGCAGGATCTCGCGACCCTTGTACGTCGTGAACAGCGGATCGGTGAAGAAACCACCGGGGGTGTGGCGAATGTGCAGCTCGAGCAGCTCGTCGGCGTGCGGCGGTGTCGCGATCGAGAAGCTGCGTCGATGCCCGTCCTTCAGCAGGAAGTCGATGTACTGGCCGGCGAGATATTGGAGTCGCTCGTTGACCGGCAGCTTGAGCTTGACGATCGCGACATCGGGCGCACGCTTGTCGATCGATTCGATGCGACACGGCAGGCGCTTGATCCGGATGTCGCCCGCCTTGCGCACCTCGCGCACTTCGATGACGAGATCGGTCTTCGGCCTGGCGACGCAGAAGAGCGCGAGCCCGCGCCGCTTCTCGTCGTCGGTGAGGGTCGACGGCTGGTGCGGGCCGAAATCGACTTCGCCTTCGACGATGCGTCCCTTGCACGTGCCACAGGCGCCGTTGCGGCAGCCGTAGGGGATCATCAGGTCGGCGCGCATGGCCGCCTGCAGGACCGTCTCGCCGTCCTCGACGGAGAACGCGTGCTCGCTCGGGCGTATGCTAATCTGCAACGTCATGATGCAGCGGGTGTTGCTCGTGGGATGCGGCGACGTGGCGCTGCGCGTCGCCGACCTGCTGCGGGACCGCGTGCGCCTCGTGGGCCTCACGCGAAACCGCGACGACGTGCGGAAGTTGCGTCAGCGCGGCGTCGTGCCGATCGCAGGCGATCTCGACGATCGCCGCACGCTCGCGCGGCTCGACCTCGGCGCGTTCGCCGTCGTGCATTGCGCGCCGCCGCCTTCGGAAGGCAAGGACGATCCGCGCACGCGCAACCTGCTCGCCGCGTTGTCGAGCGCGCGAATTATACCGCGGCGCTTCGTCTATCTCTCGACGTCCGGCGTCTACGGCGACTGCGCCGGCGCGCGCATCGCCGAAACGCGGCCCACGCGGGCGCACACGCCGCGTGCGCGTCGGCGCCTCGCGGCGGAACGACGGCTGCGGCACTGGGCCGCGCAGCATCGCGTCGCACTGTCGATCCTGCGCGTGCCGGGCATCTACGCGCCGACGCGGTTGCCGATCGAGCGGCTGAAGCACGGCACGCCGGCGCTCGTGCCCGACGAGGACGTGTTCACCAATCACATCCACGCCGACGATCTCGCGCGCGCGATCGTCGCGGCACTTTTTCTCGCGCGTCCCAACCGTGCGTACAACATCACCGACGACAGCGAGATGAAGATGGGCGCGTGGTTCGACGCCGTGGCGGACGCGTTTCGTTTGCCCCGGCCTCCGCGGGTATCGTGGGACGACGCCGAGCGCCTGATCGCGCCGATGCTCCTGTCGTTCATGAGCGAATCGCGACGCCTCGTCAACGCGCGGATGAAGCGCGAATTGCGCGTGACGCTGCGCCATCCGACGCCGCACGACGTGCTGAAGGACGCCGCGCCGCGCGAGCTGCGCCGGCAACTTTCACTTCCCATCGCATGACCGACGCGGTCGCTCCCGCAACGCCGCGCAAGCTGACGCTGGTCGAGCGGCTCGATGCGTACGAGCGGCTCATGCGGCTCGACAAGCCGATCGGCACGCTTCTGCTGCTGTGGCCGACGCTTTGCGCGCTGTGGTTCGCGGCCGGCGGACGGCCGCGCGGCTCGCTGGTGTTGATCTTCGTCGTCGGCACGCTGGTGACGCGTTCGGCCGGTTGCGCGATGAACGATTGGGCCGATCGCGATTACGACGCGCATGTTGCGCGCACCGCGAAGCGACCGCTCGCCACGCGCGAGATCGCTCCGTGGGAAGCGCTGATGGTCGCGGCTATCGGCGCATTGCTCGCGTTCCTCCTGGTTCTCTTCACCAACCGTGCGACGATGCTGTGGTCGATCCCTGCACTTTTGATCGCGGTCGCGTATCCGTTCGTCAAGCGCGTCTTCGCGCTGCCGCAGGCGTTTCTCGGCATCGCGTTCTCGTTCGGGATCCCGATGGCATACGCCGCGGTGTTGAACCGCGTTCCGCCCATCGCGTGGGCCTATCTGGTCGTCAACCTGTTCTGGGTCGTCGCCTACGACACCGAGTACGCGATGGTCGATCGCGCCGACGACGCGAAGATCGGCATCCGAACCTCCGCGCTCACGTTCGGTCGCTTCGACGTGCTCGCCGTCGCGATCTGCTACCTCGTCCATCTCGCCGGCATGGCGTGGCTCGGTCGCTTTTACGGACAGGGCCTCGTGTATTACGGCGCCCTGGCCGTCGCCGCAGCGCAAGCCGTGTCGCACGTTTGGATGATTCGTACGCGCGATCGCGAAGCGTGCTTCCGGGCGTTCCTCGGCAATCACTGGCTCGGCCTGACGGTGTTCGTCGGCATCGTTGCCGACGACGCCTTGCGCGGCCGCTGGCCCATGCATTGGTGAGCGCGGCGCCGGCGCGCTTGCGCGGTCTCGCACCCGTCGTCGCGTCCGACGCGCGGGTGCTGATCCTCGGCAGCTTTCCGTCGGAAGCGTCGCTCGCCGCGAAGCAGTATTACGCGCATCCGCGCAATCATTTCTGGCCGATTCTCGGAGCGGTGCTGCGCGAGCCGCTCGCGGAGCTTGCGTACGCCGAACGGCTCGAACGCGTGAAGGCGCATCGCGTCGCGATCTGGGACACGATCGTCGCCTGCGAGCGGCCCGGCAGTCTCGACGCATCCATCCGCAATGCCGAGCGCGGCGAGGTGCGGCGGATTCGTCGCGCCGCACCGGGTCTCGTCGCCGTCTGCTTCAATGGACAGACCGCGGCCCGCGCGCGCCGCGTGTGGGACGAGTCGGGTTACGTGACGATCGTCATGCCCTCGACGAGCCCGGCGTACACGCTGCCGGTCGAGGAGAAGCTCGCGCGCTGGCGCGAGCTCGCGCGTTTACTCTAACGCGTCGCAAGACAGTGGCGCTGCTGTCACCAACCACGCGGTCACGGAAGCACGCACATGCTGTACGGGTCCTCGTACGGCCCATCGGAGGGCGCCGCCTCGAGGATCCATCCCTGGGCGATCATGCGGTCGCGCGTTTCCGTCGACGTCGTGTAGCGATGATTCGCGTCGGGACGGTTGTTGTAGAGCCGATAAAGGGGGCGGCTGCACTCGAACGGATACTGGCTCGCGATCGAGCCGAACGCGGCGTCGCTCTCCAGGATCCATTGATTCGGCCATGTCGCCTTCACGAATGCGCACTCGTCGGCCGACGCCGAAAAGAAGTGGGTGTCGAGGCCGACGGACGGCAGCCCGTAGTAACGGCACACGGGAAGTCCGAACGACGGCAGCTCGTCGGCGGGAAGCGCGTGGAAGGATTCGCCGGTTCTCGCCCAGCCGGCGATTTCACCGCTGTCGAGCTTGGCGATTTCCATCGCATCCGCCGTGATGAAGTAATGGCCCAGCGTCGCATTGAAATATTCGACGACGTCGACGGGCCCGTTGCTGGCTACGACGAAGCGCAGTGAAACCTTGGGGACGTTGTCCGTCGAGCCCCCCTCGAAATAGTCGACGACATACGTTCCGGCCTGCAGGCGGTCGAGGAAGGTGACACTGGCGATATCGCCCGACCAGGAACTCACCGACACGGCGACGCGCCGCAGACGCGGCGATTCCTGTCGCGCCAGCATGCGGGGAAGGGCGAGCGGATCGCGTCGCAAGGGATCGAAGACGGCGAGCCAGACCGAATCGCGCGGAGACGGGAACGCGGGGATCGGAACGATCCGCGCGGGAAGCGCCTCCCATGCCCGCTGGCACGGCTCGCAAGGCGTGTCCTGAGCGAGTGCAGCGCCGGACAGCACCGCGAGCAGCACCGGTGCCACCATGCGAACGATTCGATGTCTGGTCATCACGCCTCCGCTTCGTTGCCGTACTGTTCGAGTGGGCAGGACTTACGATCACCGACGTGGTCGATGGTAAGGTCGCGCAAACGGCCTCCGTTAGGTCGCCCGGCATAACCCGTTCGTAGGAGGCTTCATGGATCTCGGACTCGCCGATCGCGTGGTCGTCGTCACCGGCGCGAGCAAGGGCATCGGCTTCGCGTGCGCGGAGGCGTTTGCGCACGAGGGTGCACGCGTCGCGCTCGTGTCGCGCAGTCGCGCGAATCTGGATGCCGCGCTCGCGAAGATTACGGCGTGCACGCACCGCCCGCTCGCATTTCAAGCGGACCTCATCGATGCAGCGCAAGCGCAGGCGATGGTCGATGCGGTCGAATCGACCATCGGTCCGATCGACGTGCTCGTCAGTTCAGCGGGCGCCGCCAAGCGCTCGCCGCCCAATGACCTCACGCCCGACGCGTGGCGCGCGGCGATGGACGCGAAGTTCTTCAGCTACATCCATCCGCTCGACGCGGTCGTCAAGCGCATGGCCGCGCGCGGACACGGCGCGATCGTCAACATCATCGGCGCGGGCGGCAAGACCGCGAATCCCGTGCACCTTCCCGGCGGTGCCGCGAACGCCGCGTTGATGCTCGCGACGGCCGGGCTCGCGGCCGCCTACGGTCCCAGGGGCGTGCGCGTCAACGCCATCAATCCGGGCGGCACGTTGACGGGGCGCGTGGAAGAAGGCCTTCGCGCGGAGGCGAAGATGACGGGACTCTCGCCCGACGAGCTGCTCGCACGACAACAGGCACGTATTCCGCTGCGCCGGCTCGCGCGGCCCGAGGAAATCGCCGAGCTCGCGCTCTTCCTCGCCTCGCCGAGGGCGAGCTACGTCACCGCGGCGATCATCCCCATGGATGGCGGCGCCGCGCCGGTGATCTAAACCACATCAACCTCCGGGCTTCTTGTTCATCACCGGCGCCATCGGCCGGTTGATCGGGTTGATGACTTCCGCGCCGCGCTGCTCGATGTTCGCGCCGCCGTAGTCCTTCACGGGAATGTTGCTGCCCGTCCGGTAGATCTTCTCCTCGCGGAGTTCCGATGTCGGGCCGGGCGTCGATGCGCAACCGACGCAAGCGGCGAGGAACGTCAGGATGGCGAGCGAAAGGGCGGGCTTCATTGTGTCCTTGCGATTGTGGTTGGAGCGCATTCTGGGCTGCGATGGACGCTGGCGTGGGATGAGCTTCGAAAAGTCGGCACGATCACAGCGGCGCGCACATCTGCACCGCGTCCGGACCGATACCCTCCGGCACCCAGCCCTGCGCAATCATCTGCGACCGCACGACCTCGTCGGTCGTGTAGCGATGGTTGGGCGCGCCACCCCGGCCGTCGTTGTAGAGCCGATAGACGGGCATCGAGCCCGACGCACAGGCACCCGTGGGGGACGGAAGGGCGATGGCGAACGCCTCGGCAGTCTCGAGTTGCCAGTGCCCGTCGCCGCGGACCTTCGTGCATTCCGCGTCGAACGGCGAATAGAAGTGCGAGCTCTTCGGCGCGAAGGCGGTGCTGAAGAATCGGCACACGGGAACGGCCGCGCTCGACGCCTTGGCAAAGGCGTTGAACACCAGGCCGGTGCGACTCCAGCCCGAGATCACGCCGTTGTCCAGATTGGCGATTTCGTCAGGGTTGGCGGTGATGAAGTAGTGGTCGAACACCTGATGGTGATATTCGAGCACGGCGAGCATATCCGACGCATCGTTTGCGAAGCGGTATTCGAACAGGCCGGAGGTCGTCCCGGCTCGCAGCACCTTGCCGGAAGCATCGAGCGCCAGGTCGAGGACCACGCGGTCGGGCAGATGCGTGTTCAGCGGCGCCCACGTGGCGGCGGCGTCGACGCTGCGAAAGACGCCGGCGGTCGTCGCGACGTAGAGCCGGTGTCGATCCGATGGATCGAAGGCGAACGCACTGATCAAGACGTCCCGTGGGATCCCCGCTTCTGCGTGGGACCACGAAGCGCCCGCGTCCGTGGTCTTCAGCACGCCACCTGCGACACCATCCCAGTCGTTCAGCGCGACGT
>DASTIY010000143.1:0-12816 GCA_035717085.1 Casimicrobiaceae bacterium | reverse complement strand
TGTTTCCGGCCGGCACGATCGGGCCGCTGCTCGCCGTCTCGGTCCGCTCGGTCCTCGGGCCCGATACGCCCGAATACAGCCTCGCACTGTGGCACGGCTTCAACACGCCGCTCCTGATGAGCACGGTGGCGCTCGCCTCCGGCGCCGCGCTCTATTACCTGCTGCGCAACTACCTGGCGCAAGGCGATGACGAGCCACCCTTTTTGCCGCGCATCGACGGGCGCCGCATCTTCGATCGGTTCCTCGTGGCGATTTCGTGGCGCTTCGCGCGCTTCGTCGAACGGCGCTTCGGCACGCGCAAGCTGCAGCCGCAATTGCGCGTGCTGGTCGTCGTCGCGATCGCCGCGGCGGCGTGGCCCGCCTACTGGCGCGGGCTCGACGTCGTGCAGTCGGCGTCGCCGCTCGATCCCGCGCTCGCGATCGCGTGGATCGTCGGCGGCGCCTGCGCGGTCGCCGCAGCGTGGCAGGCGAAGTTCCACCGGCTGGCCGCGCTGATCCTCGCGAGCGGCGCGGGCCTCGTCACGTGCGTGACGTTCGTGTGGTTCTCCGCGCCCGACCTGGCGCTGACGCAACTCGCCGTCGAGACGGTGACCGCGGTGTTGCTGTTGCTCGGGCTGCGCTGGTTGCCCAAGCCGGCCCCGTATCGCTGGACGCTGGCCGGCGAGCGCGCTGCGCTGCCGCGGCGCTTTCGCGACCTCGCCATCTCGCTGCTTGCCGGCGGCGGACTCGCCGCGATCGCGTATGCGGTGATGATGCAACCCGTGACGAATCCGATTTCGGCGTTCTTCGTGACCAACGCGCTGCCGCGCGGCGGCGGCACGAACGTCGTCAACGTGATCCTCGTCGATTTCCGCGGCTTCGACACGTTGGGCGAGATCACCGTGCTCGGCGCCGTCGCGATCGCCGTCTATTCGCTGCTGCGACGCTTCCGTCCGGCGCGCGAGAGCATGGACCCGCTGCCGCAGCAGCGCGAGCAAAGCGAGCGCACGTCGACGAACGACCTGCTGGTTCCCGGCGTGATCATGCGCGCGATGTTCGGCGCGATCCTCGTGCTCGCGTTCTACCTGCTGCTGCGCGGGCACGATCTGCCCGGCGGCGGTTTCATCGCAGGCGTCGTGTTCGCGATCGGACTGATCCTGCAGTACATGGCCGGCGGCACGCGCTTCGTCGAGGATCGGCTGGTCATCCGGCCCGTGGTCATGATCGGTCTCGGTCTCGCGATTGCCGGGGCGACCGGCGCGGGGGCGTGGCTCTTCGCGCATCCGTTCCTCACCAGCCACGTCGCGCACGTCGACGTCCCGCCGTTCGGCAAGTTGCACCTGCCGAGCGCGATGCTGTTCGACGTCGGCGTCTTCCTGCTCGTCGTCGGCGCGACGACGCTGATGCTGGTCGCGCTCGCGCATCAGTCGCTGCGCGCGCGCCGCGGCGAGTTGTCGATGAGCGCTGCAGGGCCGCCCCAAAGCGCGAATTCCGCCCCCTCGGGGGGCAGCGCAGCGGCGAAGCCGCAAGCGTGGGGGACGTCAGTTGAATGAGACGGTCATCGCCTGCGCGATCGGCGTGCTCACCGCGTCGGGGGTGTGGCTGGTGCTGCGCCCGCGCACGTTCCAGGTCGCGATCGGGCTTTCGCTCTGCTCGTACGCCGTCAATCTGTTCATCTTCGCGGTCGGCGGGCTGCGAATCGGCGCGGCCCCGATCGTCGCCGCGAGCGGCAGCGCCAATCCCGCCGCGTTTGCCGATCCCTTGCCGCAGGCGCTCGTGCTGACGGCAATCGTGATCGGGTTCGCGACCACGGCCCTGCTCCTCGTCGTGCTGCTCGCCGCGCGCGGGCTCACCGGCACCGATCACGTCGACGGGCAGGAACCCGAACGATGAGCGTGCTGCAGCATCTCGTGATCGTGCCGATCGTCCTGCCGCTGTTCGGCGCTGCCGTCACGCTTCTGATCGACGAGCGACGCCTCGCCGCCAAGGCGGCGATCGGCGTCGTGCTCACGATCGCGCTGGTCGTGGTTGCCATCGCGCTCCTCGCGCAGGTCGACGCGGGCGGCACGCGCGTCTATCGCGTCGGCGACTGGCCGGCACCCTTCGGCATCGTGCTCGTCGCCGATCGGCTGTCGGCGGCGATGGTGCTCCTCGCGAGCGTGCTCGGCCTTGCGTGCCTCGTCTTTTCGCTCGCGCGCTGGCACCGCGAGGGACCGCGCTTCCATGCGCTCGTGCAATTCCTGCTGATGGGCGTAAACGGGGCGTTCCTCACCGGCGACCTCTTCAATCTGTTCGTCTTCGTCGAAGTTCTGCTCGCCGCGTCGTACGGCCTTGCGCTGCACGGGTCGGGCACGCCGCGCGTGCGCAACGGCCTGCAGTACATCGTGGTCAACCTCGTCGCGTCGCTGCTGTTCCTGATCGGCGCGAGCCTGATCTACGGTGCGACCGGCACGCTCAATCTCGCCGATCTCGCGGCGCGTTTCGCACAGACGGGTCCCGGCGATCGCGTCCTCGTCGAAACCGCCGCAGCGATTCTCGGCGTCGCGTTCCTGACCAAGGCCGGCATGTGGCCGTTGTGCTTCTGGCTCCCCGGCACCTACTCGGCTGCGAGCGCGCCGTCGGCGGCGCTGTTCGCGATCCTCACCAAGGTCGGCGTCTACATCGTGCTGCGGATCTGGCTGCTGCTGTTCGCCGGGGAGGGCGCGTCGTCCGGCTTCGGCGCGTCGTGGCTCGCGGCCGGTGGCATGGCGACGATCGCCTTCGGGATCGTCGGTGTCCTCGCGTCGCAGAATCTCGCGCGTCTCGCGAGCTACAGCGTGCTCGTGTCGTCGGGCACCGTGCTGGCCGTGGTTGCACAGCCCGACGCCGCGGTGACGAGCGCGGCGCTCTACTACCTCGTCGGCTCGACGCTTGCACTTGCCGCACTGTTCCTGCTCGTCGAGCTCGTCGAGCGCGGGCGCATGCCGGGTGCCGACGTGCTCGCGGTCACGGCGGAAGCGTTCGCCGCGAACGCGCCGACGCTCGAGGCCGATGACGAAACCGGCGTGGCGATTCCCGCGACGATGGCACTTCTCGGCGTGAGCTTCGTCCTGTGTGCGTTGATGCTCGCCGGTCTGCCACCGCTCGCCGGCTTCGTCGGCAAGTTCGCGCTGCTCGGTGCACTGCTCGCGCCGTCGCCCGTGCCGGGCGTCGCGTGGGCGATGCTGGTGCTGCTGCTGGTTTCCGGGCTCGCCGTCGTGATCGCCATGGGCCGCGCCGGCGTGCGCCGCTTCTGGGCGTCGCCGGAAGCAACGGTACCGCGCGTGCGCGTGATCGAGATGGCGCCGGTCGCGCTGCTGCTCGCGCTCTGCGCCGCGATGACCGTCGAAGCCAATCCCGTGATGCGCTATTTCGGTCAGGCGGCGGAAGCGCTGCACGCGCCGCGAGACTACGTCGACAGTGTCTTGAGCCGATGAACCGGACGATTCCCATCCCGCTCGCCTGGGCGCTGCTCGTCGCGATGTGGCTCGTCCTGAACGAATCGCTTTCGCTCGGGCATGTCGCCGTCGGCGCGCTCGTTGCGCTCGCCGCCGTCAATCGGCTGCGCGCGCTCGAAGTGCCGCGACTGCGCCTGCGCTCGCTCCCGACGGGTTTGGTGCTCGTCGGCGTCGTGCTGGCCGACATCGTGCACTCGAACATCGCCGTGGCGTACATCGTCCTTCGTCCCGGCGCGCCGCGCCACGCGCCGGGCTTCGTCGACATTCCGCTCGAGCTTCGCGACCGCGTCGGCCTCGCGATGCTCGGCTGCATCATCACGGCCACGCCGGGCACGACGTGGGCCGGCTACGACGACGTGACGGGGACGCTGACGTTGCACGTGCTCGACCTGGACGACCCCGACGCGATGCGCGCGACGATCAAGGGGCGCTACGAGCGGCGATTGCGGGAGATCTTCGAATGAACGGATGGCTGGTGGTTGCGCTGGTCGCGGCGCAGGTGATGCTCGCGATGGCGATGCTTTGCGCGTTGATCCGCCTGCTGATCGGACCGCGCGCGCAGGATCGCGTGCTCGCGCTCGATACGATGTACGTCGACGCGATGCTGCTGATCCTGGTGTTCGGCATGCGCGAGGCAAGCACGTTCTACTTCGAAGCCGCGCTCGTCATCGGCATGCTCGGCTTCGTGTCGACGGCAGCACTTGCGAAGTTCCTGCTGCGCGGGGAGGTGATCGAATGAGCGGGGCGCCGTCGCCGATGATCGCAGCGCTCGTCGCGCTGCTGGTGCTCGTCGGCGCGGGACTCGCGCTCATCGGCTCGATCGGGCTCCTGCGGCTGCCGACCTTCTACCAGCGCGTGCATCCGCCGACGCTCGCCACGACGCTCGGACTCGGGAGCATCCTCGTTGCGTCGATGATGCTCTTCTCGGTGCTCGACTCGCGCGCGGTGATACACGAGATCCTGATCGCCGTCTTCATGGTGCTCACGACGCCGGTCACCTACTTGCTGCTCGTGCGGGCGGCGCGGCATCGGGATCAGGCCGAGGCGCGCAGGCGGGACCACGTGCCGGCCGACGAGACACGATCGAAGTGATGCAACGGCGCGGCTCGTGGGTGCAGTTCTTCCCGATGACGCCTGCCGCTCATCGCCCCTGCGCGCGCAGGCGCGCGTCGAGCCGCGGGTAGACGCGGCGCGCGTTGGTCTCGTAGATCTTGCGACGGTCGGCCGGAGCGACATTCGCGGCGTCGACGTATCGCCTGGTGTCGTCGAAAGGGTGGCCGGTTTCGGGGTCGATGCCGCGCACGGCGCCGATCATCTCGCTCGCGAACAGGATGTTGTCGACGGGAATGACGCGCGTGAGGAGGTCGATGCCCGGCTGGTGGTAGACACACGTGTCGAAGAACACGTTGCGCAGAACCTGCTGGGCGAGCGGCGGGCGACCGAGCTCCTGCGCGAGGCCGCGAAAGCGTCCCCAGTGGTACGGCGCGGCGCCGCCGCCGTGCGGAATGACGAAACGCAGCGTCGGAAAGTCGCGAAAGAGATCGGAGGTGACGCACTGCATGAACGCGGTCGTATCGGCGTTGAGGTAGTGCGCGCCGGTCGTGTGGAATGCAGGATTGCAGCTCGTGCTGACGTGGATCATCGCAGGCACGTCGTATTCCACGAGCTTCTCGTAGATCGGGTACCAGTGACGGTCCCACAGCGGCGGCGCGTTCCAGTGTCCGCCCGACGGATCGGGATTGAGGTTCACCGCGACGTTACCGAATTCCTCCACGCATCTCACGAGCTCGGGAATGCAGGTCGCCGGATCGACGCCGGGACTTTGCGGCAGCATCGCGGCGGGGACGAAATTGTCCGGGAACAGGCGGCTCACGCGATAGCAGAGCTCGTTGCAGATCGCCGCCCACGTGCTCGACACTTCGAAGTCGCCGATATGGTGTGCCATGAAGCTCGCGCGGGGGCTGAAGATCACGACGTCGATGCCGCGCTCGCGCATCAGCCGCAGCTGGTTGCGCTCGATCGATTCGGTGAGATCGTCGTCGCCGATCGAAAGCTCCGCGGCGCGCGGTGCCGGTGCGCCGGACGCGATGGCGTCGACCTGCCGCTTGCGCCACTGTTCGAGCGCTTTCGGCGCCGTCGTGTAGTGCCCGTGGACGTCGATGATCATCGCGCTCGGGAAGCGGGGGTGGCGACGGCGGCCTTGTCCCACGCGAGGCTGCCCGCGTCCTTGCCCGCGACCGAGTAGAGCGCGCCCGGTGCATTGCGCGTCTTCTGAAACGCTTCGAGCGTCTCGCCACGCATCCCGGCGTAGATGTGCAGGTTGGACACGCCGGTGACCGCGCCGAGCTTCTCGAGCATGAAGAAGATGACGCCGTAATGAATCATGCCGCGCCAGTCGCGACGGCGGATGAGGTCACGCTCCTCCTCGCTCAATCCGGCCGCCTCGAACGACGCCTCCGGATCGCGCACGAACGCTTCGCGGTGCGCCGGCTCGATCATGCGGTGCAGGTAGTCGTTGATCCGATACGCGCGGACGCTCCGCTCGAGCGTGAACGGATACGTTCCCGCGAGCCGCTCGACGCCGCGCAGCTCGCGCGACATCCGCTCGCGATCGTTCGCAGCCGCCGACGCGTCCGGGGGATCGTCGCTGCCTTCGTAGATCGCCGTCCCGATGCCGGTCATCGACGGCAGGTAGTAGCTGCGGAACTTGCATTCGACGTTCGCCGAAAGCGCGCCGCGCATCGTGAGCCACGTCACGACCTCCGCGCCTTCGAGACCGCCGAGCTCCGCGAATTCGGCAATGGTCATGCGCGCGAGCCGCTCGGGATCGCGCTCGAAGAGATCGAGGAAGCGCTGATCCCACGCGGGATTGTTGAAGCCGGCGCGTTCGCCGTGGACCTGATGCGACAAGCCGCCGGTTGCGGCAATCGCGACGCGCAGGTCGTCCGGGTAGCTTTCGATGGCACGCCGCAGTGCCTGGCCGAGCCGGTAGAAACGGCGCGCGGTCGGAATCGGAAACTGCAGCACGCCCATCTGCAGCGGGACGATGCGCACCGGCCACGCCGGCTCGTGCGGGCAGAGCACCGACAGCGGCGAGAAGCAGCCGTGGTCGAGCGGGCGGTGCTGGAAGAACGCCATGTCGAACTCGTCGGCCATCAGCGACTGGCCGATGTGCGCGGCGAGCTCCGGGTGTCCTCCGATCGGCGGCAGCTTGCGCGGGCCCGCGCCTTCGTCGGCGACGTGCCACTCGGGCCCGACACCGAGCGCGAACGCCGAATAGTGATCGAAGAAGAACGACGTGACGTGGTCGTTGTAGATGAAGATCAGGACGTCGGGACGCTTCTTCGCGAGCCACTGCGACAGCGGCGCGAAGTTCTCGAAGATCGGCGCCCACGCGGGGTCGTCGCGTTTGTTGCGGTCGTACGCGAAGCCGATCGTCGGCGTGTGCGAGGCGGCGATGCCGCCGATGATGCGGGCCATGGGGAACTCCGTGCGGTACGTCGAATCGACGGCGATGATGGCACAACGCCGCTAACCGACGCTCATCAGGCTCGCATTGCCGCCCGCGGCGGCCGTGTTGACCGACAGGCTCCGCTCGACGAGCAGGCGCTCGACGACGAACGCGACGCGTTCGGCGGCTACGGGAATCCGCGACTGCATGCCGATCACCGGACCGGACCGCTCCGCGAACGCCTGCGCCACGCGCGCGATCTCCTCGGCGTCGGCCTCGACGAGGACGGCATCGCAAGCCGCGTCTTCCGCACTCATGTCGACGAGCGAACGAATCGCGTCGGGCAACGTGGAGCGGAGCGCCTCGGCGTTGCCTCGACGCAGCCAGATTGCGCGGCTGCCGGCGGCGAGCACGAGCGCGAGTTGCGCGAGCAGTGTGTCCGGCGTCGGTGCGACGCAAAGCACCGCTCGCCGCGGCACGAGCGTGTACGTGTTCCGCTCGCCGGTCGGACCCGGAAGGAGGCGCGTCTGACCGAGAGGCGAACGCGCGAGCAGCGAGTCGCAGAGTGATGCGATGGCGGCGTGCTGCGCGTCCGGCGCGAGCCACGCACGCAGTGCATGCAACGGCTCGAGCCGCGCCGGCGCGACATCGATCACCGGTCCCGTGACGCGGTCGACGTCCGCGTGTCCGAGCGGCGCCGCGCCGCAATGTGCGAGCAGGCGGTGCAGATAGAGCGGGCCACCGGCCTTCGGCCCCGTCCCCGACAGGCCTTCACCACCGAACGGCTGGACGCCCACGACCGCGCCGATCATGTTGCGATTGACGTAGAGGTTCCCGGCGCGCGCACGCTTCGCGACGAGATCGATCGTCTCGTCGATGCGGCTGTGGATGCCGAGCGTCAGTCCGTAGCCGGTCGCGTTGATCGCGTCGACGACCTGCGGCAACGCGTCGCGGCGATAGCGAAAGACGTGCAGCACCGGTCCGAACACCTCGCGGGTGAGCTCGGCGATGCTTTCGAGCTCGATCATCGCGGGCGTCACGAACGTGCCGTGCGCGAGCTCCTCGTCCGTGGCATTCCGGGCAAGGCGGTCGACGCGACGCCCTGCGTTGCGCATGGTGTCGACGTGACGCTCGATCGCAGCGCGCGCGTCGTCGTCGATCACCGGGCCGACATCGGTCGCGAGGCGCACCGTCGATCCCAGCGTGAGCTCGCGCATCGCACCGCGCAGCATGGCGAGCGTCCGTTCGGCGACCTCGTCCTGCACGCAGAGGACGCGCAGCGCCGAGCAGCGTTGGCCGGTGCTGTCGAACGCCGAGGCGACGACGTCGGCGACGACCTGCTCGGCGAGCGCCGACGAGTCGACGATCATCGCGTTCTGACCACCCGTCTCGGCGATCAGCGCGGGCAGTCGGCCGCTCGCATCGACGCGCGCAGCGAGCGCCTTCGCGATCGAACGTGCCACGTCGTTCGAACCGGTGAAGAGCACGCCGCGAACGCGCGCATCGGCGACGAGCGCGGCGCCAACGGTTTCGCCGCGACCCGGAAGCAGTTGCACGACCGCGCGCGGGATGCCGGCGCCGTGCAGAAGACGAATGGCTTGCGCGGCGATCAGCGGTGTCTGCTCGGCAGGCTTGGCGAGCACGGCATTGCCGGCGACCAGCGCGGCCGCAACCTGGCCCGTGAAGATCGACAGCGGAAAATTCCATGGACTGATGCAAACGACGACGCCGAGCGGCTCGCCCACGGCGCCGTCGAGCACGCGGGCGTGCACCGCGTAGTAGCGCAGGAAGTCCACCGCCTCGCGCACTTCGCCGACCGCGTTCGCGTACGTCTTCGCGGCCTCGCGCACGATCAGCCCGACGAGCGATTCGGTCTCGCGCTCCATGGCATCGGCCGCTCGCTCGAGCATCGCCGCGCGCTGCCCGATCGGTACGGCTGACCAGGTGCTGCGCATGGCATCGGCACGATCGAGCGCCATCGCGACGTCGGCCTTGCTCGCCTCCGCGACGTCGCCGACGATGTCGCGGTGATCGGCCGGGTTGCGCACCGGGCGCACCGCGCCTGCCGTTGCGGCGATCGTCGGCGCAGCGTGCCAGCGCATCGGTGTCTCGACGACCGACGCGAGGGAGGCGAGCCGCGCTTCGCTCGTGAGATCGAGCCCGGCGGAATTGACGCGCACGTCGCCGAAGAGCGCGCGCGGCAGTGGAATGCGCGGATGCGGGGCGCCGACGACGCCGGTGCGGGTCGCTTCACGTTCCACGATTGCGACGGGATCGGCGATGAGTTCGTCGATCGGAATGTCGGGGTCGGCGATCCGATTGACGAACGACGTGTTGGCGCCGTTTTCGAGCAGTCGTCGCACGAGGTAGGCGAGCAGCGTCTCGTGCGTGCCGACCGGCGCGTAGATGCGGCAGGGGCGGCCGAGCCCTCCGGCGACCTGCGCGACGACGACGTGCTCGTAGAGCGGCTCGCCCATGCCGTGCAGGCATTGGAACTCGTATTGGCCGGGAACGAATGCGTCCGGCCCGGCCATTTCGTAGACCGCCCCGAGCGTATACGCGTTGTGCGTCGCGAACTGCGGGTAAATCACGGACGGCGCGGCGAGCAGCTTGCGCGCGCACGCCAGGTACGACAGATCGGTATGCGCCTTGCGCGTGTAGACGGGATAGCCGTCGAGTCCGTCGACCTGTGCGCGCTTGATCTCGCTGTCCCAGTACGCGCCCTTGACGAGGCGCACCATCAGCCGGCGTTCGCTTTGCTGCGCAAGGTCGACCAGGAAGTCGATCACCTGCGGGCAGCGCTTCTGGTAGGCCTGCACGACGAAGCCGACGCCGTTCCAGCCGCCAAGGCCGGGCTCGAAGCACAGCCGCTCGAGCAGGTCGAGCGAGAGGTCGAGGCGCTCGGCTTCCTCGGCGTCGATGTTGAGGCCGATGTCGAATGCACGCGCGCGAAGCGCGAGATGCGCGAGGCGCGGATACAACTCGCGCATGACACGGTCGCGTTGCGCGCGAACGTAGCGCGGATGCAGCGCCGACAGCTTGATCGAGATGCCGGCGCGGTCGTACAGATCGCGACCGGCCGACGCATTGCCGATCGCGGCGATCGCGTGCTCGTACGAATCGAGGTAGCGCGTCGCATCCTCGTCGGTCATGGCGGCTTCGCCGAGCATGTCGTACGAATAGCGAAAGCCTTGCGCTTCGCGGCGGCGTCCGTTGGCGAGCGCCTCCTCGATCGTCTCGCCCGCGACGAATTGCTCGCCCATCAAGCGCATCGCCATGTCGACGCCGCGGCGAACGATGGGCTCGCCACTGCGCGCGAGCAGCCGTGTGAGGGCGTTCGCGAGGCCGGCTTCGTTATGCGTGGCGACGAGCTTCCCGGTGAGCAGCAGCCCCCACGCCGCGGCGTTGACGAACAGCGACGCGCTTTGCCCCACGTGCTCGCGCCAGCTGCCGTGCGCGACCTTGTCGCGAATGAGCGCATCGCGCGTCGCCATGTCGGGAATGCGCAGCAGCGCCTCGGCGAGGCACATGAGCGCGATGCCCTCGGGTGACGACAGCGCGAATTCCTGCAGCAACCCCTGGACGAGCCCTTCGCGTCCGACGCCCGTTCCGCGCGCGCGAAGCGCTTCGGCAAGACGGCGTGCCAGCGCGTGCGCTGCGTCGGCCTGCGCCGGCGCGAGGCGCGCGGCGCCGATCAGCCCGGCAACGCAGTCGGGCTCGGGCGCGCGGTAGGCGCGCGTGATCGCGGCGCGCAACGGCGGCTGCGACTGCACTTCGCGCGCAAAGTCAGCGAACGGAGAGGCGTGACGGGAATCGTCGTCGTTGGGCATGTGATGGTTCATCGCTCGTGCACGCGCGCGTTGCCTACAATGCGTGGGCGACGAGGGCGACGAGACGATGGCGCGATCAAGGATAGCGGTGGCAGGTGCAGGTGTCATCGGGCGGCGCCACATCGAGCTGGCATGCGCGAGCGACGAGACCGCGCTCGTCGCAATCGCCGATCCCGCGCCGCCTGCGGCGGAGCTCGCGCGGGCGCTCGGTGTCGCGTGGTATCCGAAGCTCGATCCGTTGCTCGACGCGATCGAGCCCGACGGCGTGATCGTCGCGACGCCGAACGCATCGCACGTCGCCGCCGGCCTCGCGTGCATCGCACGCAAGGTGCCGGCGCTGATCGAGAAGCCCATTGCCGATACGCTCGACGGGGCGCAGCGGCTCGTCGCCGCGGCCGAGCGCGACGGGGTGCCGATTCTCGTCGGTCATCACCGTCGGCATAGTCCCCTGCTCGCCGCCGCGAAAGCGATCGTCGACGACGGCGTGCTCGGACGCGTGGTGGCGGTCACCGGAAGCGCGACGTTTCGCAAGCCCGATCGCTATTTCGCCGAGGCACCGTGGCGACGCGAAACGGGCGGCGGCCCGATCCTCATCAATCTGATCCACGAGGTCGACGACCTGCGGATGCTGTGCGGCGACATCGTCGAAGTGCAGGCGATCGCATCGTCGGCGATCCGCGGCTTCGCGGTCGAGGATACGGCGGCGATCGTCATGCGTGTCGCGGGCGGCGCGCTCGCGACGTTCATGCTTTCCGATGCCGCGGCGTCGTTGCGCAGCTGGGAGCAGACGAGCGGCGAGAATGCGATCTATGCGCATTGCGGCGACGAGGATTGCTACACCCTCGCCGGTACGCGGGGAGCGCTCGGCGTGCCGACGATGCGCTTGCGAACCTACGACGGCGAGCCGTCGTGGAGCGCGCCGTTCCAGACGACCATCGTCGCCGTCGAGCGCGCCGATCCGCTGGCACGCCAGCTCGCGCATTTCTGCGCGGTGGTGCGGGGCGACGTCGAGCCGCTCGTGAGCGCGCGCGATGCGCTCGAGACGTTGCGCGTCACGCTGGCGATCGCCGACGCCGCCGCGACGGGCACGCGCATTCGTCTCACAGACGCGTGACGGCGTCAGCGAAGGACGCTCTGGCGCAGGCGCGCCTCCTCGAGATCGAGCTCGCGCTCGATGCGCCGCCGCGCTTCGTCCGTCAGGTGGTTGGCTTCGTAGGCATCGGCGATCGCCGCGCGCTCGGCGTCGATGGCGCGTAAGCGCAGCGTCACCGATTCCTCCTCGCCGGGTCCGCAGTGGCCATCGCGGCGATGCAGCGCCATCGCCTTGCGGTGCGCGAGCTCGTCGGCGAGCACCGCGCGCGTGTCGGCGAGGCGCGTATCGTCCGCCGTGCCGATGAAGCGGCGTGCCGCCTCGATGCCCAGCAGCCGCGCCTCCTGTTCATCGTGCGCGTTCTGCGCCTCCTCGTCTGCGCCCATGCGGTCGATGCCGAGGCGCCGTGCGACCCAGGGCAGCGTCGAGCCGAGACCGACGAGCGTGACGACGACGACGCAGTACGTCGCGAACAGCACGACGTTGCGATCGGGGAAGGGCCGGCCGTCGATCGCTTCCGGCACGAGCAGCGCGGCCACGAGGCTGACGGCGCCGCGCAGTCCGCAGAACGCGATCATGAACGCAAAGCGCCGGTCGGGTGCCGCATTGTCGAGGATGTGCGCGAGGCGCAGCTTGGGCGGCAACGACGTCGCCGCGAACACCCACGCGAAGCGAACGACGATCACCGTCAGCGTGACGAGCACGCCGGCGACTACCGCGCGCGTCCAGTTGCCTTCCGACAACGCGACGAAGACCTGGCGTGCCTGCAGGCCCGCGAGGAAGAAGACCACCGCCTCGGTCGCCCATCCGACGAGATCCCAGATGAAGTAGCCCTGCAGCCGCGTGTCGGGGCGGATCAGCCGGCGTCCGTTCCACGACACGTAGAGCCCCGACGCGACGCATGCGATCACGCCCGAGCCGCCGGCGGCGTGCGCGGGCCAGAACGCGATGTAGGGTGTCGCGAGTGCCAGCAGAACTTCGGCGCGCGCG
>DASTIY010000142.1:0-11449 GCA_035717085.1 Casimicrobiaceae bacterium | reverse complement strand
CGTGCCGACGACCGGAGGCGACGTCGAGCGGCTGCTCGCCGCCGACGCGTCGATCACCCACGTCGGCCTGATCCACTGTGAGACGTCGACCGGCATTCTCAATCCGTTGCCGGAAATCGCGCAGGTGATCGCGCGTCACGGCCGCAAGCTGATCGTCGACGCCATGAGCTCGTTCGGCGCGATTCCCATCGATGCGCAAGCGATGCCGTTCGACGCGCTGATCGCCGCGTCGGGGAAGTGCATCGAAGGTCCGCCCGGGATGGGTTTCGTCGTCGCGCGGAGGAGCTCGCTCGAAGGCGCGGCGGGTAACGCGACGTCGCTGTCGCTCGACCTCCACGACCAGTGGCAATACATGGAGAAGACGACGCAGTGGCGCTACACGCCGCCGACGCACGTCGTCGCCGCGTTCGCGACGGCGCTCGAGTCGTTCGTCGCCGAAGGCGGCCAACCGGCGCGCCTTGCGCGCTATCAGCGCAATTACGAGGCGCTCGTCGCCGGGATGGGCGAGCTCGGCTTTCGCCCATTCCTCGATCCTGCCATCCAGGCGCCGATCATCGTCACGTTCCACGCGCCCGCCGACCCGCGCTACAGCTTCCGCGAGTTCTACGACCGCGTGCGCGACAAGGGCTTCATCCTCTATCCCGGCAAGCTCACGCAGGTCGAGACGTTTCGCGTCGGCTGCATCGGGGCGATCGGACCGGAGGAAATGCGCCAGGCGGTCAATGCCGTGGGCGATACGCTCGCCGAAATGCGGGTCACGCGCGTGGCGCCGGCGCAAACGGTCGGATACGAATTTCAGGACGCGCAGCGCGAAATTCGTGTCTGACCCTGCTTTTCGACGCAGGCGAGCCCTCGGGTAGGAGCGGTCAGGATTCGCGCGAATCCTTACCCCGAGGTGGCGTTATCGGCCATCGGCCGACACGAGTTTCGGCGGCTCGTCGCTACCCCGGCCGGGGCCCGCCCGGCATAGTGAGCCGTCTCGAACGCGGGAGCGAAGCCGCCGGCACGGGGCCGGCGCGCCCGCCACGGAGGGTGATGATGAAACGAGCAACGAGCTTACTGCTTTGCACATTGTTTGCGGCGAGCCTCGCCGGTTGCGCCGGCATGTCCGAGCGCGATCGCGACACCGTGGTCGGAGCGGGCGTCGGCACGGCGATCGGCGCGGGCGTGACCGGCGACGTCGGCGGTGCGGCCGTGGGCGGCGTGATCGGCGGCGTCATCGGGAACCAGGTCGGACGCCACTGATGCGTTGATCCGTCAAGCCTCGATGCGCGAATGCAGCAGCGCGTCGAGGCGCGTATAGGCAGGATCGTCCGCGGCCACGTGGCCGTGACGAATCAGGTAATCGAGGACGACGAGACTCGCATCCGTGGTCGTCTCGTCCGGCCCGTGCGTGGCCGCGATCGTCGTCGCGGCTTCCGGGAGCTCGACCAGGCGATGCTCGACCGCTTCGCCATCCTGATTGGCCGGCACGAAGTCCTCCGGCAGCGCGAGGTCGTGCACGAAGAGCCTCTCGCGCTGAAGTCCGTCGAACATCGGCTTGGTCGAATGCACGATCCCCGCGGCACGCGCCGTGCGCGCGACGGCGGCGGGCACGCCCGCTTCCTCGTGTGCTTCCTTGACGAGCGTCTCGTCGATGCGAAAACCGGCGGCAACGCCGCCACCGACCAGATTGTCCAGAAGGCCGGGATCGACCGCCTTCGTCGGGCTGCGCCGCGCGAGCCACATGCGCGGCCGCACGTCGCGGCCGCCGCAAACGATGCCGTTCACGTGCACCGCATAGGTCACCAAACCGAAATAGCGCGCGGCACCGCGCTCGATCGTGAACAGCGGCGGATCGCCCCACTGCGCCGCGATGGCGAACAATTCGTTTCGCCACGCCGGCAGCTGTCCCGCGGCGCGCAATGCGTCGGTGACTTCGGCCATCGCGCGCGATCGCTCGCTCGTCGTGCGCAGCCGGTCGGCGAGGCCGATCTCCTCGCCGCGCGTGAACACGTCGAACGCCGCGAGGTGCTCGATGCGCGCCTCGTCGATCAGGCCGATGGGCGCCGCGTCGACCACGAAGCGCCGATAGCGCCCCGGCGGCAGCGCGCTCGCATGCGTGAGGCGTGCCTCGATTGCCGCTAGAATGAACGGCTCGATCACGCCGCGATTCTATGTCCGCGCGAATTCTCGACGGCCGGCGCATCGCCGACGAAGTGACGGCCGAGGTGCGCGCGGCGGTTGCGCGAAGGGTGGCCGACGGCAGGCCGGCGCCCGGGCTCGCGGTCGTGCGGGTCGGCGAACATGCGGCGTCCGCGATCTACGTGCGCAACAAGCGCCGCACGACCGAGTCGGTCGGGATGCGGTCGATCGCGATCGACCTGCCCGCGAGCGTGGCCGAGCGCGATTTGCTTGCGCACGTCGATCGCCTCGATGCCGATCCGGCGGTCAACGGTATCCTGGTGCAATTGCCGCTCCCCGGGCACATCGCCCAGGAAGCGATCATCGAGCGGGTCGATCCGCGCAAGGACGTCGACGGGTTTCATCCGTACAACATGGGTCGCCTCGCGCTGCGAATGCCGGCATTGCGACCGTGCACGCCTTTCGGTTGCATGCGCTTGCTCGCGGCGACCGGTGAGCCGCTCGTCGGCAAGCACGCCGTGGTGATTGGCCAATCGAATATCGTCGGGCGACCGATGGCGCTGGAGTTGCTGATGGCGCGCTGTACCGTGACGATTTGCCACTCCGCGACGCGCGATCTCCCCGCGATCGTGCGCAGCGGCGACATCGTCGTGGCGGCGGTCGGCAAGCCCGAGTTCGTGCAGGGCGACTGGATCCGTGACGGCGCGATCGTGATCGACGTCGGCATCAACCGCACTGTCGCGGGCGGTCTGGTCGGCGACGTTGCGTTCGACGCGGCGCGGGCGCGCGCGAGCTTCATCACCCCCGTTCCCGGCGGCGTCGGCCCGATGACGATCGCGACGCTCCTCACGAACACGTTGCACGCCGCGGAATTGCAGGACGGCAATACAATCCAACGCAAGCAATGAAGTTCCTCTGGCCACAAATGCTCTGGGCGCTGCTGGCGGCGCCGTTGCTCGTCGCGGGCTACGTCTACTGGCTGCGCCGCCGGAAGAAGAACGCGGTCCGCTACTCGAGCCTCGATCTGGTGCGGGCGGCGATCGGCCCCGGCGAGCGCATCCGGCGGCACCTGCCGCCGGCGCTGCTGCTGCTGTCGCTTTGCGGGATGATCGTCGCGCTGGCGCGGCCGACGGCGCTCGTGACGCTGCCGTCGCAGCAGCAGACGATCATCCTCGCGATCGACGTCTCGCTCAGCATGGGCGCGACCGACGTCGACCCGAACCGGCTCACTGCCGCGCAGATCGCGGCGAGAAGCTTCGTCGACGAGCGGCCGCCGAATGCGCGCATCGGCATCGTCGCCTTCGGCGGCAACGCGTCGCTCGTGCAGCCGCCCACCGAGGACAAGGACAAGTTGCTGCAGGCGATCGACCGCTTCGAGCTGCAGCGCGGAACCGCGACGGGCAGCGCGCTCTACGTCTCGCTCGCGACGCTCTTCCCCGACGCGGGCATCAACATCGAATCGCTGACGTTTCCGGGCGGCTTCTACACGCCGAGCTCGCGCGGGCGTCGTCTCGATCCCGTCGAGAAGTCCGATGCGAAGCCGTTCAAGCCGGTGCCGCCTGGGTCGAACACGAACCAGGTGATCATCCTGATGAGCGACGGCCGGCGCACCACCGGCCCCGATCCGCTCGATGCCGCGAAAATGGCGGCCGACCGCGGCGTGCGCGTGTTCACCGTCGGATTCGGGACGGCCGAGGGCGGATTGATCGGCTTCGAGGGCTGGTCGGTGTACGTGCGGCTCGACGAGGAGACGCTGAAGTCGGTCGCCGACGTCACGCGCGCCGAGTATTTCCGCGCGGGGACGTCGAACGACCTGAAAAAGGTTTACCGCGATCTCAACTCGAAGTTCGTGCTGGAGCGCAAGAACGTCGAGGTCACGTCGCTGATCACCATGGCGGCGGCGCTGATCGTGCTGCTCGCGCTCGGCCTGTCGTTGTGGTGGTCGAGCCGCAATCTCCGCTGATAGCACTCCTCTGACACTCCTCTGACACTCCTCTGACACTCCTCTGACACGTGTCGGAGGAGTGTCAGAGGAGCTGGCTAAGCCGAGCGGAGGTGCCACGCTTTCGGCCTCGTGAACGTCTCGATGCCCATCGTGCCGAGCGTCAGACCGATGCCTGAATGCTTGACGCCCGACCAGGGCAGGCGCGGGCTCACGCGATCGCAGCAGTTCCAGTAGACGCTGCCCGCATGCACATGCGCGAGGATGCGCCGTGCGCGCGTCGCGTCGCTCGCGTACACGCCCGCCGTCAACCCGTAGTCGGTGTCGTTCATCTGCGCGATCGCGGCATTGTCGTCGGCGACGCTCTGGATGCCGATGATCGGTCCGAAGCTTTCGTCGCGCATCACCGCCATCGAATGGTCGACGTCTGCCAGCACCGTCGGCGCGAACCAGTTTCCCTTGCGCTTGATCGGGGCACCGCCGAGCAGGAGCTTCGCGCCCTTGCGCTTCGCGTCGGCGACCTGCGCGCGCAGCACGTCGAGTTGCGCTCCGCGCGTGAGCGGTCCGATGTACGTCGTCTCGTCCATCGGATCGCCGACGCGGTAGGTTTTCACCTCCGCGACGAACGCGTCGACGAATGCGTCGTGGATCGCCTCGTGCACATAAATGCGCTCGACCGAGCAGCACGACTGTCCCGTGTTGTAGAACGCGCCGTCGGCGAGTCCCGCCGCCGCGCTCTTCACGTCGACGTCGTCGCACACGTAAACCGGATCCTTGCCGCCGAGCTCGAGCTGCACCTTGATCATGCGCTTGCCGGCCGCCGCGGCGACCTTCGCGCCCGTCGCGTACGAGCCGGTGAAGAACACGCCGTCGATCGGCTGCGAAAGGAGCGCCGCGCCGGTCGCGCCGCCGCCGATGACCGGGACGAAGACGTCCTCCGGCACGCCAGCGGCGTGCAGCATGTCGGCGATGTGGCGGCCGGTCAGCGTCGCGTACTCCGACGGCTTGTAGAGGACCGCGTTGCCCGCGACGAGCGCCGGCACGAACACGTTGCTGCCGACGAAATAGGGGTAGTTCCAGGCGGAGATGTTGGCGATCACGCCGAGCGGCTCGTGCGTGATGCGCTCGTCGATCTTCTGCTCAGGATCGCTGAACACGCGCTCCTCGCGCAGCGTCCGCGCCGACTCGGCGATGAAGAAATCGAGGCGCGCGATCAAGCCCTTGAGCTCGTTGCGCGACTGGCGGATCGGCTTTCCGACCTCCTGCGTGAGCGTCTGCGCGAGCGTCTCGCTGCGCGCAATCACCTGCTCGCGAAACTTCCCGATCGTCGCGATGCGCTTGCGGATCGGCGTTGCCGCCCATGCGGATTGCGCGCGGCGCGCCGCGAGATAGTGCTGCGCCACCTCGCGCGGACCATCGGCGACGAGTCGCACGATGATGGCGCCGGTCGCGGGATTGACGATCGGCAGCGCCGTAGCAGGCATCAGCGTTTTGCCTTGCGAACGCGCGCGGCCTCGAGGAATTCGTTCAGGATCGGCGAGCCGTCGAGGTGAGCGTCGGTCATCGTCGGCCCGAACATGAATTCGGGGTGCCACTGCACGCCCATGACGTAGCTCGGTCCGCGCCAGCGAACCGCTTCGACGATGCCGTCGGGCTCCGACCGCGCCTCGACGATCAGGCCGCGGCCGAGCTTGTTCACCGCCTGATGGTGGATCGTGTTGATCGTCGCTTCCGCCCGATTCGGATAGAGCTTCGCGAGCCCGGTCTCCGGGACGAATTTCACCGTGTGGAACTGCTGCTCGTACTTGGCGATGTCGCGGTGATTGATCGCGTTGGGAATCTGCGTCGCGATGTCCTGGTAGAGCGTGCCGCCGAAGGCCACGTTGATGAGCTGGCAGCCGCGGCAGATGCCGAGCACCGGCTTGCCCTTGCCGACGAAAGCCTCGAGGAGCTCGATTTCGTAGCGGTCGCGCACGCGATCGCCGACCCACGCCGGATCACGCGGCAGCTCGCCGTAGGTCGGCGGCGCGATGTCCGCGCCGCCCTGCAGCACCAGCGCGTCGAGGTTCTCCGCGTAGTGGTAGAGGCGCATCTCGCTGCGCTGGATGAGACCCTCGCTCTCGATCGCGGGAATCATCATGACGAGCACGTTCTTCGACATCACCCAGTTCGCGACCGATTGCTCGAGGTAGTGCAGCGTCTTCGTGAACACGCCGCCCAGGTTGACGACGTTGTCGGCCGGGTGGTGGATGCGCGCGGAAACGCCGATAAGGAGAGGAGGGGCCATGTGCCTACATCGCCTCGGCGAAGATGCGCCGGAAATCGTCGGCGGTGCACGGGCGCGGGTTGGTCTTGTGGCACGTGTCGTCGACGGCGACGTCGACGAGCCGCGGAATGTCCTGCGTGCTGACGCGGCGCGCGCCGGCATACGCCGAAAGCGTCGCCGGGATCCCCAGCTCGGCCTTGAGTGTGCCGAGCCAGCGAACGAAGGCCTGCGCGCGCGCTTCGTCGGAGCCCGCAACACCATCGGGAACGCGCGCGACGTGCGCGAGCTCGGCGAGCTTCGCGGTCGCGGCCGGCAGATTGAAGCGCATCACGTGGTCGATCATGATGCCGTTCGCGAGGCCATGGTGCAGGTCGGCGACGGTCGACAGCGCGTGCGCGCACGAATGGACGGCGCCGAGATCCTTCTGGAAGGCGATCGCGCCCATCATCGAGCTCATCAGCATGTCGCTGCGCGCGTCGAGGTCGTGGCCGTCGCGTACGGCGATCGGCAGCGCACGAGCGGCGATGCGCACGCCCTCCACGGCGATGCCGTCGCACAGCGGATGCCACTCGGGCGACAGGTACGACTCGACGTTATGCGTCAGCGCGTCCATTCCGGTTGCGGCCGTGATCGCCGCCGGCAAGTCGACGGTGAGCTCGGGATCGGCGAATACGGCCTTGGCGAGCAGCGCCGGCGAGAAGACGATCTTCTTCACGTGCGTCGTGTCGTCCGAGATCACCGAGGAGCGCCCCACCTCGGATCCGGTGCCGGCCGTCGTCGGCACGGCGACGAAATACGGCAACGCGTTGGTGATCGGCCGCACGTGCGGGTGATCCCATGCGTATTCGAGGATGTCGCCCTCGTGCGTCGCCATCACCGCGATCGCCTTCGCGACGTCGAGCGCAGCGCCGCCGCCGATGCCGACGATGCTGTCCGCGCGATGCCCGCGAAAGGCGCGAGCGCCTTCCATCACCTGGCTTCGCACCGGGTTGCCCGCGACGCCGGAGAAAACCGCCGCGTCGAGCGATTTCAGCTCGTCCAGGAAGCGCGCGAAGACGGGCAGCGCCGCCAGCCCGCGGTCTGTCACGACCAGCGGACGCCGGCATCCGCGCTCGCCAAGATGCGGCGCGACCTCGCGGCACGCGCCGACGCCGAAGAGAATTGCCGTCGGAAAGGAGAATCGGTGCAAGGGCGCCAAGGGATGTCGCTCAGATGATTTCGAAATACCGCTTGCGCTCCCAGTCGGTCACGGCGTCCTGCCATTGCCGCCATTCCCACTCGCGCGTCGCGGCGAAGTGCTCGACGAAGTCGTCGCCGAACCAGTCGCGCGCACGTTCCGATTGCCGGAAGGCGCGTGACGTCTCGATCAGCGTGCGCGGTGCGCGCGGCATGTTCTCGGCGCCGCGGTTCGTGCCCTCGATCGGCGCCGTCGTCAGTGCGAGCTTGCGCTCGATGCCGTCCAAACCGGCGGCCACGCAGGCGGCCACGGCGAGATAGGAATTCACGTCGGCACCGGGGCAGCGCGTCTCGAGGCGCGTCGATTTGGGCGACCCGGGAATCACGCGAAAACTCGCGGTGCGATTGTCGAGGCCCCACGTCGGCTTCACCGGCGCCCAGAACCCGTCGACGAGGCGTTTGTAGCTGTTCACCGTCGGCCAGAACATCGGCGCGAACTCGAGCAGCGTCGAGAGCTGCCCGGCAAGGTACTGCTCGAAGAGGACGCTCATCCCGTGGCGTCCCTTCGCATCGTAGAACAGGTTCTTCTTGCCGTCGGACAGCGACTGGTGGCAATGCCCGGAGCATCCCGGGTACTGCGCGCTCCACTTCGCCATGAAGCTCGGCATGATCCCGAAGCGCGCGGCGATCTCCTTGGCGCCGGCCTTGAACAGCACGCCGCGGTCGGCGGCTTCGAGCGCCTCGGAGAAGACGATCGCGGCTTCGTAGACGCCCGGACCCGTTTCGGTGTGCAGGCCCTCGATCGGCACGCCGAACGCACCCATGTCGTCGAAGAGCGCCTTGAAGTAGTCGCGCGAATGATTCGCGCGCAACAGCGAATAGCCGAACATGCCGGGCGTGAGCGGCGTGGGATCGATCCCCTGCTTGGCGGCCCACGACTGCGGCGTCTCGACGAAATTGAACCATTCGAACTCGAGCCCGCACATCGGCATCACGCCGAGCTTCGCCGCACGGGCGAGCACGCGCCTCAGCACCTGCCGCCCGTCGAGCGGGAACGGCTCGAAGGCCCCGTCGCGTTGCACGACGAACTCGGCGAGGAAGAAATCGACGTTGTCGTCCCACGGGACGTTGCGGTGCGTGCGGACGTCGATTCGCGCGAGGGCATCGGGAAAGCCCTTGTGCCAACCGGTCAGCGTCGTGTTGTCGTAGCACTGGTCGTGGCAATCCCAGCCGTAGACGACGTCGCAGAAGCCGAAGCCGCCTTCGACCGCCGACTCGAACTTGTCCTTGTGCACGTACTTGCCGCGCAGGATGCCGTCGATGTCGACGACGCCGACCTTGACGCGATTGCCGGGCGACTTGCGGACGGCCGCCAGCATGTCGGAGGCGGCGGCAGGCGAGGGCATTCTCGGATCTCCCCGGCGTTGTTGTCGTCAGCGCGAGGGGCGTCACGACCGGATGTGCCCGGCAGGCCCCTTCTCGTGCGTCGATTCTAGCAGTCCCGATCCGCGGCTCGTCGCTCCCGCCGGAGACGACGCGAGGCTCCGGCGCATCGATGTGCGATGATCGCGTGCGATCGCGACGGCTTCGACGACTCCTCGGCCATGTCACTTCTGCTCGACCGCTTCGCGCTGTTCTATCCGATGCGCATCGTGGGGACGACGTTCATGGTGACGGTCGTCGGCCTCTACGCGTGGCAGGCGCACCGCTTCGACGCGCTCTACGTGACGCTGATCGTGGTGTTCGCGATCTACCCGCACATCGTTCAACATGTCGCGCGCAAGTATCCGCAAAGCCGACGCAAGATCGAACTGCGCACGTTTCTGTTCGACTCGTTCACCGTTGGCCTCGTCGTGCATGCGATCGGCCTCGCCCCGCTGCCGACGTTCGTGCTCATCACCGTCGCGCTCGCCAGCGCGCTTTCCGTCGACGGCCTGCGGCAAATGCTGCTGTCGGCGGCCGGCGTCGTGGTGGGCATCGGCGCGTTCGCGGTTTTCGAGGGATTCAACGTGGGCGGCGGCGATCGGATCGCCATCGACATCGCCTCGTCGGTGTTCACCTTCGTCTATTTCATGGCGTTTGCGTATTCGGCGCACAACCGGAGCGCGTTGTTGCAGCGATCCGAGGCGGAGCTTCGCGAACGCAGCGCGTCGCTCGAGATCGAGAAGCTGCGTTCGGACCGCCTGCTCTTCAACCTCGTGCCCGCCCGGCTCGCCGCGCAAATGTCGGCGCCCGGCGGCATCCGGCCGACGCGCTTCGATCCGGTCGTGCTGGTCGCCATCGAGCTGCGGCAGTTCTCGAAGGCGCTCGCGAGGGAGCCGGCCGACGACGTGCTCGCCTACCTGATGCACTGTTTCAAGGCGTTCGACGCGATCGCCGACCGCTTCGGACTCGAGAAGCTCAAGACCTTCGGCGATACGTACATCGCGATCGCCGGTCTGCCCGCGCCGGGCGCGCGCGACGGCGCGGCCAGCATCGAAGCGGCGCTCGCGATGCGCGAGTTTCTCGACGATCTCGCGCAGTCGCGCCGCGCGCACGACAAGTTCGTCTTCGGCGCACGGATTGCCGTGCATGCCGGCGCGGTCGTCGGCAGCATCGTCGAGACGTCGAAGCTTTCGTACGACGTCTTCGGCGAACCGATGAAGACGCTTCTCGCCGTGCTTCGCGCGGGGGACGACGGTGAGATTGTCGTCTCGGACGCCGCGCGACGCCTCGCGGGCGACGGCTTTGCATGGCGCGACGTCCAGGGAGGTGCCGGTTTGCACACCTTCCGGCAGCGCGTCGACGGCGTGCGGCCGCACCCGCCGAATGCCGTCGCCGTCAAGGCGTAGCAGGCATTGCAACGAATGCACGACGATTCCGACGACGACCTGGTGTCGCTGCTTCGTCCATTCCTGGAGCCGTTGGAGAAGGCCGAGCTCGCCGCGTTCGCCGCTCGCCTTGCCCGGATTCGGGTGCAAAGCGGAACGCTGCTCTACCGGCAGGGTGAAGCGTCGGATTGCATGCATTTCGTCGTGACGGGTCGGCTCGAAGTGTGGGTTCGCGATCGCCATGGCGACCGGCGCCTGGTGGCGCATCTGTCGAGCGGCGATTGCGTGGGCGAGTTGTCGCTGCTGACGGGTGATGCGCGCGCAGCCGACGTGCTCGTGATCCGCGACGCGGTGTTGGCGCGCCTCGATCGCGACGACTTCGACGCGCTGTTGCGGACGCATCCGGACGCAGGCCTCAACATCGCGCGGTTCGCATTGCGCACGTTGCGCCGCGGGACGACCGAATTCGTCCCCAAGGTGCGCAACCTCGCGCTGGTTCCGCTCGACGAGCGCGTGCCGATCGCCGAGTTCGGGCGAAGGCTCGAGCTCGCGCTGCTGCGCTTCGGCAGCTCGGTGTACCTCGATTCGACGCTCGCCGAGTCGCGCCGTCCGGCGTCGCGTGCATCGCGCCCGGGTGGCGACGACATGTTCGTCGATCGACTTCTCGATCAGTCGGAACGTGCCCGGCGCTTCGTCATCTGCGAGGCCGAGCCACGGTTCAGCGAGTGGACACGCAAATGCGTCGCGCACGCCGACCGCGTGCTGTTCGTCGGCGATGCGACGCATGCGCCGGCGCAGACGTCGCTCGAGGAGGCGTTGCTCGATGCGTCGACCGCTGCTTCGCTGATGCACAAGGAGCTCGTGCTCCTGCATGCGAGCCGACGCAATCCGCCCGCGGGCACGGCCGCCTGGCTCGAGGCGCGTGGAGGCTACCGCCATTCGCATGTCTCGTGGGAGGGAAAATCGGCGGTAAGGGCGGTAACGGCGGCAGCGCGACCCTCAGTGGGGACGGTGGGGACGGCGGTGACGGCGGTGGCGCAAAGTCGTACAACACTGGTAACGGAAGTGGTTTCGGTGGCGCAGGCGGCGACGGCGGCAATGGCGGTCTCGCCGGCGGGACCGGCGGCAAGG
>DASTIY010000141.1:0-3097 GCA_035717085.1 Casimicrobiaceae bacterium | reverse complement strand
GAATAGGCGTAGACAAATCGCTCACGAGAACGGCGGCTTCGGCCGCCGTTCGCGTTACTGCAGCGTGCCTTTGCGCTGGAAGCCGGCGCGATCGCCGGAGCGCACCTTGAGCTGCATTTTCTCGGTGTTGCGCAGCACGTTGAGCGGCACGTCGACGCCGGCGCTTCCCAAGCTCCAGACGCGCCGGAACATGTTGGCGAGGCCGACGACGGGCTCGTCGTCGATGCCGACGATGATGTCGCCGGGCCGTAAGCCCGCCTTGTCGGCCGGGCAGTTGCGGTAGACGCCGACGACGGTCAGGTCCTGCTGGTCGTCGTGCACGAGCATGCCGAGCCACGGGCGCGGCGGCGACAGCCGGCGGCCGTGCAGGACGATCTCGTCGACGATCGGCGCGAGCAGCTCGATCGGCACGAACATGTTGACCGTGCACGAGCCCGCGCGCGTCTCGAAGCCTTGGATGACGAGCGAGCCCAAGCCGCAGAGCCTGCCGTCGCTGTCGACGAGCGCGGCGCCGGACCAGCTGTCGTGCTGCGGCGTCGTGAACACCGCTTCATCGAGCACGTATTCCCAACGCCCTGCGAATTCCTGTTTCGCGACGACGCGCGCGTCGATGCTGTGCTCCTTGCCGCCGCTGCTCGCGACGGTGACGGTGTCGCCGACCTGAAGTGAGTCGGCGCGGCCGATGGGCATGACGGGACCGTGCAGCGGCAAAGACGGCTTGATCAGCGCGAGCCCGCTGTCGAAGTCGTAGCCGACGACGAAGCCCGGCACGACGGTGTCGCGCGTGCCGATCCAGAGGTTCTCGGCCTCGTGCACGACGTAACCGACCGTCGCGATGAGGCCGTCATCGCGAATCCGCACGCCGTGACCGACGCGCTCGGTGCCGAGAAGCCCCGCGCTCATTGCGTCCTCGGGCACGTGCGCCGTGACGGACACGATCGCGCCGTTGACCTTCGCTGCGACCTCGCTGCTCATGTGCCAATGGTAGCGTCGCAGTCCGCGCCGCGCGAGTTGTCGCTAAGTAGCTAAACCTTTAGAAAAAATATGACAAAACAAAGACGTGTGATCGGGTGACCAAAAACGCGTGTGGCATACTTTTCCGGCACGCACTCGCCACCGCTCGCCCGATGCTCGGCACGGAAGCAGAGCTCACGACCCTAAGCAACTCGGAAGACGCTAATGAAAAATGCTGTGCTGATCGTGCTCGCCTTCGCTTTGGGTGGCGGAATCGTTTGGTACGTCACGAAGGAGCGCGGCGGCGACGCCGGCAGCGCGGCGTCGTTCCCGGCGGCAGCGGGAGGCAGGTCGCCCGCCGGAGGCGGTTTCGGCGGCGGCAGGCAGCAAGCTCAGCTGCCGCTCGTCACGGTCGGGCTCGCGAAGCGCGATTCCATTTTCGACGTCGTCGAGGCGCTCGGCACGGCGCAGGCAAATGAATCGGTCACGCTGACCGCGAAGGTCACGGACACCGTGCGGCGCGTCAACTTCGAGGACGGCGACTACGTCGAGGCCGGCGACGTGCTGATCGAGCTCACGAACCAAGAAGAGGAAGCGCTGCTCGCCGAGGCGCGCGCGAATCTCGACGACGCCGAGAGTCAGCTGCGGCGGCTCGAAGACTTGAGCGCGCGGGGTTTGACGTCCGCCTCCGAGCTCGACGTCGCGCGTTCGCGTGCCGGCGCAAGCCGTGCGCGCTTGAACAGCATCGTCGCGCGGTTACGCGACCGGTTGATCCAGGCTCCGTTCAGCGGCTTGCTCGGCTTTCGTCAAGTGAGCCCCGGCACGTTGCTGTCTCCGAACACGCCGATCACGTCGATCGACGACATCTCGATCATCAAGCTCGATTTCACGGTGCCCGAGACGTTTCTCGGCTCGATGCAGGAAGGAGCGAGGATCGTCGCGAAAAGCGTGAGCTTCCCGGACCGCGAGTTCGAAGGCACCGTGCGCACGGTCGGCTCGCGCGTCGACCCCGTGACGCGCGCGATCACCGTGCGCGCGCACATCGACAACAAAGACAAGGCCCTCCGGCCCGGCATGCTGCTGACCGTCGAGGTCGTGACGGCCGAGCGCTTGGCGCTCGTGGTTCCCGAGGGCTCCGTGTTCCAAGTGCAGAACCGCGCGTACGTCTATCGCGTCGACGGCGACGTCGTGCACCAGCAGCAGATCGAGGTCGGCGGCCGGCGCTTCGGCGTCGTCGAGGTGCTCAGCGGTTTGAAAGAAGGCGATCCGATCGTCGTCGAAGGCATCATCAAGCTTCGCGAGGGCGCGCGCGTGCGGTTCGCGGAGCCCGCGGTCAGCGACAGCTCGAGCTCGCAAGGCTCGGTGCCGCCGTCGAGCACGGCCGACGCGCGGAGCTGAGGCGGCACCGATGTGGCTGTCCGATACATCCGTCAAGCGCCCGGTCTTCGCGACCGTGTTGAGCATGCTGCTCGTCGCGATCGGCGCGATGTCGTTCCGCGACCTCACCGTGCGCGAGAACCCCGATACCGTCGCGCCTACGGTCCAGGTGCAGGTCGGATACCCGGGCGCCAATGCCGAGGTCATCGAGACGCGCATCACGCAGCTGCTCGAGGCCGAGCTCTCCGGCATCGAAGGCGTCAAGAACATCCGCTCGCAGAGCCGCGACGGTCAGGCGTCCCTGACGCTCGAGTTCTATCTCAATCGCAACCTCGACGAGGCGGCCAACGACGTGCGCGACCGCGTGTCGCGCGTGAGCCGCCGCCTGCCCGAGGACGCGAACCAAGTCAGCGTGCAAAAGGCCGACGCCGACACGCAGCCGGTCATGTGGCTCACGCTCGCCAGCGACTCCATGAACCTCATGGATCTCACCGACTACATGGAGCGCTATCTGCTCGATCGCTTCGCGACGATCCCGGGCGTCTCGCAGATCAACATTTTCGGCGCGGGCGGGCCGTCGATGCGCGTCTGGATCGACCGTCAGGCGCTGACGGCGCGCAACCTCACGGTCGCCGACATTGAGAACGCGTTGACGCGCGAGAACGTCGAGCTGCCGGCCGGCCGCATCGAGTCGCGCGATCTCGACTTTCAGGTGCGCATTGCGCGCAACTATCAGACCGCGGACAACTTCCGCAACCTCGTCATC
>DASTIY010000140.1:0-8616 GCA_035717085.1 Casimicrobiaceae bacterium | reverse complement strand
CGATTTCAAAAAACCGGATTCTCCCGATACGTTCCCCACAGCTCCTTGAGCTTCTCGATGATGTCGCCCATCGTCGCGCCGGCGGCGACGAGCTCGATCGTGACCGGCATGATGTTCTCGTCCTCGCGCTTCGCGACGTCGACCAGCCGGTCGAGCAGCGCGTTCACCTTCGCGTTGTCACGCTCGCGGCGCACGCGGTTCAGGCGCGCGATCTGGCGCTCCGCCGTCGACGCGTCGTAAGGATGCAGCTCGATGTCGAACTTCTCCTCGCGATCGACGTACTTGTTGACGCCGATCACCGGCTTCTCGCCGCTCGCCTTCTTCAACGCCGTCTCGTAGGCGAAATCGGCGATGCGCCGCTGGAACCAGCCTTCCTGCGTGAGCTTGATCGTGCCGCCGTTGCGGTCGACCTCGTCGACGATGTCGAAGATGCCGCGCTCGTAGCGCGTGGTGAGGCTTTCGACGAAATAGGATCCGCCGAGAGGATCGACGACGTCCGCCGCGTTCGTCTCCTCGGCGATGATCTGCTGCGTGCGCAGCGCGATCTTCATCGCCTCCTCGGTCGGGATCGCGAACGCCTCGTCCATCCCGTTCGTATGGAGGCTCTGCGCGCCGCCGAGCACCGCCGCGAGCGCCTGGAAACCGGTGCGCACCACGTTGATCCGGTATTGGGGCTTGGTGAGCGACGCCGCGGCGGTCTGGCAGTGGAAGCGCAGCCGCATCGATTCGGGATTCGTCGCGCCGAAACGCTCGCGCATGATCTTCGCGTAGGCGCGGCGCACCGCCCGGAACTTCGCGACCTCCTCGAAGAAGTCGGCCTGGCAGACGTAGAAGAACGCGAGGCGCGGCGCGAACTCGTCGACGTGCATGCCGGTTTTCAGCACCTCTTCCACGTACGCGATGAGGTTGCACATCGTGAACGCCACCTCGTCGAGCGGCGAGCCGCCCGCCTCCGAGATGTGGTAGCCCGAAATGTTGATCGGGTTGTAGCGCTTCATGTTGCGCGCGCAGTACGTGATGCAGTCGCGCACGATCCGCACCGACGGCGCCACCGGGAACGCCCATTCCTTCTGCGCCTGGTACTCCTTCAGGATGTCGGCCTGGATCGTGCCGGAGAGCTTGTGCAGGTCGTAGCCGCGCTTTTGCGCGAGTGCCACGTACATCGCGAGCAGGATCCACGCGCTCGGATTGATCGTCATCGACACCGAGATCTTCGTAAGATCGATGCCTTCGAACAGATGCTCCATGTCGGCGAGCGTGTCGATCGCCACGCCTTCGCGGCCGACTTCGCCTTCGCTCATCGGATGGTCGCTGTCGTAGCCCATCAGCGTCGGCATGTCGAAGTCGGTCGACAAGCCGGTCTGCCCCTGCGCGATCAGGTACTTGAAGCGCTGGTTCGTGTCCTCGGCGGTGCCGAAGCCCGCAATCTGGCGCATCGTCCAGATACGCCCGCGATACATCGTCGGGTACGGCCCGCGCGTGTACGGGTATTGGCCGGGCAGGCCGATATCGGCGAGCGGCGTGTCGGCGACGTCGAGCGCGGTGTACGTACGCTTCAGCGGAAAGCCGCCCTGCGTCTCGAAGCGCTGCTTGCGCTCGGGGGCCTTCTTCAGGAAGTTCGCGACCTCGTTCTTCTCCCACGCATCGACCTGCTCGGCCAACCCTGCGCGCGCTGGGGATGCAATCGTCGAATCGTTCATGCGTCACCTCCGAGGTTCAATTCGCGCAACAGTCGCTGCGCGGCCGCGTGCGGCGAGAGCGTCCGCGCGCGCAGTTGTTCGAGCAACGCCGACAGGCGACCGGTGCGATGCCGCGCAAACGCGTCGCGCAGGATGCCCTCGCCTGCAGCCAGCAGCCGGCGCTCGGCGATCGCGGCGCGCCGCTTGTCGATCTCGCCCGTGCTTTCGAGGCGCTCGCGATGGCGGTCGATCGCCGCGAGCAGTTCCGTGACGCCCTGATCGCGCACGGAGCTCGTCGCGATCACGTCGGGCCGGAAAATGGGATCGGACTCGATTTCAGCTGCACCTGAAATCGAGTCCGACCCGATTTTTCGCGACCACTGCTCGCGGTCGAGATGCGTCAGGCCCAGCGCGAGCATCGTCTTCAGATCGGCGATCGTCTTGTTCGCGTCGGGACGGTCGCACTTGCTGACCGCGTGGACGTCGGCGATCTCGAGGATGCCGGCCTTGATCGCCTGGATGTCGTCGCCTAGCCCGGGCGCGGACACGACGACGGTCGTGTGCGCCGCGCGCGCGATGTCGACTTCGTCCTGCCCCACGCCGACCGTCTCGATGATGATCATGTCGAAGCCCGCGGCGTCGAGCACGTCGACGACTTCGAGCGTGCCTTTCGCGAGGCCGCCGAGCGCGCCGCGCGTGGCCATGCTGCGCACGAACACCCCGGAATCGCCGCCGAGCTCGCCCATGCGTATGCGATCGCCGAGGATCGCGCCACCCGAAAACGGGCTCGAGGGGTCGATCGCGACGATGGCCACCGTGCGGCCGCTCCTGCGCACCGCGGCGGCGAGCTTCGCGACGAGCGTCGACTTGCCGCTTCCCGGCACGCCGGTGATGCCCACGACGTGCGCGCGACCGGCGT
Source organism: Casimicrobiaceae bacterium (assembly GCA_035717085.1). Lineage (GTDB taxonomy): Bacteria > Pseudomonadota > Gammaproteobacteria > Burkholderiales > Casimicrobiaceae > VBCG01. The sequence continues at coordinate 6,018 of DASTIY010000140.1, read as the reverse complement.
GAGCGAACATCGAATCGAGCGTTTCGCGCGCTTCAGCGACGCCCGATTCGGCGCGCGTCAGCAGGCGCGCGATCGCGCGCCGATCGCCCTGCAGCACGCGCGGCGCGAGCTCCGACGACGCGATGTAGCCCTTCCCTCGGCCTTTCTGGATCGACGGCGCTGATCCAGAGGCCCGAGTGTCGGCCTCCACGCAATCGTGCGCCGACGTGTCCTTCGGGCCTTCGATCGGCCCGCGGGTCTCGCGCGTCGCACTCATGCGCCCAGCCTCGCGTTCATTTCGCGGAACACCTCGCGATCGTCGATCACGCGGCGCGCCTTGAAATCGGTGCGCGGAAACGTGCCGGGCGCGACGATCTCGAGCTTCGAGCGCAGGCCCAGCATCTTCTGCAGCTTCTTCGCGGCCTCGTCGCGCAACGCCGTGTGCGCATCGGCACCGCGCGCGTGATGCTCGGGCGCGATCTCGACGCGAATGACGAGCTCGTCCATCGCGCCTTCGCGCGTGATCACGATGCGGTGCTCGCCACCATAGCCCGTGAGCGAATTGAGCACCGCATCCACCTCGCTCGGATACACGTTCTCGCCGCGGATCGTAAACATGTCGTCGATGCGCCCGAAGATGCCCTGCGGCAGTCGCGGGTACGTGCGCCCGCACGGGTTCGGCGCGTTCTCCCACAGCGTCAGATCGCCCGACGCGAGACGGATCATCGGTTGCGACGTCCGCTCGAGGTGCGTGTACACCGGCGTGCCGCGCTGCCCGTACGGCACGCGCTGGTAGGTCGCAGGATCGCAGACCTCCGTGTAGACGATGTCCTGCCAGCACAGCATGCCGCTCGTCTGCGCGCTGCCCGACACGTGCATGAACGGCGTCATCTCGGCCATCGAGCCGCAGTCGACGACGTGCGCACCGTACGCCGCCTCCAGGCGTTCGCGCACGCCCGGAACCGATGCTCCCGGCTCGCCGGAGAAGAACATCGTGCGCAAGCCGAACGTGCGCGGATCGTAGCCCTCGCTGCGCGCGACTTCGGCGAGGTGCAATGCGAAGGACGGTGTCGCGTACAGCGCAGAGGGCTTCGTCAGATCGAGCCACATTGCCGCACGCGCCGTCATCCCCGGCGCGCCCGCCCCGAACGGAAACGCTTTCGCGCGCAAGCGCTCGGCGCCGGACAGCGCGCCCCACGAGCCCATGTAGAGACTGAAGATCGCCGCGACGAACACGATGTCGCCGGGACGAATGCCCATGCCCCACATGATGCGTGCGTGCGCGCTGGCGATCGCGTCCCAGTCGTGGCGACCGATGGCGAACGCCGTCGGCCGGCCCGTCGTGCCCGAGGTGCCGTGGATGTGATGCACCTCGTCGGTCGGCACGCAGAGGTAATCGCCGAACGGCGGCACGCGCGCCTGCGCCTCGCGAAGATCCTTCTTGGTGATCACCGGCACCTTCGCTTCGAAGTCCTCGAGCGAGCGCAGGTGATCGGGATGAAAGCCGGCCTCGTCCCACTTGCGCCGATAGAACGGCGAGGTCTCGTAGGCATAGCGCGTGATCTGCTGCAGACGTTCGAGGATCGCGCGCTCGCGCTCGGCGGGCGGCATCGTCTCGCGCACCGGGAACCAGTAGCGCGAGCCGGCCGGCGGCACGTAGTCCGCGTCGAAGCGCGGCGGAAAGCTCCATTGCTCCATCTGATCGCTCGTCATGCGCGTCGACTCCTACCCGCTGATCCGAAGATGCCCGGTATGGCTGCGATCCTCGATCCTCGATCCTCGATCGCCCTTCAGCGCGGCCCGCGCTGCGCCACGACCCGCTTGATCGATGCGACGATCTCCGCGGGCGGCGTGTCCTGCAGCAGCAATTCCTTGACGCCGATCTCGCGCAATTTCGCCAGATCCTCGTCCGGAATGACACCACCGCCGACAACGAGAATGTCCTCGGCGTCACGCTCCTCGAGCAGCTTCACGATGCGGGGGAATACCGTCATGTGCGCGCCGGAGAGGATGCTGACGCCGATCACGTCGACGTCCTCCTGGATCGCCGCCTCGACGACTTCTTCGGGCGTTCGGTGCAGCCCGGTATAGATCACGTCCATTCCGGCGTCGCGCAGCGTCCGTGCGACGATCTTGACGCCGCGATCGTGCCCGTCGAGTCCGACCTTGGCGATGACGACGCGGATGGGTGCAGATGTTGGCTCCACGAAGACCTCCTTCACGAAGACTCGGGTGGCGTACCGTTATTGAATTCGGAATACGGTATTCTATAATGCTTGAAACGTCAAGGCGAATCCGTTTCACGGCCTTATCGCATCCAACGCCTACACCATGAAGCGCTCGGCTCTCCCCTGGATCGTGCTCGGCTGTGTCGTGGTCGCCGCGCTCCTCGCCTGGTGGACGCTGTCGCGCGGCTTCACGACGGACGCCGCCCTTCCGCGCTTGGAGCATCGGAATCTGCCGTCGTTTCACGCGCTCGACATCGGCGGCGACGCGCGCGTGACGCTCGTGCAATCGACGACGCCGGCGATCGACATCGAAGCGGGAAAGAACACGCGTGTGCAGGCGCGAGTCGAAAACGGCCGTCTCGTCGTGCGGACCGAATCGCGGCGCAGCGGCTTCGGATTCCTGGGTCGTCGAAATGCGACGCCGCCACGCATCACCGTCCTGTTCCCGACGCTCGATCGCGTGCGCTTGAGCGGCTCGGTGGACGTGCAGGCGCAAAAAATCGAGGTGCCCTCGCTTCGGATCGGCGCGTCCGGCGGAGCGAAGCTCGCGATCGACGACCTTCGCGCGACGTCGCTGCGCATCGAAGGATCCGGTGCCCTCGACGCGCGGATCGCCGGACAGGTCGAGCGCGCCGAGGTCCTCATTTCCGGCGCCGGCCAGGTCAGCGCAGAAGGATTGCATGCGCGCGACGCGACGGTGCGCGTGAGCGGTGTCGGCAACGTCGTCGTCAACGCCGAACAGACGCTGCAGGCGTCGATCTCCGGCGCCGGCAACATCGAATACCTCGGCGATCCGCACGTCACCGAGCAGATCAGCGGCATCGGCCGCATCAAGCGGCGGGAAGGGGGCACCACCGGCCTGCGCGCTGCAGCGGATGCGCGCAGGCGTCTGCGCTGCGCCTCAGTGCAACGCGCCTGCGCCGGGAGCTTTAAAGAACAACGGCTGCCCGGTGATCGGATCGACGTCGTCGTGAATGCCCGGCCGCACGCGCACGTCGGTCACCTGGCAATCGCTTAGAAGCGCCTCCAGCATCGCGGCGGCGTCCTGCACGCGCTCGCCGGGCTCGATCGGACAACGGAAGCCTTCCGCCGCTTTCGGCGCGAACGGCGACGACAGCGAAAGCCGCAACTCGCCGCCGCTTGGCGCATCGGTCGCGCGATGCGCGCTGATGATCGCAGTCGGCTCGCCATATGCGCGCCGCAGCGTGCGGATCGCGTTGCTGACGAAAAGCTGAGCCGCCACGTCGCGCTGCGCCGTGCGGCCGGTCACCACGGCGAGCGACAGGGGCTGCGGCGGCCGCGGCAACGCGAGCAGCGAGACGCCCGGCGCCTTCAGCGCATCGCCGATCGCGCGCGCGAGCGGAACGCCTTCGTGGCCGAGCGTCGCGCCTGTTAGGGGATCTGCGCGCGGCGGCGCGAGGATCGCGCCGACGATGAACCGCACGTGCACGCGCTCGTCCCGCACGTCGACCCGAATCGGCGCTGGCGCCAGCTCGAGCGCGAGCGGCGGATGTTCGGACGCATCGTCGCCTTCCCCCAGCCTGCCTCGCGCGAGCAAGCCGGGGAGCGCTTGCCAGCCCAGCGCGTGCGCGTCGACGAGCGGGCGCGCGAGCGCGAGCGTCTCCGCACCGCCGAACGCGCGCGCCGCGCGCAAGCGATCGGCGATCGGCTCGGTCTCGCCGAGCACGCCCGACAACGTCACGGGCGCGTGGCCTTCGTCCAACGCGGTCACGATGACGATCGGCAAGGCGAACAGCACGACGCGCAGCACGTCGGCGGCCGCGTACGCGCGCTCGGCTTCGACCGCCAGCCGCTGAAGGTGACGCACGGACGCGAACGACGGGGCCTGCGCGAACGCCCGCGCGAGCGCGTCGCCTTCGCCCGCGTCGAAGCGTGCGCGCAACCATGCAAGCACGCTCGCGTCGTGTGCCTCGGCCTCGTCGCGCGTCGGCGCGTCGAGCGCCGCGCGAACGTCCGGCCACGGGGGGCCCGCGGACGCGGCGGGCCACGACCGGGGATCGGGAAATTCGACGCTCGAATTCACTGCTGCGATATATAACGCGCCGATTCTCGCACCCGGGTCGCGCGCACGACGGTGGCAACGCTAAAATCCGGCTCTTTGCGCGGACGGCGCCGATGCGCGTCTCGAAGTTCTACCTCGCCACTCTCAAGGAAGCACCCGCGGAAGCGGACGTCGCGAGCCAGAAGCTCATGCTGCGCAGCGGCATGATCAAGAAAGTCTCGTCCGGCATCTACACCTGGATGCCGCTCGGCTTGCGGACGCTGCGCAAGGTCGAGGCGGTCGTGCGCGAGGAGATGAATCGCGCCGGCGCGCTCGAGTCGTACCTGCCGCACGTGCTGCCGGCCGAGTTGTGGGAGGAGACGGGACGCTGGGACAAGTTCGGCCCGCAACTGCTGAAGATCAAGGATCGCCAGGGACGCGACTTCCTGTTCGGGCCCACGCACGAGGAAGTCATGACCGACATCGTGCGCAAGGACGTTCGCAGCTATCGCCAGTTGCCGGTCAACCTCTACCAGATCCAGGTCAAGTTCCGCGACGAGATCCGGCCGCGCTTCGGCGTGATGCGCGGGCGCGAATTCCTGATGAAGGACGCGTATTCGTTCGACGTCGATCGCGAGGGCCTGATGCGCTCGTATCGCGCGATGTACGACGCGTACGCGCGTATCTTCACGCGGCTCGGCCTTCGGTTTCGCGCCGTCGAGGCCGATACGGGTGCGATCGGCGGCTTCGCATCGCACGAATTCCAGGTGCTCGCCGAGTCGGGCGAGGATGCGATCGCCTACAGCGACGCGTCCGATTACGCGGCGAACGTCGAGCAGGCGGAGGGCGTCGCGTCCATCCGGCAACGGCCGCCAGCGGGCGAGCGTTGCGAACGCGTCGCCACACCCGGCCTGTCGACCTGCGAGGACGTCGCGAAGCTGCTCGGCTTGCCGCTTTCGCGCACGGTGAAATGCCTGATGGTGCAGGCGCAGGATCGCGTGCAGATGTTGCTCGTGCGCGGCGATCACATGGGCAACGAGGTGAAGATCGGGAAGTTACCGGGCTTCGCCGCGGGCTGGCGGTGGGCGACCGACACCGAGATCGTCGATGCGACCGGTTGCCGTCCTGGCTACCTCGGCCCCGTCGGTATGCCGAAGGACATGCCGCTCATCGCCGATCGCGCCGTCGCCGTCATGGCGGACTTCGTCTGCGGCGCGAACGAGGCGGACTATCACCTGCGCGGCGTCAATTTCGGCCGCGACTGCCGCGAGCCCGATCTCGTCGCCGACATCCGCAACGTCGTCGCGGGCGATCCCGCCCCCGATGGCAAGGGCAAGCTCGCGATCGTCCGCGGGATCGAGGTCGGCCACGTGTTCGCGCTCGGCGACGTCTACTCGCGGGCCATGGACGCGACATACCTCGACGCGGGAGGCGCGACGCACGTGATCCAGATGGGCTGTTACGGCATCGGAGTGACGCGCGTCGTCGCCGCCGCGATCGAGCAGAACCACGACGAGCGCGGGATCGTCTGGCCGGCCGCGATGGCGCCGTTCGCGGTCGCGATCGCGCCGATCGGCTACGATCGCAGCGAGATCGTGAAAGAAGAGGCCGATCGGCTGCACGAAGCGCTCGAAGCGGCCGGCGTGGAGGTCCTGCTCGACGACCGCGGCGAGCGCCCTGGCGTAATGTTTGCAGACCTCGAGCTGATCGGCATCCCGCACCGCATCACCATCGGCGAGCGGGGCCTCAAGGAAGGCGTCGTCGAGTACCAGGGCCGTCGCGACAGCGCGGCCACGAAGGTGCCCGTCT